>CAZNZG010000305.1:0-3898 GCA_964577455.1 uncultured Gemmatimonas sp. | reverse complement strand
CTTGAGCACCGACTTGAGGCGCTCCTCGAACTCACCACGGAACTTGGCGCCGGCGATCAGGGCGCCGAGATCGAGGGAGACGAGCTTCTTGTTCTTGAGCCCCTCGGGGACGTCGCCGCTCACGATGCGTTGAGCGAGTCCTTCGGCGATGGCCGTCTTGCCCACACCGGGTTCACCGATGAGGACCGGATTGTTCTTGGTCCGCCGCGAGAGCACCTGAATGACGCGACGGATTTCCTCATCGCGACCGATCACCGGATCGAGCTTGCCCTTGCGCGCATCTTCGGTGAGATCGCGCGTGAACTTCTGGAGCGCCTGATACTGCTGCTCCGGCGACTGGTCGGTGACCTTGTGCGCACCACGCACGAGCTTGAGGGCATCGAGCAGCGCCTGACGATGAGCACCGGCGCTGGTCAGGACACGCGTGCTGTCGGTGCCCTTGGCATCCGAGAGCGCGAGCAGCAGGTGTTCGGTACTGATGTACTCGTCGCCCAGCGCCTTGGCTTCACGCTCGGCGGCATCGACGACCTGCGTGAGCTCACGGCTGAAGGTGGGCTGCGCATCGCTCTGCTTGGCGTAGCGCGCCGCCTCCTGTTCAGCGGCCGTACGGATGGAGGTGACATTGGCTCCCACGCGCTGCAGCACCGGGACGACGATGCCTTCGTCCTGCGTGAGCAGAGCGAGGAGCAGATGCAGATCGTAGACGAGGGGATTGCCGTTCTTGCGGGCAATGGCCACGGCGTCGTTGAGCGCCTCGGCGCTCTTCACGGTCAAGCGGTCGGGATTGATCATGCTGCCTCTACGGGCAATGACGGTGCCGGTTGCAGACTGCCTTTCCTGCAGGGTGCAGGGGGCAAGCCGCCGGCGACAGGGAGCCGGAGCGTGACAATAGTGCAGGTGAATGGCAAAGTGGCGGAATGGGACCCGCCACTGCGAATCGAACCTGCCGGGAAACGAAAAGGCGCCCTGGGTCCGCTCACCCGGGGCGCCTTCTCTATTGGTGTTACGGGTCTCGTGGTGCTCGCACAGCAACAGCTTACTTCACCACGATCATCTTCTTCACCAGCGGCACGCCATCCACCTCGAGGCGATACAGATACACGCCTGAGGCGGCCTCCCGCCCGGTTGCTTGGACCTTGCCATCCCAATAGGCCACATATTCACCGCATGGGATCGCGACTTTTTCCAGCGGTTGACCACCGGCCACTCCGCCTGTTCCGCCCTGCAACACCGGGGTTGCCACCACATCCGAGAGGATGTTGTAGATCCTGAGGCTGACCCGATACTGCTTACCAGGCTGCGAACACGTGGGTGTATCACCCACGCTGAACGGAATGCGAGTCTCTGGATTGAACGGATTCGGGTAATTCTGTCCGAGCGTTGCTCCATTGCGGCGTTCCCGACCGTCCTGCGATTGGGCCTCCGCGACTCGTGGCATGAACACGCTGAGAGCGAGCACCAGACCCAGTGCTCCCCACAAACGTTTCATGGTGCTTCTCCGACTGACGAATCAGGTTCTGAGTCGACGTCTCCTTTAAGGGTGAGAAGTGCGGACCCGCGGTGTCGGGTCCATTGTGAAAGTAAGGACGCGTAGCCCTACGCGTCAAGCAACAATCCTGCGGGCTGGATGAGGGGCCGTCGGCCAAACGGACAGGAAACTTCATTCTATCTTCAATACTTGGAATACTTTAGGTTCCATCTATTGAAGCATCACTTTATATACACTCCCCTTGTCGCTCACCAGGCGCCCTGCTCCCACACCAGCCAGGCCTTGAGCGGACGCGGGTCGGGGAGATGCTGGCCGAGGAATTCCCGCAGCAGCCGTTGGTGAGCGCGGGCCTCCGCTTCGTCGAGGACCACGTCGTGTAGGGTGTCGGTTCCCGAGTCGTTTGGGGGAACGCCTTCACCGAGCCATCGGCGAAGCGCTTGCCGCGCCGATGGCGGTAAGCGTCGGCCGCCCGGAATGAGCCGACCACATCGCTCGCACAGGGCGCCACCCGTACGATGATGAAACCGCACTTCGGCGTCGGCAGGAATGTCGACATGGCACTCGGCGCAGTGATCGATCGCCGGGCGAAACCCGACCTCTCCCACCAACTGCCACAGCGCGCTCAGCGTGACGGTGGCGGTTCGATCCGACGACGCTGCGGCGAGTTGATCGAGGCCGCGAACGAGCGCGCCATAGGCTGCCGGAGCCGCCTCCTCGTGTACGAGGCGCAGCACACACTCGGCCATGGCGCTGGCCGCCGTGAAGCGGCCAAGGTCCAGCGCCAGTGCCGGGCGCGACACCGTGACATCAAAGCTGTTGAGCGAGTGCAGATCACGGCCGGGCTTGAGCTGAATCTGCGCCTGCCCCTCGGCAAAAAGATCGACCGCACTGCCGAATCGCTTCTTGCTGGACCGTGCACCGCGCGCCACGACCGACTGCACGCCAGCCTCTCGCGTGGCCAGCCGCAGCAGGCGGCTGGACTCGAGATAGGGCGCGGCATGCAGTACGATGGCGTCGGTGACGAGCAGGGGCACCCCCAAAGCTAGCCGCCCACCCCGCGTCCGCCGAAGGGTGGCGGGTCAGCGCAGTCCGAGGTCCACCCCGCCCTGCCCGGCCGTCACGCGGCGCGTTTCGACATAGGACGGCGTGAAGACGATCAGCGAGGTCACCGACCCGGTGCCGTTGGCGATGCAGTGAAGGCGTCCAAGCTGGTCGGCAATGCCGCTGCCACACCGCACCTCCGCCCCCGCTGCCGTCTTGAGGTCGAGCCACGGAGACGTGCCGTTGCTGACGCTGGTGAGGTCGTCGGCGCGCAGCTTGATGATGCGATCGTTGAAGTTGGTCAAATTCTCGTACAGCGACACATACAGGAACCCGTCGAGCCCTGCCTTGACGCCAGCACCGTACGTACCCGTGGGCATGGCCCGCGTGAGCTGCACACGGCGGTTGCGCAGGTCGACCCTGGCAATGGCGCCGGACGCGTTCAACGTGAACGGAAAGCTGGCGAAGTTCGCGTCCCCCCCCGCACTGATGTAGGCCACATCTCCCTTCACGATGGCCGAGGCACTGGAGCCGCGCACGCCGGTCAGACGGAGCGTATCGCGCGCCGAGCCGCTGTTGGGAATACGAATGAGGCGCACATCCCCCTGCACCGCGTAGTTCACCCGACAATTGCTGTTGGCGTCCACGACCCACGTGGCATTGTCGTACTGGAACATGTCGGTGGGGCACACGCCCGCATTGACGATGCGGGTGCTGGTGGGGTTGCCCGCCCCCGTCACGCTGACCAGCGCGATGGCCGACGAGTCGCGCAACGCGGCCGCGATGAGTGACTGGCCATTGCTGCCGCGGAACAGGCGCGCGCGCCCCGGATTGCTGCGCGCAGGCAGTTGCAGCCTGCGGTTGGTACTGGTGGCGACATTCGTGACGTAGAGCAGGTCGCCCGCGCCACGGCTCGAGACCGCCAGCGCCGTGTCACGTTCGAGCGTGAAACCACCAGCGTCGAATTCGGTGGCGGGACCGAGCGCGAGCCTGGTGGTCGTCGTACCGGTATCGCCGACGAAGGTGTATCCCGGCTGGATGAAGCCATCGAGCACCACGATACCTCGCGGCGGTTGTGGCGTACTCTGCGTGGGATTGTCGCTGCCACACGCCGATGTGAACAGGCCGGCAATGGCGAGGGCGAATGACGCGACGCGACGATGCACCAAGGAGATGTGGAGATGCAGGTTCATTGGAAACACGTGAGGAGTAAGACCAGCGATCCTGGACATGCCTGCGGGCGTGCGTAACCACGCCTGCAGTCGGCCGCCACGCGTTACGGTCGTGGCTGCACCGTGAGCGCGACGGACCATGCGCGCCCAGGCATGGGGAAGCCGCGCACGGACTGCCACCGGGAATCGGTGACAT
>CAZNZG010000304.1:1988-3914 GCA_964577455.1 uncultured Gemmatimonas sp. | reverse complement strand
ATCTCGCGCCTCACCTCGCGTCGCACCTCGTGCGTGCCGGAAGAAGGGAACACGAACGGCCACCGCTGTGACGATTCGTGACGGGCTCAGGCACGACGCGTCCAGCGCGTAACGACCGTGCCCATGTCATCAGACGATATCTTCCCTCCCTACCGACCACCGGACTGGTATCCGCTCCAGCGCGCATTGACTGCGGTCTTTGGCGCGGCGGCGGCGGACGCGTCGGCGGCCTTCTGGTTCGTCGGCTTCGTGGGCGGACCCGTGGATGTGGGCGAACTCAGGTTGTACGAGCACAGCACCACACGTCGCATGCTCGTGCTGGACTCGCACGGTGGCGCGTATCGCTGGATGGAGTCCGTGGGGGCGTACGTGCGCGTCGACGAAGAGGAAGCCCTCGTCGAAACGTTGGTCTGAGGTCACTCAGCCACGGCGGCAAGACGCCGCCGCCGCATGCAGCAGACTGCAGCGCGCGCAGTGATCCGACGATATTGCCCATATGCCGCCTGATGTCACCGGGGTGAACGGCGCCGCAGGAGGCGTCCCGTTACCGCCGTCCGCTCCAGTGCGGCCGGTGGGGCCGTCGCGCGCCGTGGTACCGGTCGAGAAGACGGGCCCGCGGGCCAACCCGGGGGCGAACTCTCCGCTCGGGCGGAGCGGCGTCTCGCTGGTGGACCTGCTCTTCAGCCCCGATGTCGTCGAGACGCGGAGCGCGGTGGCGCCCGTGGCCATGGAGATGGGCATGGAGGAGGCGCGGGGACAGCTGCTGCGTCAGCGTCCAAGCGAATCGCTGGTGGCTCTCGATGCGGTGTGGGCGCGCGCACAACACAGCGAGGAAGGGTGGTACCTGCGGTCGGGCGCGCTCACGGTGCTGGGGCTCCCCGGTGAGGGCGAACGAGTCGCGGCAGAAGCGCTCGTCAGTCGTCCCGCGTCGCTGGCGCTGCGACTCGTGCAGTCGGTGGCGCGCGCGCTCATGGGCGATCTGTCCGGCGCACGCGCGGCGTTGGCCCCCGCACTCGAGACGGCTCCCGACGATCCGGTGCTCACCGCGCAGCAGGCCGTGGTGCTCGCGCGGCAAGGGCATCTCGACGATGCCCACCACGAGCTCGACCGCCTGTCGGTGCTCTATGCCGATCATCCGGCATTCGTCTGGGCCCGCACCGCCATCCGTAGCGCGCAGGCCGACCGCGCGCGACGCGAATCGATGCCGCTCCGCGACCAGGTGCGTGACCACGGGACACCCCCCGACGGCGCCGATGCCGTAGTCGCCGATGCCGTAGCAGCCGACGCCCCCTTGGCAGACGCCCCCGTGGCCGATGCCGCCGTGGCTGACAGGCCGGACGACCTGGCCGACCGCGTGCCGGGGACGGCGGCCGACGATATCGTCGACGAGATGCCGGACGTCGATGCCGATCCCATCGCCATGTGGCGGGGGAGTGGTGACGTGCTCGAGTCCGCGTTCGGGCGGCTCGGTGCGCGCGTGGCGGCGATGGGGCCCGACGACGTGGTGCGCACCGCGCGTCTGCTCATGCGCGCCTGTTCGAGCGGCGGGGCGCTGGCGAGCGCCTGCACGCCCGAGCAGGCACACGCGGCCCGTTCCGTGCTGTCGTCGCTGATGGTGGTCGTGCAGGGCGATGAGGGGAGTCCGTCGCCGGTCACGCCGCTCGTCGCGCAGCTGTGGCCGTTGCTGCGGGGCATCGCCGGCGAGGAGTCCGCACGCCTGTTCGGTGGCGGCGAGCGAGACCGTCGTCTCGAGGAGGCCGCACGGGTGCTGCGTCGGCACGGGAGCGCCATACCGGCCCCGGCGCGTCGGCTGCTCGAAGTGCTCGTCGACGCGGTCGGGTGGCACATGAGCCGGGACATGGGGAGCGATGGGACCGTCACCCCCGGCGCCGCACCGCGCGCCGCCGCTTCGCCGCGCGCATCGGC
>CAZNZG010000304.1:0-1888 GCA_964577455.1 uncultured Gemmatimonas sp. | reverse complement strand
CGCTCCCCGTCGTTCACCTCCATCGCGGCGGCGATGTGCGTGGTGGCGGCGCTCGGCGCGGCGGCCAACGGCGCCTCTACCGTGGCTGCCCTGTTGGTGGGGGGCGCACTGTGGCTCGGGTCCCGCAGCCGACGTTCCTGAGCAGCGCGCGGGGCCGCCCCTCGCCCGGAACCGATTAGATTCTTCGCTCGCGCCGGGTGCCGAATGGCTGTTCCTGCCCGTGGGCGCGCTGACCGTCAGACACCGACCTTTCCATGGCCCAGTCCACTTCCGCGCCGGTCACGGCGTTTCTTCGCCACAACTATCGGCACTTCAACGCCGCGGCGCTGATCGATGCGGCCGACGCATACGTGAGTCACCTCGACAAGGGTGGCAAGATGATGGTCACCCTCGCCGGTGCGATGAGCACCGCCGAGCTGGGCATCTCGCTCGCCGAGATGATCCGCCAGGACAAGGTGCACATGATCACGTGCACCGGCGCGAACCTCGAGGAAGACATCTACAACCTCGTCGCGCACGATCACTACGCGCGCGTGCCCAACTACCGTGACCTCACGCCGGAGGACGAGCAGAAGCTGCTCGACCAGCATTTCAACCGCGTGACGGATACGTGCATCCCCGAGGCCGAGGCGATCCGTCGCATCGAGAAGGCGGTGCTCGAGGAGTGGCAGGCGGCCGACCGGTCGGGCGAACGCTATTTCCCGCACGAGTTCATGTACCGCATCCTGAACAGCGGGAAGCTCAAGGATTTCTACCAGATCGACCCGAAGGACTCCTGGATGGTCGCGGCGGCCGAGAAGAACATTCCGATCATCGTGCCGGGCTGGGAAGACAGCACGAACGGCAACATCTATGCGGGCCACTGCATGGAAGGGGACATCAAGAATGTCCACACCGTGAAGAGCGGCATCGAGTACATGATGTACCTCGCCGACCTGTACACCGAGATGACGAAGACGTCCACGATCGGCTTCTTCCAGATCGGCGGCGGTATCGCGGGCGACTTCCCCATCTGCGTGGTGCCCATGCTGCATCAGGACCTGCAGCGCACCGAAGTGCCGCTCTGGGGCTATTTCTGCCAGATCAGCGATTCCACCACGTCGTACGGTTCGTACTCGGGGGCGGTGCCCAACGAGAAGATCACGTGGGGCAAGCTCGCGATCGACACGCCCAAGTACATCATCGAGAGCGACGCGAGCATCGTGGCGCCGCTCGTCTTCGCGATCGTGCTGGGGCAGTAAGCACGCTGCGGCAGTCGCCGATCACGCGCCCCCGGAGCTTCGGCTTCGGGGGCGCGTGCCGTTTCTCGCTGCCTCACCGCCGCCGGGCCTCGCCGCCCTCAGCGCTCCACGGAATCCTGCGCCGTGACCTTCGGGACCCGCAGCCGTTGCCCCACCTGGATTTCGTCAGACGTGAGACGATTGAGCTGCCGGAGCACGTCGGGAGAGGTGCGAAACCGCCGCGCGAGCCCGGTGAGCGTCTCGCCCCGCCGCACCACGTAGGGCACGTACTCCTCGGCGCGGGCGGGGGCCGCACGAATGGTGCGGTCGAGGGCCTGCTGATCGCGCGTGACCGCTCCGCGCGCTGTGGCACTGGCCTCGGCCACCCGCTGGGCATTGCGCCACGAGGTGTCGTCCACGATGAAGTCCACCTGGACCGACGGCGTGCGCAGCACGAGACCGCGCCCGCGACCGCGGAAGATCGTGCGCGGTTCGAGCGTGAAGGCGGCGTCGTACGGGTAGCTCTCCACGAGAAGCTCAAGCGGCCCCTCGTCGCGCGGACGAAGCAGGGGCGTGGGCGGTGCGCCCACGTACAACAGCCGACGATCGGTGGCCACGACCACGCCGAACGACTCGCGCCACATGTCTGTCCAGCGGCGCTGGGAGGC
>CAZNZG010000303.1:0-3916 GCA_964577455.1 uncultured Gemmatimonas sp. | reverse complement strand
CGATCGCGGCGCTGCCGCCTCCCATGGAGTGCCCGACCACGGCATGCAAGGGACCGAACCGTTCGCTCGCCTCGTGCAGGGTTTCGGCGAAGAGATAGGGATCTGCTTGTGCGCCGCGGCTGTGTCCGTGGGCGGGTCCATCGATGCCGACCACTCGGAAGCCGCGCTCCAGCAGCGGCGGCACGAAGGCGGCGAACTGGGTGGCGCGCCCTTCCCACCCATGCACCAGCGCCACCGTGCGCTCGCCGGCGCCAGCGCACAGGACCGATGCCCCGTTCGGGAGCCGGCTTCGCGTACCGATTGCCTCGAAGGGCAGCTCCCATTCGCGGGGGGCAAAGCGCCGCGGGCTGGCGAAGAGCCGCTGGTTGAGGCGCGCCACCGTGCGGGGGGCTACCCGGCCAAGCGTACGGTTGGCTCGCTGGACGATACGAAGCGAAGCGGGCATGGAGTCTGGCACACCGAAGTATGCGCTCCATGCCCGCGATAATTCTACTGGTGCGCCGTTGCGTTACGGCATCAGTACAGCTGAGCCCAGCTCCGTTCCTTGGTTCTGGTAAGGATCGCCGAGCCGCGCAGGGCCGATTCCACCGCGCACTTGGACCACTGGAAGTTCGAGTTGCCCACGATGGAGTTGTCGTCGTTCACGTTCGCGTTGCGGCTCATGGCGCTCCCCCACAGATCGAAGGTACCGGCGCCCTTCACGATATCGTCGCGTGCGATGATGAGGCCGTACCACTGGAAGTTGCCGACGGTCCGCACGTCGCCGTTGACCAGGAGAATACCCTGGCCTCGCCCGCGTGTGAGATTGGCCGTGCCGTTGATGTAGATGATCGGGAAGAAGTCTTCGCAACCGCGCACGTGGCCGTTGCCACCGCGGAGCGGTTCTCCCCAGTTCAGCTGCTGCGAGAGATTGCAGCTCGTTGCCGTGCCCACCGGCTCGGGGCCGTACGACCCGCCCGGAAGCTTCAGGTCCGCGGCGGCCACCAGCGAGTTCCACGATTCCGTCCCGTAGCGCACATAGGTGTTGGAGTCACCGGCCGCGGGGTCCACACGGCTGCCGCCCACGATCGTGCTGGCTCCCGCCACGTCGAGCGTCTTCCCCGGCGCGTAGGTAATGGCGAAGGTGTCGCGACCCGCGATGTTGGCGCACTGCGTCCAGTTCGTGGGGTTGGTGTTGCGCCCGGTCACGGTGGCCGAGCCCGACACGCGCACGTTGCCGGCCGTCACGATCGCACCACCCGGATTGATGGTGGGGTACGCGATACGTACCACCATGTTGGTCATGCGCTGCGCTTCGAGCTGCGCGCTGCCGATGCTCGCGCGTCCCACCGAACGCACCCAGAACGTGTTGTCGGTGAGGCGCTGGATGTACACCTTGGCCGTGTCGCTCTGGGCCACGAAGACATTGGCCGAGTCGATGGCGCCGATCAGCATGCCACGTGGCGGTGGCAGGTTGCGGCCCCGGTTCCAATTGGAGATTTCTGAGTTGAGCCCGAACTCCGCGACGGCGAAGGCCCGCTGTTCCACGAGCGCGTTGCGCCCGCCGCGGAACTCCTGCATGGAACTCACGACGGCACCGGTGGAGAGGGCGGCGAGCACCACCACCACCACCAGCGTGAGAATGAGCGCCATCCCTCGACGGGTACGCGTCACCCGGGTGCGCACGGTGCTGTCGGTCTGTTCGTCCGGGGCAGTCACGGGCATGGTCATTGACGGTTCCTCAGTGCGATGCGGAAGGCGAGCGAATCGGTGTTGCTGGTGCCGGTCGTGCCGAATTTGCCCGAGCTGTTCTCGCCCTTGGCGCGCAGCAGCAGATCGATCCGTGACACGCGTCGGCTGTTTGCCACGCTGGTGACGGGGGCGCCGAGGCTGTCGAAGTAGGCGAAGCGGATCCCCCCGGTCCCACTGGCGCCGGGCGGCGCATACGGCCCGCTGACCGCCACCGGGTCCGACCAGCTGCCGCGCAGGTACTCACTACGGTGCAGGTACCACGCGCCGCTGTCCTCGTCCTCCAGGAAGTACTGCATGCTGCGGGTGAAGCGGATGGCACTGCCCACCTTCACGGAGTCACCCATGTTGCTCGCCACCGTTATTCGGTACCGCAGCTTGCCGGCGTCGAGCGTGGCATCGGTGAACGGCGACAGCGGGCAGAGGGTGGCCGATTCGGACACCGCCGTGATGCGGAGCGGCTTCCACTCGTCGTCTTCGGCGCCACGCTGCAGGGAGTCGTTGAAGACCCAGAGGGTGTCGCCCGCCACCGGCTGCGTGTACCAGCTGGTCAGGGTGTTGCGGGCCATCTCGAGGGGCGGGATATCCATGACCGTGGCGCTGGCCTTGCCGCAGATGATGGAAGCCCCGATCACGGCGCGGAACTGGACGAACTCCGAACCGAAGTTGGTGAGATCCCCACCCGAGGAAGAGATCGAGCGCAGGTCGGCCGGCAGCAGGCTCATCGCGGTCCGGAGCTCGCGACGCATGTTCATCTGCTCATTGGTGCGCTGGAAGAAGCGCTGCTGCCCCATCATCAGCTGGGACACGATCAGCCCCAGGACGGACAGAATGCCCAGCGTGATCAGCAGTTCGGCGAGTGAGAAGCCCCGCCGCGCCCGGGTCAGTCGCGGCATGGGATCACCATCTGATAGCGGAGTTCATTGGCGCGACGCGGAATGGTGATGCGGACGTTGATCGTCTTGATGTTGCGGCCATCGGTCACGGTCCACGATTCCCGCACGCCGCGCTGCAGGGTGGTGCCGCTTGCGGCGCCTGCCTCGAGCTGCGCGCACGAAAGGCTGGTCAGCGAATCCAGTCGTGCCTGCGCCACGCCGGCGGCAGCCATCTGTGAGGCACCGCCGCCCATCTGCCGCGCGACCGATGCCGAGCTGCCAAGCAGCCCGCCAACGGCAACGGCCAGCATGATCACGGCAATCAGCACCTCGATGAGGGTGACGCCGTCACGCTGGCGACGGGGAAGGGCAGGCTGCATGGTTCGCCTCCGTGGTGTACTCATAGCTGACAGGTCTTCGACAGGATCAATCCGGCGCGACTGATGCAGAGCGTGTCACGCGACGCGCCGGTGCGCAGCTCATACCGGAACACCTCGTCGTCCTCGTCCTCGTCCATCACGTTCATCATCATGCCGCGCCCGTTGTAGCTCACCACATTGGGCGCGTTGCCGAGCGAACGGACGCTCACGCCCAGCGACTGGTCGAACCGGATCGGCCCGTAGACGGTCACGAGCTGCGAGGCGAGCCCGCTGTTCACGCGCACGGTCACCGCGTTCGACGAAAGGGTCAGGAACGACGGCTTCCCCTTCTGGAGGGCAGCGGCGCGAGCCGCACTGAACGTTGCGGCCAGCTCCTGGTGCGCGGCGCGCAGCGAGGCCCCCTCGCGCAAGGTGGTCATGCGAGGCGCGACGAGCGCGAAGACCACGGCAAGCGAGGCAACCACGATCAGCAGTTCGGTCATCGAATAGCCAAGACGCGGGCGCCGCAGGGAAGTAGACATGACCACGGTGGAGTGAAGGGTCACGACCGCTGCGCCGGACGGCACGGAGTGCGTCGTCGCGGGGTCGCCTACATACGAACGGGGTGACCAGTCTGACACGGCAGTCCGTCGCTGGTCTCCACTGTCACGACGCGCGGTGAATGCCCAACTCAACATGAAATACGCATCATTGGGGCATTCCGTAGGGAATATTGCCCGCGGTGTGACGGTCAGGCGCCGGATGCCCTCTGCAAGCGGGTCCTGCATTGGCCCTGCGGCGTATTTCCCGCCCTGCGGGAACGCCGGCAGGCGCATGGGTTTGTGCCCGTAGACGCAAAAAAGCCGTCGCCGTAACCGGATCGGTCACGCGCGACGGCTTTTTTTTGCAGCTCCCGGGGAGGGACTCGAACCCCCGACAGGGTGATTAACAGTC
>CAZNZG010000302.1:0-3960 GCA_964577455.1 uncultured Gemmatimonas sp. | reverse complement strand
AGGCCCTGGGCAAACGGCACGAGGCCGGACTTATCGGAAACGGAGAGAAGGGCGCGCATGGAAATCGTGCGATGTCGAGGGAACGCGGGCGCGGCTCCCGGGCGGGGCGCCCACGGGATGTGCGTCAGCGGGGGAACAACCTGGCCGCATCCTGGGCAAACGCCTGAAGATCGCCGGTTGTGTCCGGCTCGAGTCCGAACCGCCATTCCGGAGCGGCGAGGCCAACGGGGATGTCGAGGTGGCCGTGTACCCGGAGATCATCGCCAAGGACGATGGCGCCACTGGCCACCGCGGCCACGCAGAGGGGGAACAGGCGGTGTTCGGCCTTCAGGACGCGCGCGGCCAGCGACGAGGGCGTGTCGCCCGGAAGCACGGGCACCGGCCACTGGGCCACGATGGGGCCACGGTCGAAATGCTCGTCCACGAAGTGCACGGTCACGCCCGTGATCGTCGCCCCATGATCCAGCACTGCGGTGTGGATGCGCATGCCGTACATGCCGGGGCCCCCGAAGGCGGGGAGCAGCGCCGGGTGGATGTTGAGCAGACGCCCGTGGAAAGCACGTACCACTGGCTCGGGGACCAGCTTGAGGTAGCCCGCCAGCACCAGCAGCTCCACCCCCGCCGTCTGCAGCGTGGCCACCAGCGTCTCTCCGTCGCGCGGATCGGCAATCACTCCCGTGGCGATCCCCGCACGGCTGGCTCGCGTCAGGGCGCCGGCATCGGCGCGATCCGAGCCCACCCACACGATCTCTCCCATCGTCTGCGCCGGGCCGGCGAAGTGGTCGATGAGCACCTGCAGGTTGGACCCACCCCCCGACGCCAGAACGGCGATGCGGGAGCGGCGGCGTGCGGACGGATCGGGAGGGGTGCTCATGAACGCGGGCGGACGGTTGGCGGAGAGGGGCGCGTCAGGTGGGTGACGCGCCAAGAGTCTGCAACGCCAGCTGCACGGCGTGAAGCAGCGACTCCATCACATGAATGCGCGGGGAGGCCGAGGAGCGGGCCATCTCCACATCTTCGGCGGGCGATTCGACACCCGGGACCAGAATGCCGATGCCGCCGGTGGCGAGCGCCGGCTGTGCATCACGCCACCGATCGCCGATGTATGCGCTGTGGGCGAGATCGAGTCCATGATCGGCGGCGGCCCGCTCGTACAGCGCCGTACCGGGCTTGCGGCAGCGACAGGCCGCACTGGGCAGATGCGGGCAGTGATAGGTGCCCAGCACCGTCCCGCCCGCGTCGGCGATCAGCTGCTCGGTCCGCGTGCGCGTGGCCTCGTACTGCGCTTCCGTGATGAGCCCGCGCGCGATCCCGGACTGGTTCGTCACGATGATCACGGGCACGTTGGTGGCATTCGCCAGCGCCACCGCGCGCCCCGTCTCGGGGAGCAGCACCACCCGCGACGCGTCGGCGAGATAATGCGCGTCGGCGATGAGCGTGCCGTCCCGGTCGATGAAGAGGGCGGGGCGGTTCATCGGCGACGGGTGAGCGTATCGGGGCGCACGGGGGCAGGGCGAACTGGGGCGGGGCGCCCCGCGGAGTCGGTTCTCGCCGGTCCCGCCTTCGCCGAATCGGCCCGGGCGTCGGTCTTGATACTGTCGCGTTTGGGGGGCCGCGGAATCGTGAAGGTGCGGGCCGGCGCCTTCACGATCTTGTTGAGACTCACCACCCCCGTCATGGTGAGACGATACGACGTGGCGGGGGCGAGCGCCGAATCGAGCCGGATGTACGCCTCCGTGAAGACCCGGGGGCGTGACATCTTGGGGGGCGGCGTGGTGTCGGGGGGCACGTAGCGACCGCCGCGTGCCCGTGCCGCCTGCCGGGCCGCTTCGCGCTTCTGACGGTCCGCAGCCGCCACGCTGTCGGCCCGCCGCACCTGCGCGATCGAGTCGCGGCGGGCGCGCTGCGCGGGCGAGAGGGTGTCCTTCTTCGCAGCGTCGGCGGCCACCGAGTCGGCCTTGCGCTTCGCGTTCAGCGAGTCGGCCTGCAGCTTCTGCGGCGCCGTTTGCACCAGCTGTACGCTCACGCGTGCCGAATCGGGAAGGCGCACGAGCCGCACACCGTCGGGCACGAAGAACTGGTCGAGTGCGTACGGCTTGTCGAAGGTCACCTTCAGCACGCGGTTGCTGTCGGTCGGCTCGATGTTCTGAATGCGCAGCCCCACGGTATCGCGCGCGAAGGCGTAGAACTCCGTCTCCGCGAAACCGGTGAGCGTGACGCGCAGCGAGTCCCACATCTCGAGCGGATCGAGATCCTTGTTGGTGTTGCGGTCGCCGTAGGCGCGCAGCAGGTACGGCCCGATCGGGATGTTGGCCAGTTCAAAGCGCCCCACCGAGTCGGCCACCGCCTGGTACACGACGGTGGTATCCTGCGCGACGGCCTCGATGACGGCACCGCTCAACCCCTTGGCGGCAGCCCAGTCGAAGGCCACCCCCTTGATTCGCGAGTCGGGGATCGGCAGCCCCGTGGAGAAGACCACCTTGATGAGCGTGTCGAGGCCGTTGTTGCGAAGGTCCTGGATGCCCGGCTTGATCTGCACCGTGTACACGGTGTTCTGCCGCCACCCCTTCGAGGGCCTGATCCGGATGGCATTGCGGTTCCAGTCCACACGCGGCTCCCCGCTCTTGGGACTGATGAACACCAGGTCCTTGAGGTCGCGTCCGCCGGCCTTCGGCGTTTCGCTGATCACTTCATCGAACCGGATCTCCACCTGTCGCGGACGCGCGATCACCGACCGGGGCTCCGGGGTGATCTTGAGTACGAGAGGCGGGGCCTGGTCTTCAGGACCGCCCGGGGGCAGGGCCTGATTGGCACAGGCGGTCCCGCCAACGAGCGCCGCCCCCAGCACGAGCAGGCGACGCACCGCCGACTTCACCGTCAGGCTCACGCGCCCAGAGCCGCGCACTTGTCGCGCAGCTGCGTGAGGCGCGACGCCCAATCCGCCGCCTTGGCCCGTTCGGCCTCCACGACCGCAGCCGGTGCCTTGGCCACGAAGCCTTCGTTGGAGAGACGGCCCTGCAAGGCCGTGAGCTGCTTGTCGAGCTGAGCGATTTCGGTCTCCAGACGCTGCTTCTCCTTGTCGAGATCGATCATGCCGGCGAGCGGCACCACGAGTTCGACGCCGCCGGAGAGCAACACCTGAGCGGCGGCCCCACCCGGATTGACCGCGTCCACGCGCACCTTCGCCCGCGCCAGCGACCCCACCGTGTCGGCCTGCGCCGCCAGCATCGCCTGCGCGTCGCCGGTGGCCACCAGCACGGTCTCCACCCACGCGCCCGGATTCACGTTGTACTCCGCACGCACCTGTCTGATCGCCTGCACGGATTCCCGCACCATCTCGAACGCGGCGCCGCCGCCCGTGTGCTCACCACCTGCCACCGGCCAGGCTGCCTGCGCGAGGAAGGCTCCCGGCGGCGTCTGGGGCAGTTTCTGCCACAGCTCTTCGGTGATGAAGGGCACGACCGGATGCAGCAGCCGCAGCGCTCCGTCGAAGGCATGCGCCAGCACCGCGCGCGCCACTTCGCGATCGGCGGTGCCTTCCGCGGCCAGCCGCGGCTTGATGCTTTCGAGATACCAGTCGGCCAGTTCGTTCCACTGCGCGAGTTTGGACGGACGGGCAGGGCCCAGCGCCGCATCGCAGTCGGCGATCGCCTGATCGAGCCGTTCGAGAATCCACTGATCGGCCGGGGCGAGCTGTGCCCGGTCGAGCTGCGAGAGCGGGGCCACCGGATCGGTTCCCACACGCGAGAGCAGGAAGCGGCCGATGTTCCACAGCTTCGTGCAGAAGTTGCGCCCCGGGGCGAACGACTTCTCGAGGTCCGTGGGGTCGAGCATGACGTCCACGCCGAGGCCCAGGCCGGCCACCATCGTCCAACGGAGGGCGTCGGCGCCGTACAGCTTCACGACGTCGAGCGGATCGATCCCGTTGCCGAGCGACTTGGACATCTTGCGATGCTGCAT
>CAZNZG010000301.1:0-4009 GCA_964577455.1 uncultured Gemmatimonas sp. | reverse complement strand
TGACCCGGGGTACTGCCGCCGGGGCGCAGATTCAGGGGCTCACCATCGCCGGCAAGACCGGGACGGCCCAGGTGAATGGGCAGGAGGACAATGCCTGGTTCGTGGGATACGCGCCGGCCGACGATCCGAAGATCGTCGTGGCCATCATCATCGAAGAAGGGCTCCACGGGTCAACGGCCGCCAAAGTCGCGACCAGGCTGATGGAACGCTACCTCAAGGCGAAGCTTACGCTCAACGTGGTCACCAACGACTGACCCATGGCCACTACCGGAATACTCCGCCGCCAGAGCATCGACGTGCCCCTGCTGGTTACGGCGCTGCTGCTGTCGCTGTTCGGGCTGGCCATGGTCTTCTCCGCCGGGCAAAACGATACGCCGGACCCCGCGCTCGAGATGCTCTGGCGTCGGCAGCTCATTCTCCTCGGCGTGGCCATGAGCGCGGGGTGGGTGGTGAGCCGGGCATCCGTGCGCCTGATCGAGTGGAGCGCCTGGCCCATCTACCTGCTGAGCATCGCGCTGCTTTTGGCCGTGCTGGTGTTCGGGTCGGGAGGCGGGACGGCGCGCAGCATGAGCGGCTGGCTGACCATTGCGGGCCGTCGTATCGGTCAACCGTCGGAGTTGGCCAAACTTGCCACCACGTTGATGCTGGCGCGGGTACTGGCCTCTCAACGCGACGGGATCCGTTCGCTGCTCGACCTGTGGAAGCCGTTGCTCGTGGTGGGGGTGCCATGGGTGCTGGTCATGTTGCAGCCCGATCTCGGGACCGGCATGGTCTTCATCGGCATCTGCTTCGCCATGCTGTTCTGGGCGGGTGTTCCGTGGCCATTGCTGCTCATGCTGGCCAGCCCGGGCATCAGCCTGATTCTGGCATTCAGCACGGGCGTGTGGGGGGCATGGTTCCTCATTCTCGTGGCGCTCGTCCTCTGGTACCGACCGTACCTCGCAGAGGGGGCCATGCTGATCGTTGCCAACCTGGTCATGGGCGTGGCAGCACCAATTCTCTGGGACAAGCTCAAGCCGTACCAGCAGCGCCGATTTCTGGTCTTCATCGATCCGGCCTACGACGCGCAAGGTGCCGGGTACAACGTCATCCAGAGCAAGGTGGCCATTGGGTCGGGAGGCCTTTTCGGTAAGGGCTTCACGTTGGGGACACAGAAGCGCGGCAGTTTTCTCCCCGAGCGCCAAACGGACTTCATCTTCGCGATTGTCGGTGAGGAACTCGGCTTTATCGGCGTGGTCATGGCGCTCTCGCTCTTCTTGGCGCTGTTCCTCCGAAGCACACGCGTGGCATCGCGGGCAGCAGACGCCTTCCCGAGCCTGGTGGCCTTCGGCCTCATGTCGGCCTGGCTTGTGCACGTCATCGTCAACGTGGGCATGACGCTCAATCTCATGCCGGTAACCGGTATCCCATTACCTTTCTTTAGCTACGGTGGGTCTTTCCTCCTGGTGAGCTGGCTCTCGGTGGCGGTGCTTCTGCGGATTTCCGCGGAAGGCCGTGGGCAGCCGGACGCCATCGGGCTCTGAGCACCGGTCCTGGTTGGCGCCGGGGCCGCCAAACGGACATGGCCGTAATGCCGATTTAACGCTCCGCCGGTCGCGCAAGCCCTAGCCTTCCGCGTCACAAGTTCCGATCTTTCGCGCCCTATGGCATGGTTCCGAAAGGATAAGAAGCCCCGTCAGCCGAGCCGCGAGCGCCTCGAGATCCCCCGCGACACGTGGGAGAAGTGCGAGGCCTGCGGGCATACGGACATTCGCGACAAGTTCCTCCGCAATCTCAACGTCTGCCCGGCGTGCGATTTCCATCGCCGCATGCGTGCCTGGGATTATGCGACCGCCGTCCTCGATGATGGCTCGCTGGTGGAGGTCGGTGGCGAGCTTCGTTCCGTCGACCCGCTCGGCTTCCCCGATTACCCCACGCGTCTCAAGCGAGCGCTGGCGAATGCGGGTGATACCGACGCCATCCTGACCGTGACAGGGCTCGTTGAGGGCATGCCGATCGGCATTGGGATCATGGACTTCTCCTTCATGGGTGGCTCGATGGGCTCGGCGGTGGGCGAGAAGATTGCCCGTCTCGGGCAGCGCTCACTCGAGAAGAAGCACCCGCTGGTGATCGTGTCGCAGTCCGGAGGCGCGCGCATGCAGGAGGGTATTCTCTCTCTGATGCAGATGGCCAAGGCCTCCGCCGTGCTGTCACAGCTGGCCGAGCGCCGCATTCCCTACATCTCCGTGCTGACCAATCCCACCACGGGCGGGGTGAGCGCGAGCTACGCGATGCTTGGCGATGCGATTCTCGCCGAACCGGGGGCTGTGATCGGCTTTGCGGGGCCACGCGTTATCAAGCAGACACTTGGACAGGACCTCCCGGAGGGGTTCCAGACGGCCGAGTTCCTGCTCGAAAAGGGGATGGTGGATCGGGTGGTGCATCGGAAGGAGATGAAGTCCACCATTTCGCGGCTGCTTCGTCACATGACAGGCCGGCCGGCGGCCGCCGGGCACGATCAGCTCGAAAGCTGAACGCAGGACGACCGCTGGATCCCCTTTCGCCGCGAGCTGTTCCGACCGCGCCGCTCGACCCCTCTCGTAGCGAGGGCGTCGAGTCGCTGTACCACGCCGCCCTCCGCCGACTTTTCGCGCGGACGGGCGGCGCGTGGCGTCTCGGGCTCGAGCGCGTAGCCGAGCTGCTCGAGCGCCTTGGGCAGCCGCAGCACGCGTATCCCGTCTTTCACGTAGCGGGTACCAACGGAAAAGGGAGCACCGTCGCCACGCTCGATGCGATGCTCCGGGGCGCCGGGCTCAAGGTGGGGCGCTACACCTCGCCGCACCTCGTGGATTTTGCCGAGCGCATCGTCGTGGATGGCGTGCCGATGTCGCACGAGAGGATTGCGGCGTGGCTCACGCACTGGGAGCCTGTCCTCACGGAGCTGGGGGCAACCTTCTTCGAGGCTACCACGGCGATGGCGCTCTGCCATTTCGCCGAGGAAGGGGTCGAAGTGGCGGTCGTGGAGGTGGGCCTTGGCGGCCGCCTCGACGCGACCAACATCGTTGCGCCCGTTGCGGCGGGCGTCACCCAGATCGGCTTCGACCATATGGAGTTTCTGGGGAGTACCCTGGGGGAGATCGCCGGCGAAAAGGCGGGGATCTTCAAGGTCGGGACCGTGGCGGTGGTGGGCGATACCGATCCGGCCATCCGCGAACTCTTGCGTGAGCGCGCCGAGGCAGTGGGAGCAGCCCCGATTCTGGTCACCGGGCGCGACTGGCAGGTCGAGGCGATCGAAGTGGGCGCCACCGGTACCAGTTTCACCCTCACCGTGGGCGGCAGCTCGCGACGGTTGACTACACCGCTCGTGGGGCATTTTCAAGCGCACAATGCAGCGGTGGCGTTGGCCATGCTGCGTGCGGCAGGGGGCCGCTGGGCCGAGATCGAGGCCGACGCCGAAACACTCCTGCACGGGGTCCGGTTGGCCGGGCGCTTTCATCGGGCGGAACCGTGGCTTTTCGATGTCGCGCACAATGCCGACGGGGCAGCCACCGTGGTCGCGAATCTTCTCGCGGTGGGCATGCCGCACCCCATCACCGCCGTGGTGTGTGTCCTTCGCGACAAGGATTGGCGTGGGATCCTCCGCGCCGTCGCGAGAGCGGCTGAGCGGATCGTGGTGACCATGGCGCCCACCGCACCCGAAAGCCGGATGTGGGACCTCCACGAGGTCGAGGCGTGGGCGGCAAGCGAAGGGCTTCCGGTGAAGCGGATCGACGACTTTGCCGGCGCGCTTGCGCAGGCACGCGCGGAGGCGGCCACGGTGCTGGTGACCGGTTCATTTCATACGGTCGGAGATGCCATGGAACGGTTGCAGGTGCATCCATTGGCTCGGTAGCTTTCCGGGATGTCACAAAAGCCGCTTCCCGGATTCCGCGACTTCTACCCAGAGCAATTCGCCGAGCGAGCCCACATCTTCGATACCTGGCGCCGCGTCGTGCGGCGCTATGCGTTTGTGGAGTATGATGGCCCGCCG
>CAZNZG010000300.1:0-4017 GCA_964577455.1 uncultured Gemmatimonas sp. | reverse complement strand
GAACGTCTCGGTCTCGTTCTTCTTGATATTGATGCGCCACCCCGTGAGCTTGGCGGTCAGGCGCACGTTCTGGCCGTTGCGGCCGATGGCCAGCGAGAGCTGGTCCTCGTCGACGACGGCCTGAATGGTCCGCGACACGGCGTCGCTGAACACGCGGGCCACCCGGGCGGGGGCCAGGGCGAGCTTCGCGAACCGCTCCGGGTCGGGCGACCACGGCACGATGTCGATGCGTTCGCCACCGAGCTCGTTGACGACGGCCTGCACGCGCGCGCCCTTGAGCCCCACGCAGGCGCCGACCGGGTCGACGGCCTCATCGCGGGAGGTGACGGCGATCTTGGTGCGGCTACCCACTTCGCGGGCCGCCGCCTTGATTTCGACGATCCCCTGCTGAATCTCGGGGACTTCGAGCTTGAAGAGCGCCTGCACGAAGAGCGCATCGGCGCGGCTCAGAATGAGACGCGGGCCCTTGGGCGTGTCCTCGACACGCTTGAGGACGGCGCGGACCGGCTCACCCTGATGGTAGTGCTCGCGATGGTTCTGCTCGCGATACGGGATGATCGCTTCCGCCTCGCGGAACTTGTTGAGCATCACCACCAGCTTGCCGCGCTCGATCTGCTGCACTTCACCGGACAGCAGATCGCCCACGCGGCCGGCGAACTCGTCGCGGATGCGGGTGCGCTCGCCCTCACGGACGCGCTGAATGATGCGCTGCTTGGCCGCCTGCACGGCAGTGCGCCCGAATTCCATGAAGTCGACCGGGATTTCCATGACGTCGCCGACCTGGAACTCCGGATCCATGAACCGAGCCTCCTCGACCGTCACTTCGCGTGACTCGTCGGTGACCTCGTCGACCACGGTCTTCAGCAGCACGATGCGGATATCGCCCTTGGCTTCATCGATCTCGATTTCAGCCTGGACATTGGCCCCGTGCTTCTTGGCCAGAGCGGCAAGAATGCCGTCCTGGAGAAGCCCGTGCAGCTCCTCGCGCGTGATCTGCTTCAGATTCGACAGCTCACGGAGTGCTGTGAGAATTTCCGCCGATCCGGCCATCCGTCTCCCCTATCGTTTCCAGTGAAACGCCAGTCGCGCCTGGGTGACCTCGCGGAGGGGAACCTGCACTTCCCGCCCCTTCGGATCACGCACCAGTGCGACCTCGGCGCCTGCCTCGCCATCCAGCGCGAGGATCTCGACTTCCTGTTTGCCACCTGCCAACAATCCACTCGTGACCGTCGCGTGGCGACCGATGAACCGGCGCCAGTCGGCAGCATGCCGCAACGGCCGGTCCGCGCCAGGCGAGGACACCTCCAACACATACTGCTCGGCGACGAGCGCGTTGGCTTCCAGATGGGCTTCGAGCGCCCTGGATGCCCGCGCACAGTCGTCGATCGTCACCTTTTCGCCATCGCGGCGGTCGATCCGGATCTCGAGCACCGGGCGGGACTTGGAGCCCCCCCGACGCAGCTCGACCAGATCGAAGCCCAGTGCGTCAAGTTCACGCGCGACAATGGGTTCGATGGACTCGCCCACCAGCAGACCTCCGCAACCGACCGTACCGAATCAGAAACCGTGCAACCTCCAGAGAACAAAAAAGTGTGGGGGCCATCCCCACACTTCATCAACCCGCGCGGGGCGGGCGAGCTCACGAAGAGGTTACTTCCAGACTCTCAACCTATGGTCCGTCACTTGCTAGGTCAAGATGACTGGCCGTGAACCGAACACGCCGGGCGGCTACAGCAGGGCGATTATGCCGAGCATCCGCCCGGCGTCGCCCCCCCGGTGGCTGAAAAACCGCGACTGATCGCAGAGGCTACACCCGGGATCGGTCCGAAGTTCGCGCACGCGCCGACCGGCGGCCTGGTCAGCGAGTACCGCCCGGACATCGAGGCATCCCTTGGCACGTGAGGGACGGCCGGTGATGGCCTCGAACACCTCCGGTCCGACTTCATAGCAGCCCCCGCAGATGGAGGGGCCCAGATAGACCGCACACTCGTCCGCCGGGAACCCGAGCGCTTCGAGCCGGTCCAAGCCGCGGTCGAGGATGCGGGCGGCGGTCCCCCGCCACCCGGCATGCAGGGCGGCGATGGCCCCCGCCGGGTGCCAGACGAAGACGGGCGTGCAATCGGCAACGGTCACGGCGAGCGCGGTGCCGCGAACGACGCTCACATGGCCGTCGGCGGCCGCTCCCCGCAACCATCCCTGCCACCCGCTGTCGTGCACGAGGACGGTCGGGCCGTGCACCTGATGGGCGCTCGCCAGGCGCCCCGCCCCGAGGACGGCCAGGTCCTGCTGCAAAGCGGCCCATCTGGCCATGACGACACCCACCGGCTCGTCCGAGCCCAGGCCGAACGAACCGTTGGATCGGGTGGTGGTCCAGGCGGCAATACCGGCCGGCATTTCCGACACGGCCTCGGCCGCGTCGAGCACCGGCAGCCGCCGGGGCTCAGTGTGCACTCAGTACCACCCGCTTGATACGGGCACCCAGGCTGCCCAGACGGGCCTCGATCCGCTCGTAGCCGCGCTCGATCTGCTGGGCGTTGTTGATGACGCTGGTGCCGTCGGCGCACAGCGCCGCCAGCAACATCGCCATGCCGGCCCGGATATCGGGCGACTCCACGGTCCCGCCACGCAGCTGGGTGGGCCCGGACACGATCGCACGATGCGGATCGCAGAGGACGATGCGCGCGCCCATGCCGACGAGCTTGTCGGTGAAGTACAGGCGCGACTCGAACATCTTCTCGTGGAAGAGAATCATCCCTTCACACTGCGTGGCCGTCACGATCGCGATCGACATGGTATCGGCAGGGAACGCCGGCCACGGCTGATCCTCGAGCTTCGCCACATGCCCGCCCAGATCATTCTGAATCACGCGCGACTGATCAGCGGGCACGATGAGGTCGTCGCCCTCGATCTCGCAGCGAATTCCCAGACGCTCGAAGCCCATGAGGGTGCTCCGCAGGTGCTCCACCCCTGCCCGCTCGATGCGCAGCGTGGACCGGGTGACGGCGGCGAGCCCGATGAACGACCCCACTTCGATGTGATCCGGCCCGATCTCGTGGGTGGCGCCACCCAGTGGCAGCCCCCCTTCGATCGTGTAGACATTCGAGCCGATTCCCTCGATGCGCGCCCCGAGTGCCACGAGGAAGCGCGCGAGGTCCTGCACATGCGGCTCACTGGCCGCATTCCGCAGAACCGTCCGTCCCTTGGCGGCCACTGCCGCCACGAGCGCATTCTCCGTGGCCGTCACGCTGGGCTCGTCGAGAAACACATCGGCCCCCACCAGCCCGCGCGTGTCGAACCGAAAGCGCGCGCCGAGTTCGTACGTGGCACCAAGGGCCTGCAGCACGTGGAAGTGCGTGTCGAGCCGGCGGCGACCAATCACATCACCGCCCGGCGGAGAGAGCGTCACCGTGCCACAGCGGGCCAACAATGGCGCCGCCAACAGGATCGACGCACGGATCCGCGCGCACATGGCGGGATCGAGATCCGCCGCCTCCACCCGCTGCGCGTGGATGCGCAGGGAGTTCTCCCCGTTCCATTCACACTCGACCCCCGTGGTGCGGATCAGCTCGACCAGCGTTTCGATGTCGCGAATGCGCGGGACGTTGTGCAACTGCACAGGCTGGTCGGTAATGAGCGCCGCCGCCACGATCGGGAGGGCGGCATTCTTGTTGCCAGCAGGGCGGATCGACCCCTGCAGGCGCTGACCACCTTCGACGATGTACTGAACGGCAGACATGGGCACGGGAGCAAACGGTGAGCAGTGGGCGAGGGGGACCCTGCGGCGGTACACCCGCCGGTCCCATCAGCGCCAGTCCAACCAAGCTTAGTCAGGCGCCGCCATGGACACGAGCCTCATGGACCTTTAGATCACCTGCATGGCCCCCGTGACCGCACTGACCCGGCTGATCGTCTGGCCCCTTCAGCAGGCCTCGAGTTTTCCGGACACGATCATCGCCCGCACGATTCCTGATCGTGGGGTGCTGGAGTGGACCACCGGGATTCTCGAGATGCTCGTGC
>CAZNZG010000299.1:0-4030 GCA_964577455.1 uncultured Gemmatimonas sp. | reverse complement strand
GAGATGGACGACCGACGGCGGCGCCGTGGGTGCAGCGTATTCGAGCTGCTGCCAGCCCTCTTCATCGGCCGTAAGCACGCGCAGCTGCATGCCGGGCTGTTGGAGACGGAGCAGGCGCAGCAGCAGCTCGTGCCACTGTTCGAGATCGTCTGTCGCAGGGAGCGCGATGGCCGCGCGGGGATCCGCCTTCATGGCGCGCGGCGCGTCGGGCAGGTTGAGGTGCCAGGTACCCGGCACGTCCACGGAGCGATGGCCGTCGGAGAGGCGCACGTGCCCATCCCAGGTACGCGCCGGGCGGTCAGCGAGATCTCGCTCGATGAGGTGCGCTTCGGGCTGCGAAGATTTGCGCGGCGACGACGACATGCCTGCAAGTTAACGACGGTGGGGCATTCGAACGGGAGCCCTGTGCGAGCCGTACACATCGTGTATCTGCGATGTCGCGCTCCCGTACGTTTGCTTCCGTGGCTATCGCTCCCGCTGTCCCCCGCTCCCGCAGTTGCGCCGTCCCCGCCCCAGCCTCCACGTGCCCCTCTCTCCTGACCGTTTCAACGCCTTCTGCACGCACACCCACGTGGCGCTGCCGCCCACGGGCAATGGGGTGCTGTCCGGTCTCACGTTCGGGCTCAAGGACATCTTCGATGTAGCGGGCCACCGCACCGGGTTCGGCAACCCGGACTGGCTGCGCACGCACGAACCGGCCACGCGCTCGGCGTCGGTCCTTACCCGCCTGCTCGATGCTGGGGCCACCCTCGTGGGCAAGACGCACACCGAGGAGATGGCCTTCAGCCTCACCGGGGAGAACGCACACTACGGCACCCCGATCAATCCGGCGGCACCTGATCGAGTGCCCGGAGGTTCTTCCAGCGGCTCAGCCGTCGCTGTGGCGGCCGGCCTGGTGGACTTTGCCATCGGCAGCGACACCGGGGGCTCGGTACGCGCCCCGGCGAGCTTCTGCGGCATCTACGGTATTCGCCCAACGCACGGGCGCATCGCGCTCGATGGCGTGGCGCCGCTTGCGCCCACATTCGACACGTGCGGATGGTTCGCGCGCGAGGCCTCTCTGCTGGCCCGCGTGGGGGAAGTGCTGCTTGGCGAAGCCGTCCCGGAGCACTCGGGCCCGCTCCGCGTGCTGGAAGCCACCGATGCCTTTGCGCAGGCCCTTCCGGAGGCTGCCGATGCGCTGCGCCCTGCCTTGCACTTCGTGACCCGCACGCTCGGGACCGCCACCCCCGTGACCGTAAGCCCCGAGGGACTCACGGCATGGTTCGACGTGTTTCGTGTGCTGCAGTACGCCGACATCTGGGCATCGCATGCCGAATGGATCTCGCGTGTGCACCCCACCTTCGGCCCGCAGGTGGGGGCACGCTTTGCCGCCGTCGCGAGCGGTGCACCGTACGATCTCGCGCACGTGCACGCCCGGCGACACGCGATCATGGCGCATCTCGATCAACTGCTCGCAGGCGACACGGTGCTGATCATGCCGACCGTCCCCGAAATCGCGCCGCGGCTCAACCTGCCGCCGCATGACACAGTGGCTGTCCGTGAGCGTGCACTCGCGCTGCTCTGCATTGCCGGGCTTGGCGGGCTACCGCAGCTCACGATGCCGCTCGCGATGCGCAACGGGTGCCCGCTTGGCCTCTCGCTGGTCGCCGGTCGCGACAAGGATGCCCTGCTGCTGTCCGTGGCTCGCCGGCTCAGCGCATCGATCGAACGCTGACCCGCTGCCGGCACGACAGCGGGGACGAACCCAATCGCACAAATGAAGACAATCACTCATTCATTGCCATCAATGGGCCCGGGAGAGACCCGTTTGTCCCCGCGGGCCGTGAGCTTCCTGGCCACATCTCACACAGGGACCACCACCGTGACCGAGGCATCGTCCTCGGTCACCATTCGCCATCAGCCGTGCGACTCGAGCAGCGAGAGCACCTTGGACGCCACCCGTTCCCCCTTCAGCGGGCGCGCCAGCATCCCTACCAGCTGACGCGGCATCTCGTGGCTGCGCGGGACCTCGCTCGAGATCAGCAGCACGCGCTCCACGGCGGACATTGAGAGCACGGCACGCTCGGGATGATCGACGAGCATCAGATCCGGGGCGCCCTCGGCGAGCAGACTCGTCGCCTCCTCCACGCTGGTCGCTTCCGTAACCCGAACGAAGTCGCTCGCCGCGAGACTATCGCGCACGACCTTCCGCACCTGAGCGCAAGCGGCCACAACCATGACGGTCCTGATCACCTCCGGTGCCGCCGGTGGCGCGGCGGCCACCGACGCCGCGTGCAGCGCCGCCAGCCTCGCGACCTGCATGCGTACCGCTGCCGCATAGTCAGGAGTACCGCGCTTGGGGCGGCCGTAGCCTGCAGGCGCAGTGTACGTCGAGACGAAGGTGGAGACGGTGCTGTTGGCCTGGATCATCGCAGGAACTCCTGTACCGGTGCCGAGGGCGCTGAGGACACCACGATCGTATCTGTATCGCGCAGTCAGCCGGTATCACGCACGTTGCGATCTGCTGTCAGCCATGTTGCAGAGTCGGTTGCCAACTCGATGCAACGCCATTGCCATTGTTGGTATGCAACGACTTACGGCGAGCTCTTCCATAAGCAGCTCATCGCACGGAAACGCTGTCGATTCTTGCCTGTCTCTACAGTCGCGCTCGCTATGGTGGACCGAGCACAGCGCATGATCGGCATTACCGCGGCCGGATCACGCGACGCTCCCATTGGGCGTGCCAGCTGCGTATGTCGATGCCGGAAGAGACACGTGGCTGCGTGCACCACGAATCATTGCCACGGCCGGCAGACGAGCCCGCCAGTGCAAACCGGCGATCGGGGTGCCGACACTGCTGGCGTCAGCACCCCACATTCAATCAACGAACAGCCTCAATCGATGCCGCTCAGGCAGCCCCCCGCCGCCTATCGGAGAACACCCCCGCCCCCACCCTCCCGAACGCGAGCAACAGCGACACGAGGCTCCCCAGCTTCCCAGTCGCATACTCCGGCGAGTCGAAGGTGAGCACCACGCGCTTCGCCCCCGGTGGCAGGTCCACGCTCAACAGGCTGTGATCGGCGCGGCGTACCACGCCCGGCGTGCCGTCCACCTCGGCCTTCCAGTCCTTGTACCAGTTCTCGCTGACCACCAGATGCGCCGGCGCCGCTTCGGCGCCGCTCACGGTGATCTCCATGGCCCCCGGTTGCCACGAGGTGACCGCGGCCGTGGCCTTGGGCGCCGCGAAGGGCTGCGCCGCAGCGGGCGACTGCACGGTGGCAGTATCGTCGAAGATCGCCACGCTGTTCACCGGGAAGCGCGGATCGATGAGCGTGGGCACCGCCTGATCTTCTGCCACCTTCGCCGACGTGGGCACCACCCGCGCGTACGCCGGCGTGGTGTCGCGCTCGTACAGCACCGCCGGCGTACCGAACGTGGTGGTGATCTTCGGCACGATCTCCCTGAACCCCGGCACCGGCTGCGCTTCCGGCAGAATCAGGTACCGGATCGCGAGCATGTCGAGCACGTTGGGCGAGAAGAGATTGCGCCACCCTTCCATCTTCCCGGCCAGATCGTCGTAGCGCTTGAGCTCGAAGCCGTGATAGCCGCGCGCCGACGGAATGCGATACGCCATCATCAGCGACCAGCCGTAGCTGTCACCGGCATCGAGCACCCGATACGGCGGCTTCACGCTCTTGAGCTTCGTGGTGATGGCGTCGTCGGCGAACAGCTCGGTGGCACGCGGCGAGAACGTATAGAAGGTCTTGTTCACGCTCCACAGGTCGAGCGCCACGAGACCGGCCAGCAGGCCAGCCGCAACAGGGCGCGCCACCTTGCCGGCCACCGTGAGCCACAGCACCGCCGCACCGAGCACCGCAAACGCCAGCAGGCGTACCGCCCCGCTCTGCAGATACGGCGCGTTGGCCACTACCGCCTCGTACCGCTCGTTGATCGCCATCGACTCGGCCAGCCCCTGCAGGCCGCCCATGGCGCCCAGCAGTGCAAACACCACCACACTGCCCGCCACGAGCAGCACGGTGCGCATGGG
>CAZNZG010000298.1:0-4037 GCA_964577455.1 uncultured Gemmatimonas sp. | reverse complement strand
ATGCGACTCCGCACTCCCTTCCTTGTTGGCTCTGCGTTTGCCCTTGCGGCCTGCCAGGCACCGGACAGCGTGTCTGCCCCCGACGTTGACGCGAGTTTCTCGGCCGCGGCCGCGGCGTCCTCGGCACAGGACCGGATTCCCAACAGCTACATCGTGGTGTTCCGCGACGACGTTCGCGACGTGCCGGGCCTCGCCCGCGGCCTCGCGGCGGCGCACGCCGGTCGAGTGGGATACACCTACGGGGCGGCACTGAAGGGGTTCTCCATCACGTTGGGATCGGACGCTGCGGCGGCGGCGATCGCGCGGAACCCGAATGTGGCGTACGTGGAGCCTGATCAGGTGGTCAAGGCGTCCGCCGTGCAGTCCGGCGCCACGTGGGGGCTGGATCGTATCGATCAGCGCACCCTGCCGCTCAACGGCACCTTCGTCTATACCGCCACGGCCAGCAATGTGTGGGTGTACATCGTCGATACCGGGATCCGTACCGCACACACCCAGTTCGGCGGGCGCGCGTCGCTCGGCTTCAACGCGTTCTCGACCAGGGCGAAGGATGGTGATTGCGACGGACACGGCACCCACGTGGCCGGAACGGTCGGCGGCTCCACGCACGGCGTCGCGAAGGGGGTCCGCCTCGTGGCGGTGCGCGTGCTCGACTGCCGCGGGTCCGGTACCACATCCGGCCTGATTGCCGGCATCGACTATCTCGTGCGCGAGAAGACCGCCAACCCGAGCCGTCCCATGGTGGCCAACATGTCGCTTGGCTTCGGTGGCGTGGTCACGTCGGTCGACAACGCGATCACCAACGCCATTTCGCGCGGCATCACGGTCGTGGTCGCGGCCGGCAACAGCAACATCGATGCGTGCGGCGTGTCGCCGGCACGGACGCCCAACGCCATCACCGTCGGATCCACCACCAACGCCGACGTGCGCTCGTCGTTCTCGAACTTCGGATCCTGCGTGGACATTTTCGCACCGGGCTCCAGCATCACCGCCCCCTGGCACACCAGCAACACGGCCATCAACACCATCAGCGGTACGTCGATGGCCGCTCCGCATGTGGCGGGGGTCGCGGCGCTCTTCCTGGCGGGGACGCCGGCGGCGCGGCCGGCGGCGGTTGCGACCGCGCTGACCACTGCGGCGTCGCCGTTTCCAGTGAGCACCACTAATCTCGGGGCGGGCTCCCCGAACCGCCTGCTGTTCACGGCGTACTGAGCACTAACGCGCTCTCATGGCCCCACCGGCGCTCGACGCCGGTGGGGCCATGTCGTTTCTGGGTGGCCCTTCTCTCGGGTGGCCAATGCAGGGTAGCTTCGGGCGGTCGCTCCCTGTCTTCTTCAACCCGACTGAGTCGTGGGCTGCTTAACTCGCATCGGTTGTGCCGTGGTCCTCGTGGTCGGCGGTGCTGCCGGCTACTGGCTCTACGGTGATCGCCTGCCGTCGGTCCTCTCGCGCGCCGCCAGCGGCGCCGCCGACAAGGTGACCGATGCCGCAGTCCGCACCAGCGAGCGGCTCGACAGCGAAGAAGGCGCACGCATTGCCGCCGAGCAGGAAGCGCGGCGTCGGGCGGCCCGCGAAGAACGGGATCGCGCCCTTGGCTGGGTGACGGTGAATGCCGACAAGCCCGTGGTACCCAAGGCGAACCCGCTCGCCCCGCTGCGCCGCCGGAATGGGCCCGCCTACGTGTCTCTCTCGGCGAATCAGGTGGCCGGACTGCTCGCCCCGTTGTTGCAGCAGCTCCCACCGTCGGCCAGCACCGCGCAGCTCGCGCTCGACGACGACCGGCTCCTGTTGCGCACCGCCGTGTCGCTGAGCGACTTCACCGGACAGTCCGCCGTGGGCGCCGTGCTGGGGAAGGCACTCGTGGGCGAAGACACCCTGTACTTCGCGGGACCGCTCGAACCGGTGCGCCCCGGGCTGGCGCAGCTCCGTGTGCGGGAGCTCCGCATCAAGGGAATCGACGTGCCCACGCGCCTCATTCCGAGCCTCGTGGCCGGCCTGAGGGAACGCGCGCCGGCCACGGCGGTAAAGAAGGGCGCCGACAGCGATGCCGACAGCGATGCCGACAGCGATGCCGACAGCGCCGCCGCGCCCGATGGCCTTGCCAGTGATGCGCTCCCCGTGCCGCTGCCGGCGCTGGTGAGCGACGTGCGGGTCGTGAACGGCAAGCTCACGCTCTATCGCGCCACTGCGTCCAAATCCTCACCCGCCAAAGAATGAACCGTCGCGTCCTCGTCATCGATGACGAACCGGGAATCCGCCAGGCCCTCGGCCAGCTCCTCGAGTACGAAGGCTTCGACGTGAAGACGGCCAGCGGCGGCGCCGAAGGGATCGGGCTGTACGACAGCTTCCGTCCGCAGCTGGTGTTTCTCGATGTGAAGATGGCGGGGATGGACGGCCTCGAGGTGCTCAAGCGCCTCCGCCAGGCCGATCCCACCGCGACCGTGGTGATGATCAGCGGGCACGCCACCATCCAGACCGCGGTCGAGGCCACGCAGCTCGGCGCGTACGACATTCTTGAGAAGCCGCTCGATACCGATCGCGTGCTCGTGTTGCTGCGCAACGCGTTCGAGAACCGCACGCTGAGCGAGGAGAACGCGCGCCTGCGCGAAACGATCGAAAGCCGCTACGAGATCGTGGGGCGGTCGTTCGGTATTCGCGCGCTGCTGGATCGCATTGAGAAAGTGGCCGCCACGCCGGCGCGCGTGCTCATCACCGGTGAGAACGGCACCGGCAAGGAACTCGTGGCACGCGCCATTCACCGCGGGTCGCCGCGGGCCAAGAAGCCGTTCGTGGAAGTGAATTGCGCGGCCATTCCCAGCGAGCTGATCGAGAGCGAGCTGTTCGGTCACATGAAGGGCTCGTTTACCGGGGCGATCAGCGATCGCGCCGGCAAGTTCGAGCAGGCCGACGGCGGGACGCTCTTTCTCGACGAGATCGGTGACATGAGCGCCAACGCGCAGGCCAAGGTGCTGCGTGTCCTGCAGGACGGCGTGGTCACACGCATCGGGGGCAACAAGCCCATTCAGGTCGACGTGCGGGTGCTGGCGGCCACCAACAAGCATCTCGAAGAGGAGATCGCCGCAGGGCGCTTCCGTGAGGATTTGTACTATCGTCTCAACGTGGTGCCCATCACCGTACCGGCGCTGCGCGAGCGTCGCGAAGACATCCCGTTGCTCGTCGTGCATTTCCTGCAGCAGCTGGCGGCGCGTGACGGCCTGCCGGCGCGCGGTATCACCGACGAGGCGCTGCACCGCCTGCAGGAGCTCGACTGGCAGGGCAACGTGCGCGAGCTCCGCAATACGGTGGAACGGCTCGTGATTCTGGCCAGTCAGGCCACCATCGGATCGGCCGACGTGGAGCGACTAGTGGGCCGGCGCGCCGCCGAGCCGACGGGGCTGGGCGGGCTGCTCGACATCGCCACCTTCGAGGAGTTCAAGCAGGCCGCCGAGCGGGCGTATCTGCTGGCCAAGCTGCGCGCTTTCGACTGGAACGTGAGTGAGACGGCACGCGCGCTGGACATGCCCCGGTCGAACCTGTACAAGAAGATCGAGCGCTATGCGCTGCAGCGTGAGACCGTGGAATGACGTGGTCGACTGAAACGCGGCGTGCCTCGCGCCGGTAGTGTCTGGCACACCCACCCTCGCGCATCGGCATGACTGACTGGGACAAGGAACTCGCCAAGATCGACAAGCAGCTCGCGTCCATTTCCGACGAGGAGCTGATGAAGAGTGCTCCCCCGGCTGCGCCGGCCAGGGGCGGTACGGCGGTCCCGAAGTCGCTGCCTGCCGCCAAGGGGGCGGGCGCCGGCGGAGCGGCCCACGCCATGTCACCGGCCGCGGCCGGCAAGCCGAGGATGGCATGGGTGAAGGTGCTGGTGGCGGTCGGCGCGTCGGCCGGGCTCATGTACTGGCCGTGGCCGGCGCGCTGTGGCGCCCCGCTGGTGGGGTTCATCGCCGCCACCGGTGGCGTGGCGCTGCTGGGCGTGTGGAGCGCCATCGGCACGTGGCGTCACCGGCTTGGGTGGGCCCACGTGGCGT
>CAZNZG010000297.1:0-4139 GCA_964577455.1 uncultured Gemmatimonas sp. | reverse complement strand
TCTTTCGTCGACGGCCGAGCGGTTGCGTCACGAAGGATTCACCGTGGATACGGTCGAGAATGCCGAGGGCGTCTTGGCGGAGATTACCGCCAGACCCTACGACTTGCTGATCACCGACCTCGAGATGCCCGGCAACGCGGATCTCGACCTGGTGCAGCAGGTGGCCCATGTGAGTGGTGGATTGCCGATCATAATTCTCACGGGGTTTCCATCGGTGCGCTCTGCCGTGGCCTCGATCGAGCTTCCGGTGGCGGCCTACCTGGTGAAGCCTGTGCCCTTCCCCGAACTGTTGAAGCGCGTCTCGAGCGCAGTGGCGCGATTCCGCTCGTATCAGGCAATGCAGCACGCCGAGCACCGTCTGCGCGAGTATCGAGAGCAGATGGATGAACTCCCGACCGTCGCGCCGGTGATCCCGGTCGCCTCGTCGGATATACGCAGTCCGGTCGACATGTTCCTGGCGCTCACCCTGCGCAACGTGATGGATTCGCTCACCGATCTCGAGAAGCTCGGGCGCGCACTGGCGGGACAGCGGATCGAATCCGTGCATCCGTGCCAGCTTATCAACTGCCCGCGCGGGACTCAGCTTCGGACCGCCATCGAGGAAACGATTGTCGTACTCGAGGAAACGAAGCGTGTGTTCAAGTCCAAGCCGCTCGGTGATCATCGCCACAAGCTCGAGTTGCTGTTGCGTCACGTGTGATTCGCATCACGATGACGTTGAGGGACATGCTGCGTTATGCACAAACAATCCACAATGAATGTCGTTCGTGATGGTTGGTGCATACACGGGGGGTTGCGTGGGTGAACAGTGAGCACAAAGTTGAGATTCCCTGCAGGACGCGCCGCTCGTAGCGATCAGCGGCTGCACACGCCTCAGCAGCACGGCAGTACGAAAACTCGGATCGCTCGAACGATCCAACCTTGACGGACGGGAGACAGGTCCCGGTCAGTCGAAGGCGCGATGCCCACTCAGCACGAGTGCGGCCTCGCGCTTTTCTGTTTTCCCTGTGGTGATCCCGCACATGTCCCTTTACGACAGCGCCAACGTTGTCACACCGGTCCCTGCCATGAGCAATGTCGCTCTGTATACGCCCGAGGTAGCGACGCCCTTTACACCCGGGCGCAGTGCTCCGATCACCACGCGTGCAGCGACGGGGCGCGATCGCCACCTGCGGATTTCGTCCGCAAAGACTCCGGCCACATCGCCGAGCTGCGCGCTCATGCGCATCCTCGTGGTGTCTCCCGATCTTGAAGCGCACAAAACGCTCCGCGACACGTTCGAGCGGCACGGTCGCGAGGTCCTGTGCGCCACCACGCCATCCGGAGTGGTGGAGATGATTTCCCGCGCCGAGGTGGATCTGGTGATCAGTGACCTGCAGTTGCCCGATGATGGCGCGTTCACCCTGCTCGAAGCGCTACGCGAGGCTCACCCCCACCTGACCACCGCGCTGCTCGCGGCGCCCGGTCTCCCGCAGGTGCCACGCATGGCGTACGAACGCGGTGCGGCGGAGTGCCTCACCACACCGATCGATCCCGACGAGGTCGTGGCCTTTCTCCGACGCGCCGAGTCGACCGCCGCACGGGAGCAGACGTCTGTCGGGATGGATGGTGCCGAGCCGTGCGTGGCGTTCCGCGGCATGTACGGTACCACCACGATCATGCGTGACGTCTTCAAGAAGATCTCGCGGGTGGGTCGTACCGATGTGACGGTGCTCGTGACCGGCGAAAGCGGAACGGGCAAGGAGCTTGTCGCACGAGCGCTGCACGACGAAAGCCCGCGTCGGAACAAGCCGTTCGTCGCGCTCAACTGCTCGGCCCTACCCTCCGAGCTGGTGGAGAGTGAGCTGTTCGGGCATACACGCGGGGCGTTTACCGGCGCCGTCAAGGATCGAGGTGGCCTGTTCGAGGCGGCCAATGGTGGCACCCTGTTCCTCGACGAAATCGGTGACCTGGGGCCGCTGGCGCAGGCCAAGGTGCTGCGGGCGTTGGAGAATGGCGAGGTGATGCGCGTGGGGGATACGCGATCCACGCACGTGGATGTCCGCGTGATTGCCGCGACGAACCGCCCGCTCGACGAGATGGTGACGGATGGGCGTTTCCGCGAGGACCTGCTGTATCGCCTGAAGGTGATTGCGCTGGCGCTCCCGCCGCTGCGTGACCGCAAGCACGATATTCCGCTGCTGGCCAGCCGCTTCCTGCACATGTTCGCTGAGCGCCACGGGCTGCCCGTCCGCACCATCACGGACGGTGCACGCGAGCTGCTGATGGACCATGACTGGCCGGGCAACGTACGCGAACTGCGCAATGTGATCGAGGGAGCACTGGTCATGTGTGACGGCCCGGAGATCGATCTGTGCGACCTCCCCGCACATCTCAGCAACACAGGATCACGCGCGGCATTCCATACATCCAGCATCGAGCAATCGGTCGACCTCCCGTTCGTGGAGGCCCGCGAACGCGCCCTGCGCGAATTCGATCGGGCGTTCCTCGGCGCTGCCCTGGCGCGAAACGGTGGCAACATCGCGCGTACCGCGCGGGCGCTGGGGCTGCACCGCCAGTCACTGCAGAAGCTGCTCGCGCGGCGCGACCTGCGGAACGGCGGGACCGCAGGCGAAATCTGACCCGAACGGGATGCCGGCAGGGGGCGCCACGGAAGACGAAGGGGACGGCCAGACTGCGGCTCAGCTCGGTGGCGACGGGTGTACGTCGTGCCATGCGCTGCCATCCCCCCAACTGTCGCCATACATTTCCGGATACCCGCCGGTGTGGGCGGAGTGAATGGAATCGGTGACGCAGTGACGTTTTCCCAGTGAGGTATTCAGCCATGGGTCGTGGATCCCTGACGGACACCCTGATCCCGGGTATCGCCGAGCGGTTCAAGGCATTGTCGGAGCCGGCGCGGTTGCTGCTGCTGCGTGCACTCATGCGCAGCGAGCTGACCGTCAACGAACTCGTGACCCTCACCGGACTGGGGCAGGCCAACGTGTCGAAGCACCTGCAGGTGCTGTACGCACACGGGTTCGTGAAGCGCCGGAAAAATGGCCTCTTCGTGCACTACACCCTCGCCGATCGGCAGGTCGTGAAGCTGTGCGATCTCATGTGCGCACGAGTGACGTCGGCATACAGCGAATAGCTGCCCTTGACAGGCTCAGCGCATCCCCGAAGATAGAGAATCAAGAGTCCGTCGCCGTTCTTCTCTCGCAGGGATTTGCATGCACATCGAGTTTTCCGGAGCCGCGCAGGAAGTCACCGGCTCGTGCCATATCCTTCGTGTCGGCAAGCGTACCGTGCTGCTCGACTGCGGTATGTTTCAGGGCAGGCGCAGCGAGTCGCGCGCGAAGAACCGGAAGCTGCCGGTGCCGATCGAGGAGATCGACGCCATTGTGCTCTCTCACGCACACATCGACCACGCCGGCCGCCTGCCCTATCTGGTCGCGCAGGGGTACAAGGGGAGCATCTGGGCCACCTCGGCGACTCGGGACCTGTGCGCCATCATGCTCGCCGACTCGGCGCACATCCAGGAGAAGGACGCCGAGTTTCTGGCGAAGCACCGCGGTGAACAGATCGAGCCGCTGTACCGCATCGAGGACGCCACGCGCACGCTCGAGCACATGATCGGGATGCCCTTCCACAAGTGGTTCCAGGTCACCGATGGTGTACGCGCCATGTTCACCGAGGCTGGCCACATTCTTGGCAGTGCCTCGGTGGTGCTGGAGTTGCACGAGGACGATCATTTCCGACGGGTGGTCTTTTCCGGCGATGTGGGACGCAACGGCCTGCCGATCATCCGTGATCCGCAGCCGCCAACGCTGGGCGCGCACGTGATTCTGTGCGAGAGCACGTACGGCAATCGCGATCACGAGTCGGTGGAAGGGGCGCGTGATCAGCTGGCGCAGGTCGTTCGTGAGACGGCGGCACGGGGCGGGCGCGTGCTCATTCCCGCCTTCGCCGTGGGGCGTACGCAGGAGCTGGTCTACGATCTGCACCAGCTGCGACGCGACGGAAAGATCCCCGACATTCCGATTTTCATCGACTCCCCGCTCGCCACGAATGCGACGGCGGTGTTCGCGATGCATCCGGAAGCGTACGATCACAATGAGGAGCTGGTTCGCCGTACGCCGAACCTCTTCGATTTTCCG
>CAZNZG010000296.1:2675-4145 GCA_964577455.1 uncultured Gemmatimonas sp. | reverse complement strand
GGAAATTCGCACTCAATGACGGAGCTCTGTATGGCTGCATTCCCCCCGGCTGCCACCTCGTTCGGATTGCCCGCGGCTGCATTCGCGGTTGTGGCCTTCATCCTTTCCGGCTGCGCAGACCCGGCGTCGGCAGTGGCATCTGGTCCCGAGGCTGCCTTCAAGTCCGGTGGTGGCGGGGGCGGCTGCCTCGACGTGGCCCCCGGCGTGACCATCGATCAGGCCGTCGATCAGCCGGATCCTGCCACGTCGCTCCCCATCCGGTTCCTGGTGCACTTCGATGTCGACGTGCGCGGGTTCGACAAGAATGACGTGGTCGTGCAGGGGACGGCTGCCGCCGGCGCGTCGGTGACCATCACGCCCGTCAACGGGAGCAGAAAGCGCTACGAGGTCCGCCTGACCAAACTGCAGCAGGCCGGGACGATCACTGTGTCGGTCGCATCGGCAGCAGCCACGGCAGCGGGCAAGTGCCCCAGTCTGACGGCAGGGTCCACCAGTACCGATAACGCCGTGACCTACATGCCCCTCGCGAATTCGCGCTGAGCGCTCACCCTATGGAGCCAAGCGGGCCGCCTGCGATCACGCCGCAGGCGGCCCGCTCGGCCTCCATGGGGCCAAACGCAAACGCAAGCACACGAGCGCAAGTACACGAGCGCCAGCGCACGTGCGCTACGCCACACCCACCTGGGCCAGGTCGACCATCTCGCCGTGGGCTGCCTCGAGAGCGGCCACTCGCTGCAACACCGGCACCACGCTGTCGGGGTTGAGGGAAATCGAGTCGATCCCTGCGCGCACCAGAAACTCGGCAAACTCCGGATGATCGCTGGGGGCCTGACCACAGATCCCCACCTTGCACCCCACCGCATGCGCCTCACGGATCAGCTGCTCGATCGATCGCAACACCGCGGGATTTCGCTCGTCGAACAGGGAGGCGAGTAACGCGTTGTCTCGGTCCACGCCAAGCGTGAGCTGCGTAAGGTCGTTGCTGCCGATGCTGAACCCGTCGAAACGCGCGCCGAACTCGCGCGCCAGTAGCACGTTGCTCGGGATCTCCGCCATCACGTATACCTCGAGTTCCGCCTGACGGCGCACCAGCCCGTGCGTCGCCATCTCCGCAAGGACCTTGTCGGCCTCCTCGAGCGTCCGGCAGAACGGAATCATCAGCACCACATTGCGAAGCCCCATGGCTTCACGCACACGGCGGATGGCACGGCACTCGAGCCCGAAGCCTTCGCGATAACGATCATCGTAGTAGCGCGACGCCCCGCGGAATCCGATCATCGGATTCTCCTCGTGCGGCTCGAATGCTGCCCCGCCCAGAAGCCCGGCGTACTCGTTGGTCTTGAAGTCGCTGAAACGGATGATGACCGGATCCGGCCACCGCGACGCGGCGATGATCGCGATACCGGTGGCCATGCGATCCACAAAGTAGTCCGCCGGCGATGCGTGCCCTTGCCATAGCGCATGCAATGC
>CAZNZG010000296.1:0-2665 GCA_964577455.1 uncultured Gemmatimonas sp. | reverse complement strand
CCGGATGCGGCCACTGCGACGCGGCAATCTGTGCGATCCCCGCCGCCATGCGCTCGACGAAGAACTCAGCTGGCGACGCATACCCGTGCGTGAGCGCCGCGATCTGTGCACGCGCCTCCGGTGACACGCGCTCCGGATGGAGCAATGCCATGGGGTGCGCTTTGGCCATGTGTTCGATCACGAATTCGATGCGTGCCAGGCCGATGCCACGCACCGGCAGGCGCCACCAGCGCATGGCCATGGCAGGATCGGCCACGTTCAGCATGATCGACGTCCGCGTGTGCGGCATGGCTTCCAGATCGAGCGTGTGCTCGCGGTACGGCAGTACGCCATCGTAGACCATGCCCGTCGGCCCTTCTGCGCAGCTCACCGTGACCATGTGTCCGTCCAGCACCGCCGATGCGCCGGTGGCACCGACGATCGCCGCGATACCGAGCTCCCGGCTCACGATGGCCGCATGACTGGTGCGCCCGCCGCTGTCGGTCACGATCGCCGAGGCGCGCTTCATCACCGGTACCCAATCCGGGTCCGTCTGCTTCGCCACCAGCACGGCACCATCCTCGAAACGGTAGGCCTCGTGCATGCCGGTCAACACGATCGCGCGTCCGCTCGCGATCCGGTTGCCCACGGCCACACCGCGCACCAGCACCGGGCCGGTCCCCTCGAGCGAAAACGTGCTGACCTGTGTGGACTGCTCACGAGAGCGCACGGTCTCCGGGCGAGCCTGCACGATGTACAGTGCGCCATCGAGACCGTCCTTTGCCCACTCCACGTCCATTGGACAGCCGTAGTGTTCCTCGATACGCGCACACCAGCGGGCGAGCTGCAGCACCTCGTGGTCCGTCAAACAGCGCATCGCGCGCTCATCGGGCGTGGTGTCCACATTCATCGGCGCGCCCTCGGCAGACAGCACCATCTTCTGCTGCTTGAGTCCCGTTGTTGCGTCGAGAATGGGGGAGAGAGAGACATCGTTCAGCAGCGGCTTGAAGACCCGCCATTCGTCGGGATTGATCACGCCCTTCACCACATTCTCGCCGAGCCCCCATCCTCCGGTGAGCATCACAAGTGAGCGAAAGCCCGTTTCCGTGTCGAGTGTGAAGGCCACACCCGATGCGCCCACGTCGCTGCGTACCATCTGCTGTACGCCCACGGAAAGCGCCACCCCCTCGTGCGCGATCCCGTGATGCTGGCGGTAGGCGATCGCACGGTCGGTGTAGAGCGACGCGAAGCAGCGGGGAACCGTGGCGAGCAGCGCGTCGATGCCCACGATATTGAGATACGACTCCTGCTGCCCGGCGAAGCTGGCATCGGGGAGGTCTTCGGCGGTCGCCGAACTGCGCACCGCAACCGGTGGCGCGGCCGTCCCCGCGCGAGTGGCGAGCTGCGTATACCGGGAGCGTATCTCCTGCACGACGGCATCCGGGAGCGCTGCCGCCAACATGGCGCCCCGGATGGCTGCACCAACTGCGTCGAGGGCGGCACCGTCGTGCAGCCGCTGCAACTCGCGCGCGATGACCGTATCGAGATCGTTGTCACCAAGGAACAACCGATAGGCCGCCGTCGTGAGGGCGAAGCCGTCGGGGACCGCGATGCCGAGCGACACGAGGTGCTGGCGCATCTCCCCGAGCGAGGCGTTCTTGCCGCCGACCGTGGACAGGTCGCGGCGCGTGAAGTCGTCGAACCAACCCGAGAGGGGTGTTGTCACAGGGCCATCCATCCGCCGTCGGCGGTAATCACGGCGCCGTTGATGAAGCGTGCGGCGTCGCTGGCGAGGAACAGGGCGAGTTCCGCGATGTCGCTCGACTCGAGCCATGCCGGAATGAGCGTGGCGAAAAGTCCGGCGCGCGCCGCGCCGACCGGATCGAGCCGGTCGGCGGGCATGCTTTCGGCGATGTTCGTCTTCGTGGCGCCCGGACAGATCACATTGCACCGGATGCCGCGCATGGCGTACATCCACGCCGTGCTGCGCGTGAGGCCGAGCAGGGCGTGCTTGGAGGTCGTATAGGCAGCCCCGGCTGCGCCGCCGCTCAGCGATGCGATGCTCGCCACGTTGATGATCACGCCGTGTCCCTGCGCCAGCATGCGTGGGACGGCTACGCGGCTGGTGTACATGGGGCCGTCCACGTTCACGCGCATGACCCGGTGCCACACCTCGTCGGTGAGTTCCCCCACGCCGGCCATGTAGTCCATGATGCCGGCATTGTTCACCAACACATCGATGCGGCCATGGCGATCGAGCGCGGCCTGCACCAGCGCCTCCGCATCGGCGCGCTCGCCGATGTCACCCACGACCGTGTGCACGCGGTCGCCGGCGGGCTCGAGCACCGCCGCCACGTCGGCAAGCCGGGTGGCGTGCACATCACCCGCCACCACCAGCGCGCCCTCGTGCGCGAACAACTCCGCCATGGCGCGTCCCATTCCCGAGGCTGCGCCTGTGATCACCGTGACCTTGCCGTCGAGCCGCATGAACGCTCCCCGAGCTGATGGATACCTCCACGCTGGGCACGAACCGCGCCGGGCGCTGTCGGGGAGTTCCTGTCAGGGCGAGAGCAGGTGCCCCCCTGTACGCCAGCGATGGGCTCCGATACAATTCACGTTCTGAACGGGGCGTTAGCTCAGCTGGGAGAGCACCTGCTTTGCAAGCAGGGGGTCATCGGTTCGATCC
>CAZNZG010000295.1:0-4192 GCA_964577455.1 uncultured Gemmatimonas sp. | reverse complement strand
AGCGCATTCCACGTAAAGCGCCCATCGGCTGGCAGGGGCGCGCCGCCTGCAGGCGCCACCAGTTGCAACGTCGCGTCCTGGGTGCCGTCGCGAAACCGGATCGATTCCTGACGGCTTGAACCGGGCGATCCCGTCGCGTCGTACACCAGCGGCACGGTCACGGCTGCGGTGACGGCCGCAGCGGCGAGGATGGTCCACCGTCGACCGAGGACACCACGACGGGTCGTGGACGGGGACTGGGCGTGTCCCGTCGCCGACAGCGCGGCGGTACGCAGTGCGTGCACGAGTGCGACCTCATCGGCGGCGCCGGCCGCCAGGGCGCGGTCGAGAATACGCACCCGCTCACCCGGTTCGAGTTCGCCAGACAGCGCGGATGCGAGTGCTTCTGGGGAAGGTGGCATAGCAGCGTCGCCTGCGGACGGCCCCTGCTGCCGGCGGCGCAACGCTCCGTAGGCGCGACGCAGCTCCTCGTCCGTCATCGGGAAGTCCGCGCCCCGTTCTTCAGGTGTGCGCGCAGGTCGTCGAGTCCACGGTACAAGAGGTTGCGTACCTTCGCCTCGGTCCATCCGGTCATCTCGCTGATCTCTGATCGTTCGTACCCTTCCAGGTGCAGGCGAACCACGAGTCGCCGATTGATTACAAGCCGATCGAGCGCTTGGCCGAGATGTTCGGCAAGGGCTTCCTGTTCGCTATGGTCGGCAGGCGCCACGTGCAGGGATGCGGGAATCGTGGTGGTGCCCGTCACCGCGTCGATCGACAGTTCCCGTCGACGTCGGCGCGCACGAAGATGGTCAATGACCGCCGAGGACACGACACGCAAAAAATACGACGCACTGAGGCGATCGATGTGCGCCCCCGAAAGTTGAGATCGCCAAAGGCGTATGCGGACATCCTGCAGCACATCGTCAATCTCGCCTGGGGCAAGCCCTCGGGATCCTGCCACACGACGCGCGAACGACTCAAAACGCGCGAGCAAACGCTCGAGAGCGCCGTCGATCGGCACTGACGCGGTGGAATCTGCGTCCTGCGCCGTTTCGGCAGGCGGTCGCCCGCCGGAGGCAGAGGCGTCGCGGGATGTCACGAGCGAGGCATTGGCATGCGAGCCCAAGCATATCGCCGCTGCCCCGTTGGACGCGAGAGGTGTTGCGTAGGTGCAACACTTTGGCACGACGTGAGAACGCGCGATGTGTAGAAGCGTCTCTACCACGACCACGCCCGACGATCAGCTGACCGGACGGCGGCTGGCGTATCGACTCTTCTCCGGAGATATCAAGGTGGGCCGACTGCATCGAATCCTCATTGGCGGGCTGGCGTGGGCAACCGTGTGTGTTTTGCCCGCTGGCGGGCAAACCATCAACACGCAGTATGTCCCGGGCATCCAGTTCACGACCGCCAGTCTCACCGGGTTCCAGACCTCTGGAGCCGCGATGACCGGGATGCGCGTGACCGCATCGTTCAGTGGCGGTCAGACCTTCACCGGATTCTTCGCCGACCTCGGCACGAAGGTGACTGGCACCCAGTCCCTAGCCGCGCACGGCGTGTCGCAATCATGGGGAGAGGTATGGTTCCCCACCTTCGGTGATACCAACAACAATTACTGGTACCTTCGTGTCGCATCGGGAGACTATGGTGCACTGCAGAGTCTCCGTTTCAACGGCGCGCCGGGGCGCACGATCTTCGATTGCCGGTTCACGACCAACGGCTGCGCCCAAACAGGTGGAGTCGCCATCACTGGGACCGCCGGTTCTTCAGGTGCTATCCCTGCACAAGTTCCCGCCACAAACGAGTTCCCGACGCTTGGCGCTCACAATCTGTTTGCCGCATCGAACGTACTTGGCATCTACGAAAATCAGATCGCGCTCACCGGTGTCGGGCCGGTCGGCGATCTGTTTGAGCAATTCACGTTTAACTTTTCCGCGGGTGGGTTGACGCAACAGGACGGACTGTTCCTGTTTGCCGTCGATACCGACAACGCGCAACCGAATACGACGATCGTTCCGACCACTCCTGTCCCGGAACCGGCCTCGCTCCTGTTGCTCGTTACCGGTCTCAGTGGGATGGCTTGGATGTCTCGGGGTCGGCGGTCGACGCCTCAGGATTGATGGTCGCCTCGCTGGCATCGGCGAGCGGACTGGCAGATGGCGAGACGACACGCTCGGTGCACACGTCCGCATCTCCAGCATCCACCGCCGCGTCGTCGCGTTCGCCTTCCCAGCGGGTGGGGATGGCGCGCGCGTCGAGGCCGCGGGCGGTGAGCCACTGCACGACGGGCCCCGTGAAGCCGTGGGTGACCCGGACGCGTTCGGCGCCGGTCGCATCGACGGCCGCGAGCAGTTGGGGCCAATCGACGTGGTCGCTGAGGGTGAAGCCCGCGTCCACGCCGCGCCGCCGCCGAGCGCCACGTACGCGCATCCATCCACTCGCGAACGCGGTCCGCACGTCGCCGAAGCGGCGCAGCCACGATGAGCCCGTTACGCTTGGCGGCGCGATCACGATGGCACCAGCGGTGTCCTTGGTGCGCAGCGCGTCGCTGGCGTAGCGGGTGGCGGGGAGTGCCACACCACCGTCGCGATAGAGTGACGTCATGCGCTCTACCGCGCCGTGGGTGAGAATCGGGCCGATCGATGGATCGAGCCCCGCGATGAGCCGCTGCGCCTTGCCGAGGGCGTAGCCGCAGAGCAGCGATACCGCACCATTGCGCGCGTTGTCGGCCCACCAGGCGTTGATGTCGCCGAACACCTGCTGTTGCGACGGCCAGCGATAGATGGGCAGGCCGAAGGTGCTCTCGGTGATGAACGTGTGGCAGCGTACCGGCTCCCACGCCGCGCAGGTGGGATCGGGGTCGGTCTTGTAGTCGCCGCTCACCACCCACACTTCGCCGCGGTGCTCGAGGCGCACCTGCGCCGAGCCCAGGATGTGGCCGGCCGGGTGCAGCGACACCTGCACCCCGTTGATCGTGCGCGGTTCGCCGAAGGCCACCGACTCCACCCCCGCCGCCCAGCGCCCGAGGCGCTCACGCGACACGGCGGCGCCCTCATGGCTCACGAGGTAGGCGTCGCACCCCCACGTGAGGTGATCGCCGTGGGCATGCGTGACGACGGCGCGCGCCACCGGAGCCCAGGGATCGATGAAGAAATCCCCAGCCTCACAGTAGAGCCCTCGGTCGGTCTGGCGAAGCATGCAGCGGAGAGAAACGAGAGAACGACGGCGTCATCGGGCAACAGATCGGTACTCCGAGACGAAGAAACGGCGCGCCGGCATCGCCACCTTGGGAAGCGAGCTGCGAGTGACGGAGTCGGTCGGTGCGATCAGTCCGTTCGCGGCCAGCAGGTACGCCACCACGTCATACGTCTGCGCGTCGCTCAGGGATCCCGGATTCTTGAGCGGCATGGCACGGCGTACGTAGTCGAACACTGTGGTGGCGTACGGCCAGTAGTTCCCGATCGTCTGCGGCGCACCGGGATCGAGGGCAAACACATGACCGGCCGCCGGTGTGCGCCCCACTAGTGCCGGCGAGGGGCGGATTCCCTCGCCGTTGGCGCCATGGCAGGAGGCGCACTGCTCGCGGTACACGATCTCACCGCGCGCCGGCACGCCGGTCCCCTCCGGCAATCCGGCACCGCTCGGTGTCACGTCGATGTCGATCCGGGCCAGTTCCGCCGGCTCCGGTGCACGCCCCAGCCCGTACGTGGCCTCCTGCTTGGCGCTGTCGCCGGCGCATCCCGCAAGCAGCAGCGGCAGTAGAAGCGGCAGTAATGCCGCATGCAGTCGTCGCATGGTCAGCCTCCGAACGTGATGGAGCCGTCGCCCGCCACGTCCCACGTGCGGATGGCGTTGTAGTGGTATCCCGGCGCCGTACCGCGTGCTTTGCGGAACGCCTCCACCGTGGGCTGCACCGCTCCGGTGGAATCGACGGCGCGGCTCATGAGGCGCGCGGGCTTGCCGTCCCACTTCCAGAGATACTCGAAGCGCGCGTGCGCGAGCCGAGGTACGAGCGGCGGCAGCGTGGCCGCATGCCACGAGCGTCCGCCGTCGGTGCTCACGTCCACGCGCGCAATGGTACCACTGCCGGTCCACGCGATGCCGCGCACGGGATACCACCCCGGCTCCGGCAGCTGATGCGGCTGTGTGGGCGACGTGATCAGCGACTTCACATCCATCACGAAGCTGAACTGCCGCGACGTGCCGTCGG
>CAZNZG010000294.1:0-4216 GCA_964577455.1 uncultured Gemmatimonas sp. | reverse complement strand
CCTCTCGCTCTCACCCATTCAGTTCTCATTCTCACCGCTCGGATCTGAGTTCTCAGTTCTCAGCGGACGGGAACGAAGGGCGGGGCGACGGTGGGTCCCGGTCCCGGCTTCTCCTTGAACAGATTGTCGAAGCTCTCGATCTGGGTGGGTCCGAAGCTCGTGACCGTCACCTGCTGCCCCGTGGCGTCGTCGTGCATCACGAGACGGCCGTCGGTGTAGCGCACGAGTCGGAAGGGCTCCGTCTGCCCCACCCCCGCGGCTTTGCGGCTGCGGGTGAGGGCGCGCAGTGCGCCGCGCAGGAAGCCGTTGCTCCCCGGAGCGAGCACCACCGCAACCTTGTTGGTCGCGGCATCGATGACCGTGATGCCCTGGTCCGGTGCATCCTCGAAGCGCAGCGTGCGCTCGATGAGGATGGTGGTGGGCAATTCGCGGAAGGCGCCGAAGCCGAAGAAGCGCGCCGCGATCGCCAGGGCGAACACGGTGAGGATGAGCAGCCCCGCCATCTGCAGCGCCGGCTTGGGCACCGTGAGCGGAGGCGCGCCGCCCGGGCGTTCTCCCGGTTCCGGCTCGAAGACGATTTCGGGCTGGTTGCTCACGTTACGCTCCCGCCGTGGCGGGCATGCCCACGCCGGCGCTTACGCGCTCGGACGACGGCGTGCGCTCCACGCGCGTGGATTCGTCGGCAGCGTCGGCCACCGCCTTGGCGTTGATCTCCGCCACCCGCTGCGGCTCCTCGAGTCCGCGCAGCACCGGCTCGGGCTGCGTGAAGCGGAATACGCGGCAGTGCGGCCACATGGCGATGTACGCAATGCGGTTGCCCTTCGCGAGCGACATGGTCACCTGCCCCGTGCCGTCCTTGAAGGTGCCAACACCGGCCGATTCGAGCAGCTTGAACGGGATGTTGATGGACATGGGGAACGCCATGCCCACGCGCATGACCACACGCTGCGAGGTGATGGCATACCACGACGTGGTGGCCACCGCCCGCGACAACCCCAACACCGCCAGCATCACGAACGCGGCGAGCGACACGCGGACCACCGCGCTGGCCACGTACACCTCACTGCCCGGCTGGTGCTCCGTGGTGACGGCCCACAGCGCCAGCATGGCGGCGAAGTAGGCCACGACGAGCCGCCAGTGAAAGACATGGGTGGCGACCGCCTTCATGGTGGGCGCTCCCTGCCACAGCAACCGCTCCCCTTCCGGGAGCGGATGCGGCACGCCGCGGATGTACTCGCGCGCCACCGGCGGCGTGCCGTTGTCCTGCTCGCTCATGATCGTGTAACGGTCAGATGATCGGCTGCGCGCGTTCGGCGAACGCGTACATGTGGCCGCCGGCGTAGTACGCCGTGATCTTGTCCTCTTCGAGGAGCGTGATCTGGTCGTCGCGCTTGGTCGCCGGCACGTTCTGGAACTGCGCCGCTGTGATCGACTTCACGAGCAGCTTGTCGTTGCCCCAGAGGCCGAAGTTGGGCCACTGCACATAGCCCACGGGAAGCAGCACGCGACGCTCGCTGTTGACCAGCTGCACCTCGTAGAAGCTCACCTGCGGTTCCGAGCGGTTCACCCAGATCTCCACGACCGTACCCGCCACCTGCTTGTCGGCGGCGATCACCGGGAGTCCGCGCGGATCCGGGTCACCCTTGGCCACCGAGTAGGTGGGATCGAGGCGCATCGGCACGATCTTCGGTGAGCCATGAAACGTGAGATCGGGCTCGTCGCGGCGATCGTCCGCCCAGGCGGCCGGGCCCACGCCGTCGATCATCGGATTGCCCGTCGGAATGATCGGGGAACCGTTGTAGCTGTCAGCCGGAACGAACTTGACGTCGGACATCAGTGCGCACCCTCGCTGTGATCACGGTGAATGTAGGTCTTCTTGGCGCCGGGCTTCGGCCAGCCTTCACGCGGGCCCTGCGGCGACTCGAGCGGATACCCTTCGCGCTTGTCTTCGCGGCGGAGATAGATGATCAAGCCGAAGAAGAACAGCCAGAACGCATACAGCGCGATCTGGGCACCATCGATGTACTCCATCATGGGACGACTCCGGTGCGGAGGGTAACCGGTCAGGCCGGGATATCAGCGAGACCGAACGGACGGGAAGAATCTACAGTTTCCTGGCTCGCCATGCGGCGGGTCAGGGGCAGCAAGGCAACCAGCGTGGCTGCCAGGACGACGATTTCAGTCAGATACACCACCGTGTACGGCGCGGCAGGGCTCGAAAATCCGGGGCCCAGCCCGCCGGTCGCCACCAGGTGGGACAACCAGTCCTTCGCGATGCCGCTGACGGCGAACGACAGCCCTTCGGCGGTGGCGAACACCGCCCCCCAAGCCCCCAGCGCGATCCCGTGCTGCGAGGCATCCCGGATGTTCATGGCGAACGACAGCGTGCCCACCCCGAAGAGTCCTTCGCCGAACCCGATCAGCATCACGCCGACCCGGAACAGGAACGCCGACTTGGAAATGCTCGCCGCCGCGATGAGGGCGAAGCCGAAGATCCCCACGATCACCCCATGCGAGGCGAGCTTGATCGGATCGGTGTTGGACCGCATCACATTGGCCGACCAGGCAAAGGCGATCACCGCCCCGAACGCCATGATGGCCGTCAGCGCCGTCGTTTCCGCCACGGTGAAGTTGAGGATCTCACCGCCGTACGGCTCGAGCAGCACGTCCTGCAGGTTGAACGCGAAAAAGCCGAGCCCGGACGCCACGAGTAGGCGGATCGCCTGCCCGCCTTCACTGAAGGTGCGCCATGCGTCGCGGAACATCGGCCGCCGTTCTCCCTTCTGATACTCCACCACGCCGCGCACCCGGGTTTCCTGCTTCCAGAGTGAGAAGGCGTTGCACACCACGGTGAACACCGCGGTGCCCTGAATGACCTGAATGAGCTTGATCGGCGTGAACCCCTGCAGCATCCGCTCCAGCACCAGAGCGCTCAGCAGGGTGCCCATCAGCATCATCAGATACATCAGCGCGATCACGCGCGGGCGCTTGTCTTCCTCCACGATGTCGGTGGCGAGCGCCAGGCCGGCGGTCTGCGTGGTATGGGCACCAGCCCCCACCAGCAGGAATGCCAGCCCCGTCCCGGCGTAGGCCACCCACAGCGGTGCACGGCCGCCCCCTTCCGACAACACCAGCAACGCGAACGGCATGATCGCGAGGCCGCCGAACTGCATCTGCGTCCCCAGCCACAGATACGGCACCCGCTTCCACCCGAGAATGCTCTTGTGCGTGTCCGACTTGAAGCCGACGAGCGCACGGAACGGTGCCACCAGCAACGGGATGGCCAGCATGATGGCCACCAACGATGCCGGAACCTGGAGCTCGAGGATCATCACCCGATTGAGCGTACCCACGAACAACGTCTGCACCATCCCTACCGACAGCTGAAACAGCGACAGCCGCATCAGTCGGGAGAGCGGGACATCGTTCGTGGCCACGTCGGCGAAGGGGAGCCATTCGCTCCCCACGCTCCGCCACGCGCGGACGATCCGGTCGGACGCGCTGGCCATCACCGGGCTCCGGGTTTGCTCACGTCCATCACCACACCGGCTGCATGCGCACGTCGGCCGGCAACGCCTGACGATGCGGGGTCTGCAGGAACAGGCGCACGAACGTGAGGCCGTTGGAGGCCTTCAGCGCCGCGACCTTGATCTTCGTGAACAGCCCACCGCCCTGCGCTTCCGCCTTCCGCATGGCGTCCGTGTTCTGCCACATCTTGTCCATCAGCGCCCAGAAGGCCGCACTCTCCGTGTCGATCGTCTCCGGAAAGACCTGACGGCTGATCAGGTTCGTCAGCTTGATGACCTCACGATCGTACTGATCCACGTCGATCCCCATGAAGTCGAAGAACGGCTTCCGGGAGTGGTCGCGGACGTACATGGTGCAGAACACCGCGAGCAGGAAGAAGCGGATCCACAGCTTGTTCACGCCCTCGAGGAAGTGCGGATTGGAGCGCATCAGCACGGCGAACGCCTCACCGTGGCGGAACTCGTCCAGGCACCAGTTCTCGAACCACTTGAAGATCGGGTGGAAGCGCTTGTCCGGCTGCTTTTCGAAATTGCGGTAGATCGTCACGTAACGCGCGTAACCGATCTTCTCCGAAAGGTACGTGGCGTAATAGATGAACTTAGGCTGGAAGTACGTGTACTTCTTCGACTTCGTCAGGAAGCTCAGATCCACCGCCACGTTGAAGTCGTTCAGCGTGTGGTTGATGAAC
>CAZNZG010000293.1:3838-4229 GCA_964577455.1 uncultured Gemmatimonas sp. | reverse complement strand
GCCACGCCCGGTACGATCGCCTACGTTGAGGTGGTCTACGCCCGCCAGAATCGCTTGCCGGTAGCGCACCTCCGGAATCGGGCCGGCCGGTATGTGTCACCCATGCCATTCGAGATCGCCACGGCCGCCACCAACGTGCTCGATTCGCTGGCGCCGCTGGACGACGAAGGGCGGTCTGGTTTCCGGGTATCACTACTGGATGCCCCGGGCGCCCAGTCGTATCCGCTGGCCTCCTTCACGTGGATGCTGGTCGCCCCTGGCCGGCTGAGTGAAGAGAAATGCCGGGTGCTGAATGCGTTTCTTCACTGGGCACTCGAAGTAGCGGCACCCACGACGGCCACGCTCGGCTACGTGGCGCTGCCCACGGAGGTGGCCAACCGAGTGCTGGCCG
>CAZNZG010000293.1:0-3828 GCA_964577455.1 uncultured Gemmatimonas sp. | reverse complement strand
TGCGCAGCACCATCGGCGCCCGGTACGGTTCGCTGAACGGCGCCCCGACCTGCGGCCAACGCTCCTTCCGTCCTTCCAGCCCATCGCCATGACGTTCCCGAACGAGTCGGCCTCCGATGTCCGCATCGCGGCCATCGACATCGGCTCGAACTCCATTCGCCAGATCATTGCCGATGTGTCGCCCGCCGGAGCCATCCGGGTGGTGGATGAGATGAAGGCGATGCCCCGGCTGGGCGATGGCCTCGAGACGACCGGTGCCCTGTCCGACGTCGCCGTGGAGTCGGCCGTCACGGCCGTGCAACGGATGGTCACGCTGGCCCGGCAATTGGCGGCGGCGCGGGTGGAGATCGTTGCGACGAGTGCCGTGCGTGACGCTTCCAATTCCTCGGACTTCACGGCCCGCGTGCTGGCTGCCACCGGGCAACCCGTGCGTGTGCTCACCGGAGAAGAAGAGGCGCTGCTCTGTTTCCGCAGCGCGCTGGCCCACTTCGAGCTGGGCGCGGGACGCACGGTCATCATGGATATCGGCGGTGGTTCGCTCGAGCTGGTGCTGGCCAAGGACGGATTGATCGAGCGTGTCGCCTCGCTCCCCTTCGGCGCGGTCCGTCTCACGGAGAAGTTCCTGACTCCCGTGGTCCGCCCGCGGCGCGTGCGTGCCTTGCGTGAGCATGTGCGCGAACGCCTCAAGAAGGCGGTGCCGGTGAAAGACTGGCGCGGGGCGCAGGTGATCGGCTCCGGGGGCACCTTCACCAACCTCGCCGGCATCGTGCTGTCACGACAGCACGTTTCGGTGCGTTCGCCACATGGCACGCGCGTATCCCGCGCGGAACTCGAGCATGTGCTGGAGTGGCTGCAGCGGCTCGATGCCTCGGAGCGCCTGCAGGTACCCGGCCTCAACCCTGCCCGCGCCGACATCATCGTTGCCGGCTTGGCGGTTGCCGCCGAAGTCATGGCGCGTTTCGATCCCCGCGAGCTCCTCACCTCCGCCTACGGCATCCGCGAAGGGCTGCTCCTCGAGGCGGCGCGTGTGACGCCCACCGTAGCGGACCCGGGCAAGGCGCGCGAACGGTCGGTGCGCGAGTTCGCCGAGCGCTGTCATTACGAAGAGCCGCATGCCCGGCAGGTCCAGGCGCTTTCCCTGCAGCTGTTCGACACCCTCGCCGCGCGCATGGGGCTCACCGACGACGATCGACGCATTCTGGCCGACGCCGCGCTCCTGCACGATGTGGGCTACCACATCAATTACGAAAAGCACCACAAACACTCCTTCCACCTGATCTCGCACGCGGAACTGCTCGGCATGACGCCATCGGAGCAGATCATGATCGCGCACGTGGCGCGCTATCACCGCGGGGCCGCCCCCAAGCTCAAGCATGCCGGCTTCGGCCAGCTCGACCGCACCACACGCGAGCGCATCGTGAAGCTGTCGGCGCTGCTGCGCTTTGCCGATGGTATGGACCGCGGACATGTGGGCGCCGTGGCTTCCATGCAGATCAAGTGGACGAGCGACGAAGTGCGGGTGACCGCGGTCGAGTCCGAAGGCGCCACCAACGTGCGTCTCGAATGCTGGGGGGCGAGCCGGAAACGGCGACTGCTCGAGGAGGTCCTTGGGCGGCCGATCGTGGTGATGACCCCGGACGGCGTGGAGATCAGCGCCGACGACGACGGCGACGGGGAGTAACGCCCCGCCGCGCCTGCCGCTGATTCATCAGTCGTGCGTCGGCTTGCTCTTCTTGCGGCGCGGAGGACGCGCGGCCGCCGTTCCCCACGGTTCCTTCATGAGAATTTGCTGCGTGGCCCGAACGGCATCGCCGTTCGGTGTACGCCGGCGATACTGACCATCCGCTCCCAGCTCCCACGCCTGGCGATTGTCGGCCAGGCAGGTGGCCAGCACCGATTCAAGCCCCTTGTGCAGCGCCGGATCCTCGATCGGTGTCATGACCTCCACCCGTCGATCGAAGTTGCGGGGCATCCAGTCGGCTGACCCGATGTAGTACTCGGGATTGCCGCCGTTCGCGAAATACGACAAGCGCGAATGCTCGAGGAAGCGCCCGATGATGCTGATCACCCGGATGCGATCGCTCACGCCCTTGAGGCCGGGCAGCAGGCAGCAGATGCCGCGCACGATCAGATCGATGTCCACGCCCGCCTGCGAGGCCCGATAGAGGGCGCCGATGATCTCGGGGTCCACCAGCGCGTTCATCTTGGCGATGATACGGCCGCCGCGCCCCCCCAAGGCATGCGCCGTTTCCCGGTCGATCAGCTCCAGCATGCGCGCCCGGAGACCGACGGGAGCCACGGCAAGACGCCGGTAGAACTTCTGCCGCGACACACCGGTCAATGAGTTGAACAGGTCGCTCAGATCCGCGCCGATCTCGGGATTGCAGGTGAACAACCCCATGTCGGTGTAGAGACGCGCCGTCTTGCTGTTGTAGTTGCCGGTCCCGATGTGCACGTACCGGCGAATCCCGTCTGGATCGCGACGGACCACCAGTACCGTTTTCGCGTGCGTCTTCAGGCCGGGCAGGCCGTAGGCCACATGGATGCCGTAGCTTTCCATGGTGCGCGCGAAGGTGATGTTGTTCTGCTCGTCGAAGCGTGCCTGCAACTCGATCAGCACAGCCACCTGCTTCCCTGCCTCGGCCGCTTCCGTGAGCGCCCGCACGATCGCCGTATCACCGGAGGTGCGATACAGGGTGAGCTTGATCGCGAGCACCTGCGGATCGTTGGCGGCGGCCTCGAGAAACGCCTCCACGGAGCCGGCAAACGACTCGTACGGGTGATGCACAAGGATGTCACGCTCGCGAATCGCATCGAACACGTTGCGCGCGTCCTTGAACGCGGGCGGCATGTGCGGCACGTGCGGCGGATCGCGCAGCTCGGCGATGTCGATCATCGCCAGCTGCATCAGATCACCCAGGTCGAGCGAATCGTCGAGGTCGTGCACATCGTCCGGCCCCAGAGGGGCAACGAGCTGCGTTTCACTCTCGCTCAACTCCTCCATGAGCAGCTCACGAATGCTCTCGGGCATGTCCTTTTGCACCTCGAGCCGCACCACCTCACCGAACCGCCGCTGAAACACCTGCTGTTCGATCGTTTCGAGCAGATCCTCGGGCTGATCCATCTGTCCGAGATCGAGATCGGAGTAACGCGTGATGCGGAACGTGTACCACCGCATCACTTCCATCCCGGAGAACAAAGCGCCCAGATTGGCGCCGATGACCTCTTCGAGTGGCACGAAGCAGTGCCCGCGTCCGATCGGCACCCACCGTGGCAGCGACTTCGGCACCTTCACACGGGCGAAGTGCGTCTTGCCGTTCATCGGATCGCGGATGTCGACGGCAAGCGAAAGCGACAGATTGGAGATGTACGGAAACGGATGGCCCGGGTCCACTGCCAGCGGCGTGAGCACGGGGAACACCTGCGACTCGAAGAACGCATGCACGCGGGCGCGCTCGTCGTCGGTCAGCTCCGCCATCGACACCAGTCGGATGTCATGCTGCGACAGGGCGGGCAGCAGGTCACGCTTGAGCACCTTGCGCCGCTGCGCGAGCAATTCCCGCACACGATCCTGGATGGCGTGCAGCTGCTCGGCGGGGGCGAGGGATTCCGGTGCGTACTGCGGAGCACCGGCGTTCACCTTTCGCCGCAGTCCGGCCACGCGCACCATGTAGAACTCGTCGAGATTCGTGCTGAAGATCGCCAGGAACTTGAGCCGCTCCAGCAGCGGCACCCGGTCGTCGAGCGCTTCCTCGAGGACGCGAGCATTGAAGTCGAGCCAGGAGAGCTCGCGATTCAGATAGGGCAGCGACAGCGAGGTCACCGAGG
>CAZNZG010000292.1:0-4311 GCA_964577455.1 uncultured Gemmatimonas sp. | reverse complement strand
GAGGACCGCGTCGATCTGGCTCATGGCCGACCGGGTACCCTCGATCATACCCATCTCGATCAGCTGCTCCATCGCCTCGACCGACGTGAACCAGGTCACGCTGGTGAAGCGTGACCCGTGGGCCGTGGACTCGAAGCCGTAGCGCATGCGCATCGACGGCATCTCGGCGTTGGGATGCCCCTGTTCGTCGGTGAAGACATCCTCCGCCTCGAAGTAGCGATAGGGTTCCATGGCGACGATGCGAAACATGCCGCGCGAGGTGGCCCCGTCGGGACCCGTCATGCAATAGTGCGACTCGCCGCCCACGACCATATCGTGGCGGGTGAACGTGGCCGGCCACTCCTTGGGCCCCCAAAAGCGCTCGAGCTGTCGCGGGTCCGCGTATGCATCCCAGAGCCGCATGACGGACACGGGGTACTCGGCAGTGATCGTCAGCGTGAGCTGCTCGACATTCGAGATGACGTCGGTGATGGGCATGGTCGGGGGCTGATGGCAGTGTGGTGGGGCAGAACATGAACCGCCTCGGGCGCACGGCGCCGACGGCGGGCGCGATGATCCACTCGGCCGCCATCAGCCCGAATGTACCACCCGGGCATCGCCGCAATGGGTCACGGCGCCGCATATTGTGCCGTCGCCTTCCATCACACGACTACGGAGCTTCCGTGTTTCGTCCCACATCTGCTGCCGTGCCCGGTCTGGCGCTTGCCGTCCTCACCGCCGCCAATTCGCTGTCTGCGCAACGCGCTACCACCATGGCCGGGCGCTCGACGGTGTATGCCCCGGGGGGGATGGTGGCCACCAGTCAGCCGCTCGCGTCGGCCGCAGGGCTCGAAGTGCTGCGCACGGGGGGCAACGCGGTGGATGCCGCCGTGGCCGCCGCCGCCGTACTCGGCGTGACCGAGCCCCACATGACCGGCATCGGCGGCGACATGTTCGCCATCGTGTGGCTGGCAAAGGAGCAGAAGCTCGTGGCGATCAACGGCAGCGGCCGGGCCGGCTCGCGCATGCTGCGCGACACGCTCGTGGCCCGCGGCTTTCGCGCCGGTTCGCAGCAGGGGGCGATGTCGGTCACGGTCCCCGGCGCGCTCGCCGCGTGGGACATGCTGCTGCGTACCCACGGCCGTCGTACACTCCGGCAGGTGCTGCAGCCGGCCATCCGCTACGCGCGCGACGGATTCCCCGTCTCACCCATCATCGCGGCGCAGTGGCACGACGAAACCGCCTTCCTCAAGCGCGACTCCGCGGCGGCGGCCACCTACCTGCCGGGCGGACGCGCGCCGCGCGCCGGTGAATGGTTCACCAATCGGGATCTCGCCCGCACCATGCAGGTGATCGCCGACAGCGGCATCGGGACGTTCTACGGCGGAGCGATCGGCAAGCGCATCGTGCAGCGGCTCACGCAGCTTGGTGGTTTCGTCACGCTCGATGACCTGCGGCGCAACCGCCCCACATGGGTCACCCCCATCTCGGTTCCGTTCCGTGGCTATCGCGTGTGGGAGCTGCCACCCAACAATCAGGGTATCGCGGCGCTCGAGATGCTGCGCATTCTCGAGCCGTACGATCTCAAGGCCATGGGGCACAACTCGCCGGCCTATCTGCATCATCTGATCGAGGCCAAGAAACTGGCCTACGCCGATCTGGATCGTTTCGTGGGGGATGCCGACCATCTCGACGTGACGGTGGACTACCTGCTGAGCGACGCCTTCATCGCTGAGCGCCGCAGCCATCTCGATCCCGCGCGAGCGACCGAACGGGTGGATCCCGGTCCGTCGCGCACCAAGAGTGAAACGGTCTACCTCACCGTCGCCGACGCCGAAGGCAACATGGTGTCGTTTATCAACTCGATCTACGACTACTTCGGGTCTGGTGTCGTGGTCCCCGGGACCGGCTTCGCCCTGCACAACCGCGGCGCCGGCTTCACCCTCGATCAGGGACTGCCCAACACGGTGGCTCCGGGCAAGCGCCCGTTCCATACGCTCATCCCAGGCTTCGTCACGCGCACCGTGAACGGTCGCGACGAGGCGTACATGAGCTTCGGACTGATGGGCGGTGGGGTGCAGGCCCAGGGGCACGTGCAGTTCCTGCTCAATCACTTCGTATTCGGCATGGACGTGCAGGCGTCGATCGATGCCCCGCGCTTCCGGCATTACAATGGCCAGCGCGTGGCGCTCGAGCCGCCGATCGGGGATGGCGTGCGCAACGCTCTCGCCGCGATGGGCCACGTGCTCATCGAACAGCCCACGATCGCCTTCGGTGGGGCCCAGGCGATCGTTCGCCTGCCCAGGGGCTACGGCGCCGGCAGCGACCCACGCAAGGACGGGCTGGCGGTGGGTTACTGAGCCGCATGCGCCGCCCGCTCCACCGGCGCGCGCTGCGTTCAGGGGTGTTCCTGGCGCTGCTGGGCACGTGGGCGTGCGCGCCGGCGGCACGCGAGGGGAAGCCCGCGCCGCGCAGCAGTGCGGAGCGGGTGCTGGTGGTGATCAACCGGCGCAGCGCCGCCAGCGATTCGGTGGGACGCTACTACGCGGCGCAACGCGGCATCGATCCCTCACAGGTCGTACAGATCGAGGTGCCGCCGACCGACGAGATCGGCGACATCGAGTTCCGCACCGGTATCGTCGCCCCGGTACGGAAGGCGATCGAAGCGCTTCCGCATCGTATCGACTTCATCGTCCTCACCAAGGGCGTTCCGCTGCGCATTGCGCGAAAGAACGGCTACAGTGTGGATGCCATGCTGGCGGGCATGCGATTGCTGATGCCTCCCATGGTGGGGCTCGATACCACGTGGCTGCGGCGGTATGGCAATCCCTACTTCAATGCGCGGGGCCCGTTCGACAGCGATCGCTACGACATGTACCTCGTCACGCGACTGGACTGTGCGCAGACGATCGATTGCCTCGCTCTGGTGGATCGGGCCAGCACGGCGCGTCCGGTGCCGGGGCCATTCTTCTTCGACGCAATGCCGCTCCGGCGCGGGAACGACGGCTATGCCGACATGAACCGACGTCTGTATGCCGGCGCCTTTCAGGTGCGCCTGCTTGGCTACGCCTCGGCACTCGATTCCACACCGTCATTCGTGGCTCCCAAGGAGCCGGTCATGGGATACGTGAGTTGGGGGAGCAACGATGCGCACTTCGACAGCACGGCGTACCGCCGCGTGCGGTTTCTCCCCGGCGCACTCGCGGAAACCTTCGTTTCCACGAGCGCGCGCACCTTCGGGCCGGTCTCGAGCGGACAGAGCCGCATCGTGGACCTGATCGCGCAGGGCGTGACGGGGGTGAAGGGCTACGTGAGTGAACCGTACACCGTGGCACTCGCGCGCCCGGACATTCTCTTCGATCGGTATCTGCGCGGGGCCACGCTCGCCGAGGCGTTCTATGCGGCGTCGCCGATGGTGTTGTGGAAGGACGTGGTGATCGGCGATCCGTTGTGCGCACCGTATGCGCTGCAGATGGGCTCGCGGCCGTGATTGGCGTGGCCGGAGCGCCACCGGTCAGTTGGCGAACCGCTTGCCCCCGATCCACACCGAGTGCTGGCGACGGAGATTGCTGATCGTCTCCAGCGGTGAGGCATTCAACACGAGGAGGTCCGCGGCGCGGCCGGCTTGCAGCGTCCCCACGAGGCCGTTGATGCGCAGGCAGCGGGCGGCCACACCGGTGGCCGCCCGCAGTGCCTCCATGGGTGTGAATCCGGCCTCCACCATCATCTCGAGCTCCATGAGTTCGAAGTAGCCCTGAAAGCGCCCCAGCGGTCCCGTATCGGTCCCCATGACAACGGGGACCCCGGCGCGGTGCAGTGCCATCATGTTGGCGATCGCCACCGGCAGCTGCGCCTTGTAGCGTTGGGCGCTGCTGCTCGTGCGGACATTCTGCATGCGCTGCGGCTCCTGTACCGTGGCCATCCACTCGCGGTTCGCATGCGCGAGGAACAACGAGTCACGGAAGAAGGCCGGGATGGTATCGTACACGAACGTCGATACCTCGCGCATGAGGGTGGGCGAGTAGCACGCCTTCGAGGCCTTGAGCTGCTGGACGAAGGCATCGTCGACCGCCCGATCGCGCACGCTGTGCGCCAGATAATCGGCGCCGGCTGCGAGCAGCGCCTTGGCATCATCGAGGTAGTAGAGGTGCGCGGCCACCCGCAGCCCGCGGGCATGGGCCCCCAGGATTACCGAGCGATACACCTCGGGGCGCATCTTTGGCGTGGTGCCGAGGTTGTCGTCCACGCGGATCTTCACGATGTCCACACGGCGTGCGGCCACCGCGAACACCTTCGCGCGCGCGTCGGCGGAGTCTGTCGGCGCCAGTACCG
>CAZNZG010000291.1:2351-4328 GCA_964577455.1 uncultured Gemmatimonas sp. | reverse complement strand
CATGTCCTGGACCAAGCGCGTCCAGCACCCGTCGGAAGTCGTGAAGAAGGGCGATGCGGTCGACGTCGTGATCCTCAACATCGACAGCGAAAACAAGCGTATCTCGCTCGGGCTCAAGCAGGCCGAGGAAGATCCGTGGCTTCGTATCGGTGAGACCTACCCGGTGGGCACCGAGCTCCCCGGCAAGGTCGTGCGCCTGATGGACAAGGGCGTGGTCGTCGATCTCGGCAACGACATCGAAGGCTTCGTTCCGGTCAGCCAGCTGAACCCGGAAGGTACCGTCACCAACCCGGCGGACTTCGCCTGGGAAACGATGAACCTCGTCATGCGCGTGCTCGAGGTGGATCCCATCCACCGTCGTATCGTGCTTGCGGTCACGTCGGTACCGGAAGAGCAGCCGCCCAAGCCGGCCGAGCCGAGCAAGGTGCACAGCTCGGAAGACGAACTCGGTCTCTGATCGAGAGCAGCACGCAGGAGAAAGCGGCCCCGATCCTCAAGGATCGGGGCCGCTTTCGTTTGTTGCGCAGTCGCAGCGGTGTTGCTGATGTGGGGCAGGTGTGGCGCCCGAGAAACAGGGGCGCCTGCCTTGCCCTTACCCTTCGCGCAGGCCGACGATCAGCCCGACATCCGCATCGGACTCCTTCGCGCCGCTCTTGGTGCCCTTGCGCGCCGCCGCGGGCGTGCCACGCGGCGCCTTGAAGCCTGCCAGCGCGAGGAAGGCGAAGGCGATCAGGAAGACGGTCGTGACCACTCCGACCCGCGCCGAGGTGCTGTTGAACGACGCGGTCATGGCCGTGCTCACGATGGTCTTGAGCTGCAGCGCGTCGAGAACGAACACGACGAGCGAGCCAAGCAGCCCCACCGTGAAGATCGCTGCCACAATGCCGACGGTGCGGGCCAGCCCACGGCTCTCGAGGCCACGCGCCATCAGAATGAGGAGCGAAAGACCAAGGTACGGCAGAAGCAGGATGCTCGAGAGGGCGTTGGCTGCACCGAAGCGCCACTGGATGTTGCTGAGCTGGAGCGGCCAGATCTGGGAGCCTGCCTGGACGAACGGCACCACAATCAGCAGGGAGGCGGCAAAGTACAGGACACGACGGGCGGTGGTGTCGTCGTGCAGATCGAGGAAATCGGACATGGCGGTGGGTGCGACGGAAGGATATTGAGAAAGCTTCAATGAGCCCGAGACTGTGCAAGGGACGTTCCAGCAGCCTCGTCCAAAACAGTCCTGCTGACGGCTGGCGGTCAACGGGCGTGCCAGCCGTGTGACAATGTACATGCGGAGCGTGAGGAACGCTTCAGCTTCGTCTCGATCCGGTCGATACGGTCCGTGTACCGCCGAACTCCGACGCAGGGGCTTTGCGGAATCACCGCGCACCGTATTGGGTGCCGCGGCCCCAATCCGTATGTCCAGTGATCGAGAGGATCCTCCTTATGTCCACGGTCCGTCATTCCGTTCTTCCCGCCATTGCCGCACTCCTGCTGGCCATTCCGTCAACGGCAGCCCAGGCGCAGGATGACAAGGTGTACGCCATCGCGGACGTGCAGGCGCCCCCCAAGCTCGCCTCCACGGCCACGGCGGCCCGTCTGATTCAGGATTCGTACCCCACGGATCTCCGCACTCGCGGGGTCGGGGGGATGGTGGAGCTCCAGTTCGTGGTTGACGCCAAGGGCAAGGTGGATCCCTCCAGTGTGGAAGTGGTGGACGCGACCCAGACGGCGCTCGGGGAGGCCGCTCGCAAGGTGGTCACCAAGCTCGATTTCAACCCCGCCAAGGTGAATGGCACGCCGGTGAAGGTGAAAGTCACCCTGCCGATCATCTACAAGCCGTAGCTGGTGGGGCTGGCGTGGGGCGGGCCCTTCACCCCTCCACACCATGGGCGCTTCGCCCACCCCCCCTGTGGCGGGCCCCCCACCACGCGCCCACCCACTTGCCTGACAACCCACGCCCCACCCACACAAACCCGCCCCCCCCCC
>CAZNZG010000291.1:0-2341 GCA_964577455.1 uncultured Gemmatimonas sp. | reverse complement strand
GACGCCACGAATCGTCACCGGAGCCGCCCCCCATGGGGGGCGGCTCCTCGTTTTTCCCGGTGCGCTCGCTAGCTTCCCGCGGCATGACTCCCACTCCTCCGTCATCCGCCATGCGTGAAAAGCTCGAGCGGCTCGCCGTTGCCCGGGACGCCTCCGAGCAGGGTGGTGGTGCGGCGCGCATCGCGCAGCAGCACGCCAAGGGCAAGCTCTCCGCCCGTGAACGTCTCGACGTGCTCCTCGACGACGGCTCGTTCGTCGAGCTCGACCGTTTCGTTACGTCCCGTTCCCTCGCCGAGGGTGAAGCGCCGATCTACGGCGACGGTGTCGTCACCGGACACGGGCGGATCGAGGGGCGGCTCGTCTACGTGTTTTCGCAGGACTTCACCGTCTTCGGCGGCTCGCTCTCCGAAGCGCACGCCGCGAAGATCTGCAAGGTCATGGATCTCGCGATGCGCAACGGCGCACCGGTCATCGGGCTCAATGATTCCGGCGGCGCGCGTATTCAAGAGGGCGTGGTGTCACTCGGTGGATACGCCGACATCTTCCTCAAGAACACGCTGGCCTCCGGCGTGATTCCGCAGATTTCGGCGATTCTGGGCCCCTGCGCGGGCGGTGCCGTCTATTCCCCCGCCATCACCGACTTCATCTACATGGTGCGTGGCACGAGCTACATGTTCGTGACGGGGCCCAATGTGGTGAAGACCGTCACGCACGAAGACGTGACCATGGAGCAGTTGGGAGGCGCCGACACGCACGCCGGCACCAGTGGTGTGGCCCACTTCGCCTGCGACTCGGAGCTCGCCTGTCTGCAGCACATCCGGGAGCTGTTCCGCTTCGTACCGAGCAACAATGTGGATGATCCGCCGCGCGGCAGCGGGCGCGATCCGCGCGATCGTCGCGAGGAGTCGCTGCTCGATGTCATTCCGGCGAATCCCAACAAGCCGTACGACATGCGCGAAGTCATCACGCGCATCGTCGATGACGGACATTTCTACGAGGTGCAGCCCGACTACGCGGCCAACATTCTCGTGGGCTTTGCGCATCTGGGCGGCCAGAGCGTGGGGATCGTGGCCAATCAGCCGGCGGTTCTCGCCGGTGTGCTCGACATCAATGCGTCGATGAAGGCCGCGCGCTTCGTCCGTTTCTGTGATTGCTTCAACATCCCGCTCGTCACCTTCGAAGACGTGCCGGGGTTCCTGCCCGGCGTGGCGCAGGAGCACGGCGGCATCATCAAGCATGGGGCGAAGCTGCTGTACGCGTACTGCGAGGCAACGGTGCCCAAGCTGACGGTCATCACCCGCAAGGCCTATGGCGGCGCGTACGACGTCATGAGCTCGAAGCACATCCGCGGCGACTACAACGTGGCGTGGCCAACGGCGGAGATCGCGGTCATGGGGCCCAAGGGGGCGGTCGAGATCATCTACAAGCGAGAGATCGCCGACGCGGCCGACCCGCAGGCCGCGCTCGACGCCCGGGTGGCGGAGTACACCGACAAGTTCGCCAATCCCTACATCGCCGCCGCACGGGGCTATGTGGACGATGTGATCGATCCGCGCGACACGAGGCCGCGGCTCATCGAGGCATTGGACACGCTCCGTGGCAAGCGCGATCGCAATCCCGCGAAGAAGCACGGCAACCTTCCGCTGTGAGCGCCACCATGTTCAAGAAAGTGCTGGTGGCCAATCGCGGCGAAATCGCACTGCGCGTGATTCGTGCCTGTCAGGAGCTGGGCGTGAAGACGGTCGCCGTGTATTCGGAGGCCGATGCGAGTGCGCCCCACGTGCGTGAAGCCGATGAAGCGGTCTGTGTGGGACCGGCCCAGTCCAGTCAGAGCTATCTCGTCGGTGAGCGCCTCATCGAGGTCGCCAAGGCGATGGGAGCGGAAGCGATCCATCCGGGCTACGGTTTCCTGTCGGAACGTGCCTGGTTCGCCCGCGCCGTACGTGAGGCGGGGCTGGTGTTCATCGGTCCGCCGGCAGAGGCGATCGAGGCCATGGGCTCCAAGACCGCCGCGCGGCAGCTCGCGATCGCCGCAGGCGTGCCGGTCGTGCCCGGCAACACCGAGGGCGTCAAGGATGCCGAGGAGGCGCGCGGCATTGCCGAGGCGTATGGCTATCCCGTGCTGCTCAAGGCAGCCGCCGGTGGCGGTGGCAAGGGCATGCGCGTGGTGCGCACGGCGGAGGAGTTGTCGGCCGCGCTCGACAGTGCGCGTCGCGAGGCGAAGAACGCGTTCGGTGACGACGCCGTCTATCTCGAGAAGTACATCGAGGGGCCGCGCCACGTGGAGATTCAGGTGTTGGCCGATGCGCATGGCACGGTGCTGCACCTCGGCGAGCGCGAG
>CAZNZG010000290.1:3047-4334 GCA_964577455.1 uncultured Gemmatimonas sp. | reverse complement strand
CCACCACGCCGTGCACGTCGTCGCTCTTGGTGATGGGCGTAATCTCGAGCAGCACATCGCTCTCGTGCGCCTCACGGGCGCGCGGCACACTGCCGTGTAGTTCGTAGAGCTCGGCGGCATGGCGGAAGAATCCGGTGCGCGACCAGTACGACACCGTGTCCGGATTCTCGGGCACCGCGAAGGCGAGCTTCTCGGGACGCGCCTGCGGCACGCAGAGCAGCGCGGTGAGACCATAGGGCGACGCCCAGCGCGCATGACGCGCATCGAGCAGGATCTTCGATCCTTCGGGCACGGCGGCCAGTTGCTCGATGATCTGCTCGAAGGAATGCTCGTCGAGCGAATGCGGCACGCTGATGACGGTCGTCACGTGGTGCTGAGCTCTCCGCGGAGATGATTCGAGAGACCGGCGGCCCCTCGATGTTCGACGTTGCGTGATGCAGCGCGATTCGCCGCAGCGATCGCGTCCGTCAACTTATCACCGGCGAGCAGTCTGGAGAAATGGGTCGCCCCCCACACATCGCCACAACCCGTGGGGTCACCGGGGCCATCCACACGCGGGGGGACACCCGGCACGAGCTCCGTGCGCAGCGCGCCGAGGGCACCGGCACCGCCGCGGGGTGATGTGGACAGCGCAACGTTGTGACCTCTGCGGGGCGGCAGGTCGCTCAACCGCTCGATCCCCGGTGCCGCGAAGTACGCGGCGCCACGCTTGCCCAGCGTCACGCCCAGCACCGACACGCCGGCCGCCATCGCCGTGGCGGCGAGGGCCATGGAGTCGGGGGCCATGAGCCGCATCTCGTCTTCGTTCACCTGCATCACGTCGAAGCAGGCGCACCACTCCGCCACGTTGGGAAGGGGGCGCGGCGTGCGCAGCCCGTCGGCCTGTACGGCCATCACGAGCATGTGCAGATCGCAGTAGATCGGCCCCTGGAAGTGCGCGCGAATGAGCTGTGCGGTTTCGAGGTCGAGCTCCCAGCCGCTGAGCAGGTTGATGTACAACGCGTCGAGGCGCGCCGACTCGAGCACGGGCTTGAGCCCCAGCCACGTCCAGGCCGGCACTCCGCCGGTGAGGTGTTCCGTGCGGCGCTCGTCGTCGAGGTAGCGCAGCTCCACGCGGTTGTTGGGGTAGGGCACACCGATCAGCTGCGCATCGGGCGCCATGCGGCGCAACCGATGGATGTAGAGCTGCGCGCGCTCCACGAGATCGTTGCCCACCATGGCGAGGGGCACGATCTCCCAGTCGTCGGGGAGCGCCGCGTCGAGTGCCGAGAGCGAATAGGTGATGCC
>CAZNZG010000290.1:0-3037 GCA_964577455.1 uncultured Gemmatimonas sp. | reverse complement strand
GCTGCGGCCGTCGCGGCCGTGCAGCACGTCCCACACGAACGACCCGATCACGCCCACGCGGCGCTTGCGGGGCGTGACGGTGCTGTCGGTCGTGCTCACGCGGGCGGGTGGCCGGTGGTCTGCGAGATGAACGACGCCACCGCGCCGACCACGCCGGCGGTGCCGGGAAGGGTGCCCGGCACGATGCGGCAGGCGTCCGACACGCTCTTGAAGGCGCGGCGGCGCACTTCGGTGCGCAGCGGTGCGAAGAGTGCCTCGCCGGCCTGCGTGACTCCCCCCGCGATCACCACCACATCGGGGTTGAACACGTTGAGCAGGTTGGCGAGACCGGCGCCCAGATACTTGGCGGTGTCGCGCACGATCTCGAGCGCGAGGGCATCGCCCTGTCCGGCGGCTTCGTACACCTTGGCCGCGGTGATCTTCGCGGGGTCGCCGCCCACGAGCGACGGCAGGATCGACGACTCGTCGTTCTGCAGCGCCTCGCGCGCGCGCTCGGCGATCGCGCTCCCCGACGCGTAGGCCTCGAGGCAGCCGTAGTTGCCGCAGCCACAGCGGCGGCCGTTGAGATCGATGGTGATGTGCCCGATCTCGCCGGCCGCGTCGCTCGAGCCGTGGTAGACGTGCTTGTCGACGATGATGCCGCCGCCCACGCCGGTCCCGATGGTCACGCCGATCACGTTGCGTCCGCCGCGCGCGGCGCCGAGCCACCACTCCCCATACGTGGCGCAGTTGGCATCGTTGTCGAGCGTCACCGGCAGGCCGGTGAGTTCGGTCATGCGCGCCACGAGCGGGAAGTCGTACCACTTGAGGTTGGGCGCAGCGAGCACGAGCCCCGTGGCGCGGTCCACGGTGCCGGGGGCCCCGATGCCCACGCCGAGGAAGGCGCTGCGCGGTACGCCGGCCTGCTCCATCGTGATGTCCACGGTGGCGTTCACCATGCGCGCCATGCGGCTGATGACGGCGTCGGCGCCCTCGAGTGCCAGCGTGGGTTCGGACTGCGAGCCGAAGAGGCGCGAGCCGTCGCGGGACATGGCGGAGACGACGATGTTGGTGCCGCCGAGGTCGACGCCGATGATGAACTGCGAATCCGGGGAGAGGGCGGGGCTAGGCATGGAACAAAAGTAACAAGAGGCGGAGGGGAACGCGTGGGCGTGCCGTGGGGCGTGACGTGGGGGAGTAGACGCGGGGGCGACGACGCGGGGGCGTGGACGCGGGGGCGACGACGAGCAGGGCACGGACGCTTCGGCACGGACGCGTTGGCAGGGACGCATTGGCAACGACGCGTTGGCCACCACGCAGTCGACCACGTTGGGACCAACGAATCACGACAACGCTTGCCGCCGCGACCACAGCCCCGACCCAGCCCCCGACGGCCAGCGAAGCGCCGCCCCCACAACCCCGACTGCTGTTGGCGTAGTCGCTGTCCGTCGTTGCCTGCGTAGTCGACTGCGTCGTGGCCAACGCGTCGTTGCCAAAGCGTCCCTGCCAACGCGTTTTCGCCGACGCGTCCGTGCCCTGCTCGTCGTCGCCCCCGCGTCGTCGCCCACGCGTCGGCGCCCACGCGTAGTGCTAGCGCTAGCCCATCCCGCCCACTGCCGCCGCCACGTCGGCCGCCGAGACGTCCCGCATGCACGCCCAGTGCCCCAGCGGGCACTGCATCGGACCGTGCGCATGACAGGGGCGGCAGGGCAGGGCGTCTCGGCCCAGCACCGTCTGCCGTTCGGCCAGCGGCCCGAAGCCGAACGCCGGAATGGTGGGGCCGAAGATCGCCACCGTGGGCGTATTCATCGCGCTCGCGAGATGGAGCGGGGCGGAATCGTTGGTGACCAGACCGCGGCACCGTGCGAGCAGCGCGGCCGAGCCAAGCAGCGACAGCTTGCCCGTGGCATCGATTGGCGGCGGCGCATCGGGGCGCGCGGCGGTCGCCGCCTGCACGATGGCCTCGGCGAGCGGCGCATCGCCGGCCGCACCGAGGATCACGAGACGGGTATTGGTGGGCGCATGGCTGCGCACCAGTTCCGCGGCGAGCTCGGCGTACGATGGCCACCGTTTGGTGGCCCACACGCTGCCGGGGGCCAGCGCGATCAGGCGCTCCCTCTCCGTAACGCCGTGCGCAGTCAGCAGCGCATCCACCGCGGCGTGCTCCGTGCTTCCGGGATACAGCGACGGACGGAGCGACGGCGGGATCGTGTGGTCACCGGGCGCGTTGGCCAGCTGCCAGAGACGCACGGCATGGTGCTGTGTGCGGTCGTACGGCACACGGCGGGTGGTCAGCCAGTGCCCGCCACTCGTCTCGAACGTCACGCGCTCGGGGATGCGTGCCAGCCACGCGAGCGCGGCGGTGCGGCTCGAGCCCTGCGCCAGGAAAGCGCGCTGTGCGCCGGTGGCGGCGAGGCGCTTGGCCACGCGACGCAGGCCACCGATGCCGCGGTCGGCCCCGCGCTTGTCGAAGACGATCACGCTCGCCACCGCCGGATGGTTGGCCAGCACCGCTGCATTGGCCGGCGTGGCCACCACATGCACAAGGCCCTCACCAGCCAACCGCTCGATGAGCGGGGTGGTGAGGACCATGTCTCCTAGAAAGCTGGTCTGCAAGACGGCGCTGATCATGCGGATAGTGGTCAGTAACCAGTGAAAGTTGTCGGTATCCAGTGAACTGACAACTGAAAACTTCCACTGAAAACAGAAGACTCCCCGCCGTCCACGCGATGTCGGTTCAGTCGACCTGCAGCACCGCCAGAAACGCTTCCTGCGGAATCTCCACGCTGCCGACCTGCTTCATGCGCTTCTTGCCTTCCTTCTGCTTCTCCAGGAGCTTGCGCTTGCGGGAGATGTCGCCGCCGTAGCACTTGGCCAGCACGTCCTTGCGGAGCGGCTTCACGGTCTCGCGGGCGATGACCTTCTGGCCGATCGTGGCCTGAATGGCCACCTCGAACAGCTGGCGGGGAATGAGCTCCTTGAGCTTTTCCGCGACCTTGCGGCCCCACTCGTACGCCTTGTCCTTGTGCACGATCACCGAGAACGCGTCGATCGCGTC
>CAZNZG010000289.1:3132-4367 GCA_964577455.1 uncultured Gemmatimonas sp. | reverse complement strand
TCCCCCGGGATCGCGTGATTCCCGGGGGAGTTCTCAGTTTTCAGTCAAAGTTTCCGGTGTTCAGTCCGCTGGGCCAGGCTGCAACCTTTCCCCTCCCAGATTCGTACGATCCCCCATGGCCACCTCACTCACCCAGATCAGCTCCGTTTCCTGGGAGCATCCCGCCGATCGCGCAGCGCTTCGCGCGCTGCGCGCCCTGCCGGGGTTCGACGATGTCGTGCGCAAGATCGCCGGTGCCTTCGGCGAGCGCGGGGTTCGCAACCTCTTTCTCGGCGATGCCGTGCTGGTGGGGCCCACCCAGCGCCCGGCGCTGTATGCGCTGTACCAGGAGGTGCTGCACACGCTCGACTGGCCCGGCGCCGGGCAGTCTGCGCCGCAGCTGTACGTGGCGCAGACCCCCATCGCCAACGCCGGCGCGGTGGGCTTCGATCAACCGTTCATCGTGATCAGTTCGGGCACGCTGGAGCTGCTCGATCGCGACGAACAGCGCTTCGTGCTCGCGCAGCAGCTCGGCCACATCATGACCGGGCGCACCACGTATCGCACGATTGCGCTGATCGTGCTCTTCTTCGGCATGAGCGCGCTGCCGCTGCTGGCGAGTATCGCGCTGCTGCCGTTCCAGCTGGCCCTGCTCGAGTGGTACCGCACCTCGGAGCTCAGCGCCGACCGTGCCGGCATGCTGGGCACGCAGGACCCGCGCGGCAGTCTCATGACGTTCCTCAAGCTCGCCGGTGGAAAGCCACAGGACGACGCGATCGATCTCGACGCGTACCTCGCGCAGGCCAATGATTACCAGATGGGCGGCAGCGCGTGGGACAGCGTGCTCAAGGCGCTCAACACCGCCCTGCGGGAGCATCCCTTCCACACAGTGCGGGCCGGCGAACTGCACCGGTGGCAGCAGTCGGGCGCCTATGCCACCATCGTGGGTGGCGACTACATCCACCGAGGCAGCGAGGCAGAACGTCCGTTCCGCGATGACCTGCGCGATGCCACCGACTACTATCGCGAACGGGCCAAGGAAGCCGCCGACGCAGTGGGTGGCGTGATCAACCGTGCCGCCGATGCGTTCCGCGACGCTTTCAAGGCCGCGGCGAGCATGGGAGACGCGGCGGCGCCGCCGCCGGAGCCGCCGCCAGCGCCGCCGTCGGGCGAACCGCCGGCACCGGAGTCACCGGCAGGGCCGTAAACAGCTCGCCGGAGACACGAGGAACAGAGACACGAGGAACGGAGACACG
>CAZNZG010000289.1:0-3032 GCA_964577455.1 uncultured Gemmatimonas sp. | reverse complement strand
GGGGGGCGCGGCTGGTGCGACAGGCACTTGGTCAGCCCCTCCGCGTTTTCGGTCGCCGCCCTCCGTGTCTCGGTCCTCCGTGATCCCCGACGAGCGTTCTCGCGAGGCCGCAGCATGACCACGGGCCATTCCCGGGCCCGCTAGATTGTCGGGATGAAGATCCTCCTCCTCGGCTCGGGCGGCCGTGAACACGCCCTCGCGGATGCGCTCTCGCGTGAGAACACGGCGGTCGAACTCCTTGCGGGGCCCGGCAACCCCGGCATTGCCGATCTGGCGCGGCTCGTATCCGTGAAGGCCGACGACCCACAGGCAGTGGCGGCGCTGGCCGAGCAGGAGCAGGTGGATCTGGTGGTGATCGGCCCCGAGGCACCGCTGGCGGCGGGCGTGGTGGACTATCTGCAGCAGCGCCGGATTCCCGCGTTCGGCCCCACGATGGGCGCCGCCACCGTGGAGACCAGCAAAGCCGACACGAAGGCGCTCATGATGGCCGCCGGCATCCCCACGGCCCACGCGGAAACGCATCGTGTGGCGAGCGAAGCCAAGGCCGCGGTGAAGGCGCGCTTCGGCGCTCCGGTGGTGATCAAGGCCAGCGGCCTCGCGGCCGGGAAGGGCGTGATCGTCTGCCAGACTGAGAAGGAGGCGTTCGATGCCATCGACCGCATCCTCGACGATCGCGTGTTTGGTGAAGCGGGTGCCGAATGCCTGGTGGAGTCGTTCATGACGGGCGAGGAACTGTCGCTGTTTGCGATCGCCGACGGCTACGACGTGCTGCCCATGATCGGCGCGCAGGACCACAAGCGCCTGCACGAGGGTGATGAGGGCCCCAACACGGGCGGTATGGGCGCGTATACGCCCGTGTCGTTCTCCACGCCGGCGCTCGTGGACGACGTGACGGAGCGGATCTTCCTCCCCACGCTGCATGCGCTGCGCAAGCGCGGCACGCCATTCAGCGGTCTGCTCTACGCGGGGCTGATGCTCACCCCCGACGGGCCCAAGGTGGTGGAATTCAACTGCCGGTTCGGTGATCCCGAAACGCAGGCGATTCTCCCCATGCTCACCAGCAGCCTGCTCGATCCCATGCTTGCCGTGGCGCGCGGCGCGCGCATCGGCAACATGACGCCGTTCACGTGGCGCGGTGGTGCGAGCGTGACCACCGTCGTGGCCTCGCGCGGATACCCCGATGCGCCGCAGACCGGTTTCCCCGTACATCTGCCGAGCTTCGGCGACGATGTGCGCGTGTTCCACGCGGGCACGAAGCGCGACGCGAACGGGACCCTGCTCACCAGCGGCGGTCGCGTGTTCGCCGTGACCGCGTTGGCCGACAGCTTTGCGGCAGCGCAGCGTGTTTCACGTGAAGCGGCTGCCCGGGTGGAGTTCGAAGGCGCCATGTACCGCGGCGACATTGGCTGGCGCGAGGTCGCGCGGGTTCAGTCGTGAGTGAGGCGGAACAGACTGCCGCGGATACGAACTGATCGGCAGCGGATCACCGCGGGTGCGCTTTGTTCATGTGGCTGTATCCGTATGGTTTCCGTTCGAATCTGTTGCTATCCGTGGTGAGCAGTTCCCCCGACCCCAACCATGCCTGAACTCCCCGAGACCGAAACGATCGCCCGCGACCTGCACGACATGGTCGTGGGCGCGGTCGTTTCGGGCGTGACCGTGCCGCGGCCCGACGTGCTGCGGGAGGCGGATACCGCCGGCTTCGAGCGGGCACTCGTGGGCCAACCCATTCGCCGCGTGTGGCGCCGCGCCAAGCTGATCGTGCTCGACATCGACGCCCGCCCTGAACTGGCCGCGCTCGACCCGGCGTGGCGCCTCGTGGTGCAGCCGCGCTTCACCGGCGGCCTCGTGGTGGACGACGGCTCGTTGGATGCCGCCGAGCGTGCCTACGTGTGCGTGACGCTCACCCTGAGCGACGGACGCGCCCTGCACTACCGCGACGTGCGGCGCCTCGGCACCGTGGCGCTGATGGATCGCGCGCGGTTTGCCGCGTATTCCGGCGCACTCGGCGCGGAGCCTCTTGACCCCGAGCTCACCGACGACGCATTTTCGGTCTGTATTCGGGAGTCGCGGCAGGCCATCAAGATCGCACTGATGGATCAGAAGCGACTCGCAGGCGTTGGCAACATCTACGCAAACGAGGCCCTGTGGCACGCCGGCATCGATCCATCCCGCGAGGCACGCACCCTGAGCACCGGCGAGTACGCCGCGCTCCGGCAGGCGCTGCAGCAGGTGCTCACGGCCAGTATCGCGGCGCGCGGTACCAGCTTTCGCGACTACCGGGATGCGCGCGGTGAGCGGGGCAGCTTCGTCGAGCAGCTGGCGGCCTACGGCCGCGCCGGCGCACCCTGTCGTCGATGCGGGCGCCGCCTGGTTGGCACGCACGCCGTGGATGGACGCAGCACGGTCTTCTGCGCGGGGTGTCAGTACTGAGCTGGCCGGGGCGCTGCTCCCCTCGCTCCCCCGCAGCACCCGCACCAAGAAGCCGGTGCTCGCCACGCAGCTCGACCTCGCGGTCAGCACTCCCGACGCCGACGTAGCGCGGCTCAGAGCGCAGGTGCGCGAGAGTACGCGCAATGTGCCTGGGGTATACCTCATGCGCGGCGCCCACGGCGAGGTGCTCTACGTGGGCAAGAGTACACAGGTACGCACGCGCCTGCTGTCATACTTCAGGCTTCCGTGGCCCGAGCATCGCCACGCACGCCTGCTGCGCGAAACGGCGCGCATCGAGTGGGAACCGCTGCCTTCGGAGTTCGCGGCCCTGCTGCGCGAGGTGCGGCTCATCCGGGCGCACCTTCCGCGCTACAACGTGCGATCGGCGCGGCCGCTCGACAAATGGTGGGTCATCACGATCGCCAAGGGGCCGGCCCCGCGCCTGCGTATCCAGAAGGCCAGCGCGGCGGCGCGGTCACGCGATGTGGCGCAGATGGTGGGGCCATTCGCGTCACGACGGCCGCTGCAGGATGCGCTGCGGGTGCTCAACGATGCCCTCGGGCTCCGCGACTGCAGCGATCGCGTGCGCATGCACATGC
>CAZNZG010000288.1:0-4371 GCA_964577455.1 uncultured Gemmatimonas sp. | reverse complement strand
GCATCGCTCGCGCACGATCTGCGCGTCAGAGCTCTGCGCCCGGCCCCGTGCCCGCGCTGTTGTCGACCGGGCGGCGCGCGGCCACTACCCCTTGCACAGGTGTGGGCGTCTGCCAGCTCACGGGCGTCTGGACTTCGTTCACGCCGGTGCTGCTGGCCGCCCCCCATTTGCCGGTGAAGCCACCGAACGTGCTGCCGCCCATGCGGCCGAACTGTACGCTGAGGCGTGACACGCCGATGCGGCTCTTCACGACCGCGCCAAGTCCCACTGTGGCAACCGCCCAGGTAAACGCCACCGCCACGAGGCGGGCAAGCGCACCGGCGACCGGGACCGGGCCGGCCACCGCCGCCCCGAACCACACGAGGCTGAGCGCGACCAGCCCCACCACCAGACCGCGCAATGCGGCCCCACGCTCGGTGCTGCTGCGGCCTCGCCCCGCCACGGCACGGCCAATCACCATGGCCACAGCCAGAACGCCAAGGGTGACGGCGCCCGCCAGGGCGAGCGCCCACGCCAGCGCTGCGATCGGGATGGCCAGAATGCCGATGATCGTGATGGCGCAGGCGATCAGCAGCACGGCCAGGACGGGGACAGCCAGCAACTGCGCGAGCACGCCCGCCCAGAAGCTGCCGCTCACATCGCGCGCCGCGCTCTTGGCGACCGCGAGCAGCGCCTCTTCGGCCGTCATGAGCACGACCAGCCCGATCACCATGCCGATGCCGAAGGTGCCGGTCACGGCCATCAGGGTGGAGGTCAGCATGGGATCAATCCCCGAGGCTCAGCGGGACGTGCGCGACGAGGTGGCGAGCACACGGATCCCCACCACCCCCATGCCCGCGACCGCCACGAAGCCGCCAAGGGCGAGTGCCATGACTTCGGGGGAACTGCCACGCAACGCGTCGAGCCCCGGCTGACCCAGCACGGTGGCCATCACGTCGGAGCCGGCGGCCACCACCTGTTCGCGGAAGCGCTCGAGGCCGAGCCCGGCCAGCAGGACACCCATATCGGCACGGGCCACGGCCCACGTAGCGCCCGCGGTGGCCAGTCCGGCGGTGACCGCGGCACCGAAACCGGCGGCCATGCGGGCGGGACGGCTGGCCGGCACCAGCTCGCCAATCGTGCGGGTCGCCGCAGCATGCCACGGTTCGAACACCTGCACCTGGCTCATGACCCGATCGGAGAAGGCCGCCGACGGCGCAAAGTCCGGCAGCGTGTCGAGCGCCAGCATGAGCTCCCGGGCACTCTCGAGTTCACCCTGACACTCCAAACACGAACGGACGTGAGCCCGTAACGGGGCCACGCCGAAGCCTTCTTCGCCATCGAGCAGGAGCTCGATTTCGTCGGGTCTGAGATGTCTGTCGCTCATACGGGTGCCTCCATGCTCGGACTACGCGGCACAGCGGTGCTGGGTTTCAGGGAAAATGGCAGGGATTCGGCCAAAATCCCGCTGAACTTCACTTCATGGTGGCCGGCACGGTGACAGTTCATTCCCGGAGCGGTTCGAGTGCCTTGCGGAGCTCGTGTCGCGCCCGGTGGATGTACGTCTTCACGGTGCCGAGTGGGAGGTCGAGCGTGGCCGCGATCTCCTCGTACGACCGTCCCTCCACATGACGCAGCATGATGCAGGCACGATACTCGGGACGGAGTGTGGCGATGGCCCGCTCGATCGCCGATCCTAGTTCCTTGGCCTCGAGTTCGTCGAGCGCGCTCTCCTGATCCGCCTCGATCTCGAGCGAACTCGCCTCCACCTCCGACGCCGTCGTGGCGTGCGGACTGCCGTCCATGCTGATCGTATCGAGTTTGCGACGACGGAGATGATCGATCGCCACGTTGTTGGCGATCTTGAACAGCCAGCTCGAGAACTTGAACTCGGGGCTGTAACGGTCGATGTGGTTCAGGACCTTCACGAACGCGTCCTGCGCCAGATCCTCCGCCGTTTCCCGGTCGCGCACCATGCGATAGACAAGCGAAAACACCGGCCGCTCGTAGCGGCGCACGAGCTCCCGGAAGGCGAGCTCGCGCCCCTGCTGGGCGAGACGGACGACATCGGCATCAGGGAGTGTTCCCAGCTCGTCGAGAATCGGCATGCGCAGGGGGCAAAGCTAGTCCCCCGTTCGCCCCCCGACCAGACGTGTGAGGCGTATTCCGGACTGCGCGTTCCGCACCCGGTCCGGGCGATCACCGTGTACGCCCTCAGGCACGAGGGGAATTCCTCACCGGATTCCCTCCAAAAAGCCGTGGGCCACCGCTTGCTCGGTCTGCCTTCCCCCTCGATGTTTCGGGATGTCACGCACCATCGACGCCCCGCAGCACACGTCTCCGCGGCACACGCCTCCGCCGGCCGACGATCTCACCGTTGCCGCCAATGCGGCGCAGGGGGAGGGCAAGCGCGAGTACGTGCAGCGCATGTTCTCCGACATCGCGCCGCGCTACGACCTGCTCAACCACGTCTTGTCGCTCAACATCGACAAGCGGTGGCGGCAGCGCGCCCTGCGTGCCCTCGGCTGGACGGACCGCCCCACCGGCACCTTCCTCGATCTCTGTGCCGGCACGCTCGACGTGGGGGCCATGCTGGTCAAGCAGCAGGGGTTCAAGGGTTTCGTGGCCGGTGCCGACTTCGCCGTGCCCATGCTGCAGTACGGCACCGGCAAGGCGCCGCGCGCGGTGCTCGCGCCGGTCGGTGCCGATGCGCTGCAGTTGCCCTTCGCACCGGCCAGCCTCGATGGCGCCATCGTGGCGTTCGGCATCCGCAACGTGGCCGATCTCGATGCCGGGCTGCGCGAAGTGCGGCGCGTGCTGCGCCCCGGCACACGCTTCGTGATCCTCGAATTCTCCACGCCGCGCTTCGCCCTCGTGCGCGCGGCGTACCTCGCCTACTTCCACCACGTGCTGCCCTTCATCGGACGCCTCGTGAGCGGGCACAAGTCGGCCTACACGTATCTCCCCATGTCGGTGGCCAACTTCCCCACCGAAGAGACCCTGGCCGAGCGCATGCGCGCCGCCGGTTTCTCCACCGTCACGTGGGAACGACTCACCCTCGGCATTGCCGCCATCCACACCGGAACCGTGTAACCGCCCGCGGTCCGGCGAATCACCTACGCATGGCACTCGATACTCTTTCCGAATTCATCGACGCGATCGACCGCATCGGCGAGCTGCATCGCATCTCGCAGCCGGTGAAGGTGCATCTCGAACTCACCGAGATCGCCGACCGCGTGTCCAAGATGCCCGGCGGCGGCAAGGCGCTGCTGTTCGAGAAGCCGGTGCTGCGCGACGGCACCATCTCGCAGTATCCCGTGGCGATCAACCTCTTCGGCTCCATGAAGCGCATGTCGCTGGCGCTCGGCGTGGAGCGCCTCGACGAGATCGGTGCGCGCATCACGCAGCTCATGGACCTCAAGGTTCCCGACGGGTTCCTTGGGAAGCTGTCGCTGCTGCCGCGGCTCATGGAGGTGGCCAAGTTCCCGCCGCGTGTGAAGGGCGGTTCGCCGTCGTGCCAGGAGATCGTGTGGCAGGGTGACGAGATCGATCTCGACAAGATCCCCGTGCTGCACTGCTGGCCCGAGGACGGCGGTCCCTACATCACGATGACGGCGGTGATTTCCAAGGACCCCGTTCGCGGCATCCGCAATGTGGGTATGTACCGTGTGCAGCAGCTCGGCAAGAAGCACGTGGGCATGCACTGGCAGCGCCACAAGACGGGCGCGGAGCACATGCGGCAGATGGCCGAGCGCGGTGAGAAGATGCCGGTGTGCATCGTGGTGGGGAGCGATCCCGCCAGCATGTTCAGCGCCAGCGCACCGCTGCCGCCCAACATCGACGAGTTCCTCTTTGCCGGTTTCCTGCGCCGGGATCCGGTGAAGCTCACGAAGGCGGTCACCAACGATCTCGAAGTGCCCGCCGATGCGGAGTTCGTGATCGAGGGGTACATCGATCCAGCCGAAGAGCTGATCGTGGAAGGGCCGTTCGGTGACCACACCGGCTTCTACAGCGAGGCGGATCTGTATCCGCGCGTGCACGTGACGGCGGTGACGATGCGGCGCAACGCGGTGTACTCCACGACCATCGTGGGGCGCCCGCCCATGGAAGACTTCTACCTCGGCCACGCCACCGAGCGGATCTTCCTGCCGCTGCTCAAGCTCACCACACCGGAGATCGTGGACTACCACATGCCGGCCGAGGGGGGCTTTCACAACCTCGTGTTCGTGAGCATCGACAAGAAGTATCCCGGCCACGCCGACAAGGTGATGCACGCGTTGTGGGGGCAGGGGCTCATGTCGCTCGCCAAGGTGCTGGTGGTGGTCGACAAGGAGATCAACGTGCGCAACCCCGTGGAAGCGTGGTGGGTGGCGCTCAACAACATGGACCCCC
>CAZNZG010000287.1:0-4383 GCA_964577455.1 uncultured Gemmatimonas sp. | reverse complement strand
AGGTGGAGAAGCCGCGCCTCGTGGCGTGCGATACCATGAATTTCTGGATCGAGTCGCGTCGTCCGGAGCTCGTCGAGCTCCTCGGCCACGTGGACCTCATCACGCTCAACGACGCCGAGGCGCGCCAGCTCACCGAGCACACCAATCTCGTGCAGGCGGCCCGCTGGATCATGGACAAGGGGCCCAAGCACGTGCTCATCAAGAAGGGCGAGCACGGGGCGTTCATGTTCACGCGCGAGAGCATCTTCTTCGCGCCGGCCTACCCGCTCGAGAGCGTGTTCGATCCCACCGGCGCGGGCGATTCGTTCGCCGGTGGCTTCATCGGTTACCTCGCGGCCACCGGTGACCTCAGCGAGGCCAACATGCGCCGCGCCGTGGTCGTGGGCTCCGCCATGGGCTCCTTCGCCGTGGAGAAGTTCTCCAACGCACGCCTCCTCGAAATCACGCGTCAGGACATCGACGCGCGCGTTCAGGAGTTCCGTCGCCTCGTGGCCTTCGACACGGAGCTCGGCGCATGAGCCAGGCTCCGCTCGATTATCGCTCCGCGGGCGTGGATATCGACGCGGCCGACGATGCCAAGCATCGGCTCGCCAAGCTGGTGCAGAGCACCATGACGTCGGGCGCGCGCGGCGCGTTCGGCGGCTTCGGCGGCATGTTCCGCGTGCCCGAGGGCTACAAGGCCCCGCTGCTCGTGGCCAGCGCCGACGGCGTTGGCACCAAGATCAAGATCGCCATCGAGGCGGGGCGCCACGATACCATCGGGCACTGCCTCGTGAATCACTGCACGAACGACATTCTGGTGCAGGGCGCCATTCCGCTCTACTTCCTCGACTACGTGGCTTTCGGCAAGCTCGAGCCGCCCGTGGTGGAAGGAGTGGTGGCCGGCGTGGCGGCCGGCTGCCGTGAGAACGAGTGTGCGTTGATCGGCGGGGAGACCGCCGAGATGCCGGGGGTCTACACGCCCCCGGACTACGATCTCGCTGGCTTCATCACCGGGATCGTGGAGGAAGAGGCGGTGCTGGGCAGCGCCCGTGTGCAGCAGGGGGATGTGCTCGTCGCCCTCGGTGGCAACGGCCTCCACACCAACGGGTATTCGCTCGCGCGTCGCATTATCAGCGACCGCCTCGAGCTCGGCGTGCACGATGCCTTCCCCGACGCCGACGGCGCCTCCGTGGCCGACGTGATGCTCAAGGTGCACCGGTCGTATCTGCAGTGCCTCAAGCCCGTGCTGGGACACGTCCACGCCATGGCCCACATCACCGGCGGTGGGTTGCCCGGCAACCTCAATCGCGCCCTCCCCGAAACACTCGATGCCGACGTGGATACATCCACGTGGACCATCCCGAGCGAGTTTCGGGTACTCGCGGAAGCGGGGCAGGTGGCCTCGCTCGAGATGTTCCGCGCGTTCAACATGGGGGTGGGGATGGTCGTCATTGCATCGCCGGACAACGTGTCGCACATCACCGCGCGCGCCGCAGCCTGTGGCATCGCGGCGTGGGAGCTTGGCGCGGTGGTGCCCGGTACGGGGCGTGTGCGGCTTGATGGACAGGTGACCTGATGCGCACCGGTCGCCACGCGGTGATCGCCGCGCTCGTGGCCGGAGCGACCGCGCTCTCCGCGGAGCGCGAGCTTGGTGCGCAAACCACCGCCGGCAATTGCGCCGCGGCGGCCTTCGGCGCCGTGAGTGGCGCCGATGCCTGCACCAAGGCACGGGATATCTTCGCCTTCGTCATGCCGCAGGTGGGCGTGGCGCTCGCGGGTGGCAATCCCGTGCTCGGTGAGGGCGGGACGCTGGGTGGCTGGGGGAAGCGGGCCCTGTCGCTCCGCGTGACCGCGGTGGACGGACAGATCCCCGCCAACGCCGTCCCGATTCGCCTGACCGGTGCCGCAAGCTCCAACCTCGGCGCGAGCCGTGTCCCGGTACCGGTCCCGTCGCTCGATGCCGCCATTGGGCTCTTCGCTGGCCTGCCGGCAGGACTCACGAACGTGGGTGGGGTGGACCTGCTCCTCGGGGCGACCTATCTGCCCGACGTGGCCGAAAGTGGCTTCTCGGTGGCGCCGCAGACGTCGAGCGTTGCGCTGTCCTACGGCGCGCGCGTCGGTGTATTGCAGGAGTCCTCCCTCGTGCCGGGGCTGAGCATCAGCTACATGCGGCGCAAGCTGCCGACCACGTCGCTGGGATACGTGGCGGGCAACGATTCCCTCACGGTGCGCAATCTGGCGGCCACTGCCAACAGCCTGCGGATCGTGGCCAGCAAGCGCGTGGCCATCTTCGGCCTTGCCGCGGGGATCGGCCGTGATGAGCTGGACAACAGCGCCGGCTTGGAGGCGGTCGTGAACGAAACATTCGGCAACCAGCCTACGCGTGCGCTCGTGTCGCTCTTCGATCTGCGCAACCGGGTGACGCGCAGCACGGCGTTCGTGAACGCCTCGCTGGGCGTGCGCCTGATCCGCCTCGTCGGCGAGTTCGGCTGGTCGGCGGCCGGCGAGAGCGATCCCACCACGAACACCTTCGACGGCCGCGTGGCCAACGAGGGGTATCGCTACGGCTCCCTTGGCATCACCGTCAGATTCTAGGCCGGCGTCGGCCGGAGTGCACGAAGCGCACGCGTCGGGAGCGACAGCCGACGACGTGCGCTTCATGCGTCGGGCCCTGGAACTCGCCGAGCGCGGGGCGGGGCAGGTGTGGCCCAATCCCAAGGTGGGATGCGTAATCGTCCAAGGCCGCACGATCGTCGGTGAAGGGTGGCATCAGCGCTACGGCGGCCCGCATGCCGAGGTGCATGCCCTCTCCGCCGCCGGTGAAGCGGCGCGTGGCGCTACGGCCTACGTGAGCCTCGAGCCGTGCAACCATCACGGCAAGACCGGGCCCTGCACCGAGGCGCTCATCGCGGCGGGCGTGTCCCGCGTGGTGTGTGCGGTGCGCGACCCCAACCCCCGGGCCGCCGGTGGTGCCGACCGGCTGATCGCCGCGGGGCTCTCCGTGGAGTCCGGCGTAGGCGAGGCAGAGGCGCTGTGGCGGAACGCGCCGTTCTTCCACGCGGCTCGGGGCCATCAGCGCCCGTTCCTCACCCTCAAGCTGGCGGTCTCGATCGACGGCGCGATCGCTGGTCCCTCGCGCCAGCGCGCATGGCTCACGGGGCCGGAAAGCCAGGCCGCCGTGCACGCCCTCCGCGCCGACGCCGACGCGGTGGGTGTGGGGATCGGCACGGCACTCGCCGACGATCCGGCGCTTACGGTGCGCCTCGCCGCGCCGCCGGTGACCGCGCCGCGCCGCGTGGTCTTCGACCGTACCGCGCGGTTGCCGCTGACCAGCGTGCTGGCCCGGACTGCTCGCGAGACCCCCGTGCTGGTGGTGCACGGCCCCGCCGCGCCCGCCGCTCGGCTCGCGGCCCTGGAGGCGCTGGGGGTGCAGCTGCTGCTGGCGGACACCCTGCCGGCCGGGCTGGATGCCCTGGGCACGGCGGGCGTGCGCCATCTGTTCGTGGAGGGCGGCGCCGAACTGGCGTCTGCCCTGATGGACGCCAGACTCGTCCATCACCTGATTATCTTTCAGGCTCCGGTCATTCTGGGGGCAGGCGCCGTACCGGCGTTTGCCGCACTCCCCGGGCGCGACGCCGATCAGGCGCTGCGTCTGGGCGTGCTCGAGCGCCGTGGATACGGCGTCGACCTGATGACCCGCTACGCTGTTTCCGGAGACTGAAGACAGGATGTTCACGGGGCTTGTAGACGACGTGGGGCTCATCGAGCACGTCGCCGATACGCCGGCCGGGCGCGAGTTGCGCGTGACCTGCCGCTACACCGATCTCACCGACGGTGAAAGCATCGCCGTGAATGGCGCCTGTCTGACCGTGCGCGAACATGGCGTGACCGGCGATGGCCTGGGCTGGTTCACCGTGGCGGCCGTGGTGACCACCATGGGCCGCACCACGATCGGCGACTGGACGGCCGGTGGCCGCGTGAATCTGGAGCGCGCCATGAAGCTGGGCGATCGCCTCGGTGGCCATCTGGTGCTGGGGCACGTGGACGGCCTCGGAGTGGTGCGCCGCACCGCGCAGGTCGGCGACGCGTGGCTTGTCGATCTGGAAATCCCCGAAGCGTTGCGGCCGCTGATGGTCGACAAGGGCTCGGTGGCGGTGAATGGCGTGAGCCTCACCGTGAACGAACTGCTCGACATCGGTGTGCAGCTGTCGATCATCGAATACACCAAACAGCACACGACGCTCGGCCTGCTCGAGGCCGGGCATTCCGTTCATGTGGAAGCCGATGTGCTTGCGAAGCACATCGAACGACTGCTGGCGCCCTACCAGCGCGCGCACGACGCGCGCTCCGTGGCGGCAGCGATCATGGAGTTGAAGGCATGACAGAGCAGGAGCAGGATCA
>CAZNZG010000286.1:0-4385 GCA_964577455.1 uncultured Gemmatimonas sp. | reverse complement strand
GAGGTCACCGGTCGGCAGAACGGCTTCACGCGCGTGAAGCTCGACGAGCAGCTGCACGTGTGGGTGGATAGCGACGAGATCACGCTGCTTCCCGAGGGCACGCCGTTGCCGCGCCGCGTGACGGGTGGATTCCGCGTGAACCCGGCCACCGAATATGTGGATGTGGTGATCGGGACCGGTGAGCGCCCCGCGCATCATGTGGAGGCCAGCGGCCGTGAGCTCGTGCTCACGTTGTACGGAGTGCAGGCCAATCCGGAGATCTCCCCGATCATCGGCAACGACACGCTCGTGCGCCGCATGGTGTGGGAGCAGGCCACCAGCGATCGCGTGCGCATCGCGTTCACGTTGTCGCAGCCGGCGTATGGTTGGCTGTCGCTGTGGGACGACGCCCGCCGCGCCTTCGTGCTGCGCGTACGCCGAGTGCCGGTGATCGATCCGCGGCTGCCACTGGCAGGGCTGACGATCGCCGTCGATCCCGGCCATCCGCCCGCCGGCGCCACGGGGCCCACGGGGCTCTACGAGGGCGACGCCGTCTTCCCCGTGGGGCAGCTGCTGGTGAAGCTGCTCGAGGAACGCGGCGCCAAGCCGGTCATCACCCGCACGAGCCTCGCACCGGTGGGGCTCACCGAACGTGGTGTGCAGTCGCGGCGTGCAAACGCGCACGCGTTCGTGAGCGTACACCTCAACGCGCTGCCGGACGGCGTGAACCCGTTCACCGCCAACGGCACGAGCACGCTGTTCTTTCACAATGCAAGTGAACCGCTGGCGCGTGATGTGCAGCGCGCGCTGCAGGCCCGCTTCGGGCTGCGCGACCTGGGGGTGCACTATCAGAACCTCGCGGTCGCGCGGCCCAGCTGGTATCCGAGCATCCTCGCCGAAGGACTGTTTCTCATGATCCCCGAGCAGGAGGCGGCCATCCGCGACCCGGCGTTCCAACGCAAGTACGCCGAGGGGCTCGTGGCCGGGTTGGAGTCGTACTTCCGCTGGCTCCGGGACGGAGGCCGGTGATCCACGCGCTGGGTGCGGCGGTCGGTCGGGCGGCATCCCGCATGACACGGCGGCGCGTGTGGTTCGCGACGGTTGCCGTGCTGCTGGGAGCTACGAGTGCCCAGCACGCGGCCGCGCAGGTGGATCCGCGCGGCCCGGTGCGCACGATCATCACCCCGCACCTCTACGTGCACTATCCCGCGGCGCTCGATTCGCTGGCGCGTATCGCGGCGGTCTTCGGTGAAACCGCCTACGAGCAGCTGGCGCGCGAACTCGTGGTGCCGCGCGGTCGCATCGACCTGCTGCTCACCGACAACGTCGACGCCAGCAACGGCTTCGCGCAGGTCTTTCCGACCAACCGGGTGGTGATCTACGCGGTGCCACCCGTCGGCACACGCGAGCTGCGCTTCCACGATGACTGGCTGCGTCTCGTCATCACACACGAGCTGGCGCACATCTTCCACATCGACCGCGCGCGCGGCCTCTGGCGCGCCGGGCGCTGGCTGTTCGGGCGCAACCCGCTGTTCTTCCCCAACGCCTTCACGCCGAGCTGGGTGAAGGAGGGGCTGGCCGTGCATTACGAAAGCGCCCTGACCGGAAGCGGACGCCTCGTGAGCACGGAGTTTCCCGTGCTGCTGCGCGCGGCGGCCCGTGACAGCGCGCTCGTCCCGTACGGCCGCTGGAGTCTGGCCACCACGCGATTCCCGCGCGGGCAGACCGCCTACGGCTACGGTGCGCTGCTGATGGAGCGCGCGGTGGATCGGGCCGATTCGACGTACGGCATGCGGCGTTTCGTCGAGGCGACGGCGGGGCACCTCATTCCCTTCCGGCTGCAGCACACCTCGCGCACGGGATTCGGTGAGCGGTTCTCCGCACTCTATCGCGGGCTTCGCGACTCGGTGCAGGCCGACGCCTCGACTGCACCCGCGGCCGGCGATTCCGTCTGGCGCACCGTGAGCACTGACGGCTGGTATGCGCAGGCGCCGCGCTGGGTGGGGAACGATTCGCTGCTCTGGAGTGCGAGCACGGGGCGCGAGGTCACGGGGCTCTACGTGGCGCCGGTCGCAGGCGGCGCCACGCCTCGGCGCGTGGCATGGCGCAACGGCCTCGATGTGAACGTGCCACTCGACAGCTCGGCGCAGCGTGTGGTGTTTGCGCAGGACGAGCGTCTCGATCCCTACATCACGCGCAGCGATCTCTATGTGCGCGACGGCGCGCTGCGAGGTGGGCGCGAGCGGCGTCTCACAGTGGGACAGCGCCTCACCATGCCCGACGTGCGCGCGGACGGCAGCATCGTGGCGGTGCAGCTGTCGGCCAATGGAAGCCGGCTGGTCCGCGTGAGCGGTACTGGTGATGCCATTACCCCACTCACGCGTGACCTTGCCGGCGAACGCTGGGCGGAGCCGCGATGGTCGCCCAACGGTGAAGAGATTGCGGCCGTGCAGCTGTTGCCGACCGGTGAGCAGCGGGTGGTCGTGCTCAACGTGTTCGGCGACTTGCGCCGCGTGGTGAGCGGTGGGCGCGCCGTCTTTGCGAGCCCCGCCTTCACGCCGGACGGCGCGCGTCTGGTGTGGAGCAGCGATCGCAGCGGGCGCATGCAGCTCGAAACGGCATCACGTGGCGCACGAGACGTAGTGGATACGCTGTCGTGGCGCACTGCCGAAACGGCGACGCACGCCAGTGCGGTGAGCACCGCCGTGTACGAGCCTAGTGTGTCGCCCGATGGGGCGCGTGTGGCAGCGCTCGTGCAGCGGGGCGACGGATATCACGTGGCGTGGGCGCCACTCGACACTAGCGGTGCGGTGGTGCGCGGCGGGTTCTATCCGCGCACGAACGCCGTGCGCATCCCCGCCTACGCCGATTCGGCGCGCGTGAGCGCCCAGGCCTCCACCCGCTACGGGGCGTGGCGTCAGCTGGCCCCGCGCTACTGGCTGCCGCTGGCGGGAGAATCACGCCTTGGTGATGTCACGTACGGCGTGTCGTCGAGTGGTGTGGACATTCTGGGGCGTCATGCGTGGAGCGGCAGTCTGCTGCTCGAGCCCACCACGCGCGAGTACGACGGGGCGTTGTCGTATCGCTACGCCGGGTTGGGCGTACCCGTCACCGACGTGAGCTACAGTCAGGAGTGGGATGGCACCTTCGTGGTGCGCAACGACAGCGGTGCGCGTCTTGGCACGGTGGCACGCCGACGCCGCTTCCTCACGGCCAGCAATACGTATGTGGTGCCGCGCGTTCGCTGGAACTTCGTGGGCAGCATCGGGGCGCAGTACGAACTGCGCGCCTTCAAGGCCGCCGCCGACTCCATCCGCGGCGACGCGGACGATCCGGTGCGCACGGGGGTGCGCTACCCGAGCCTGTTCCTCAATACGAGCGTGAGTACCGCACGCCTTGCGCTGCGCGGCGTGAGCGTGGAGGAAGGATTCACGCTCAGCAACAGTGCCGCGTACCGGTGGCAGGAGGAGAGCGCCGAGGGCGGATCGTTCCGCGACATCCTGAGTGCACGCGCGTATCTGCCGCTCGATCTGCCGGGCTATGCGCGGCATGTGCTGGCCACGCGCGTGGCGGTGGGCTACGCCGACAGGAACACGCGCACCGAGTTCACGGTGGGTGGCGCGAGCGGCGTGAATTCGGAGCTGCTCCCCGGGCTGGTGGTGGGTGATCCCATGCGGCCATTTCCGGTGCGTGGCACGCAGCCCGGCATACAGCGGGGGGCCCGCGCGCTGGCGGGGAGTGTGGAGTATCGCGCGCCGCTGCTGATGTTCCGGCGTGTGCCCAGTCCGTTGACGGTGTACAGTGACCGCTTGAGTGTGGTGCTGTTCACCGATGCCGCGCGCGCGTGGTGCCCGGCATCGCTGCGTCGCAATACGGTGGTGTGCCTGCCCAACGGTGTGCGCGACGGCTGGCTGGCGAGCGCCGGTGGCGAGGTCGTGCTCGATCTCGCGCTGCAGTACGACGTGCCGTATCGCGTACGGCTCGGAACGGCGGTGCCATACGTGGCGCCGGTGGGGGTATCGCGGACGGCGAGTGTGTACGTGACCCTTGGGGGGTACTTCTGATAGTTTCCCGCATGGCCTCTCCCTTCATCCATGAATCCGCGGTCGTGGTCGGTGACGTGCACCTTGCCGATGACACGAGCGTGTGGCCCACCGCCGTCATCCGCGGCGATGTGGAGCGTATTACCATCGGCGCCCGCAGCAACGTCCAGGACGGCGCCGTCATTCATGCCGATCTTGGCAAGCCCACCATCGTCGGTGAGGACTGCGTGATTGGGCACCGGGCGATCGTGCACGGCAGCGTGCTCGAGCGCGGCGTGCTGGTGGGGATGGGGGCCATCCTCCTCAAAGGCGTGCACGTGGGCACCGGCAGCATCATCGGGGCAGGGGCGGTGCTGACGGAGA
>CAZNZG010000285.1:0-4428 GCA_964577455.1 uncultured Gemmatimonas sp. | reverse complement strand
CGCGTACCGGCGTGGCGCGTACCGGCGTGGCGCGCGACACACCGGCGCCGAACGCGGGTACGGCCATGCTCGATGCGATCGGGGTCACGGACACCGGCAGCGTCCCCCCGGCAATCGCGATAACCCCACCACACACCGAGCAGCGCGCCCGTACACCGGTGGACGGCACCTTGGCAGGATCCACTCGGAACACCGAGCGGCATTCAGGGCACGACACCGTCATGAGGCGCCTCCCACAACACGCTTGTCGTGCCCATTGCGGAGCACGTCGGCCCCCGATGCTGTCACCAGGGCCGCCGGTTCGTCACGTCGGCGATCGACCGCCCACACCGATCCCGGCAACGTCTTCGCATAGCTCTTCATTTCCGTCGCCAACTCGCTGACCTCGCTTCCGCGCGTGAAATGACGCCGCTGGTTGGTCACCACTCCGACCGACAGGGTCATGAGCGGGACGCGATGGAGCTGCCCCCGGCGATCCTTGCCGAAGAAATATCCCACGCGACGGTCCTGCTCGGAATACTGCCACGGAATCAATTCGTCAAAAACGTGCACCACTTCGTCGCAGACCCGGGGAACGGCCGCCAGCGGGATGGTATAGAGGAAGTCGTCGCCCCCGATGTGCCCCACGAAGCCCTCTTCGCCACACAGCCCCTTCACCACATCGTGGAGTATGCGCGCCACGAGCCGGATGACCTGGTCGCCGTGGTGGTAACCGTAGCGATCGTTGAACTCCTTGAAGTGATCGAGGTCGGCGTAGCAGGCAGCGAACTTCTCACCACGATCGACACGGCGCTCGAGCTCCGCCTCGATTTCGCGGGTACCGGGCAAGCGCGTGGAAGGATGCACGTCCGTATCGCGATCACTGCGCCGAAGCATCGCGCCGATTCGCGCCAAGGCCTCGTCGGCGTCGACCTCTTCGCGTACCACTTCATCCGCCCCCGCGGCAAACGCGGACGCAAACAGCGCGGGGGGTACGATCATGAAGACCGGGACGATGCCGGTGTACGCATCGCGCTTCAACCGGCGACAGGCGGCGATCGCCGTGTCGCTCCACGACGCCTCGCCGCACGCGTCGATGAGAATCAACCGGGGACGCGCCTTCAACGCCTGCTGGATCACCGCGTCGGGATCCGCTGTGACCTGCGGGTCCCCGAAGGTGGTCCACCAGGACACGAGCCAATCCGGCGCGTGCGATGCACGCGTCGTCAGGAGCATGGCGCTCTGATCTTGGATGGGCTGGCTCATCAGGAAATGGCGAGGGGGCAGCACACGCCGACGGTCGCGATCCGCCGTTGGGTCCGTCATGGGGCGACCGTACACCGGCTCAACCATTTGACGATCGTATACCGGCATTCGGCACGATGTGTCGACCGTCACAAAGTGCGACGTTTCTGTCAGCCGAGCGGCGCAGAAGGGCCGGAATGGTGCCGCGTGCGGCAAGCGTGGCAGCGGGTGCCAGCTGGCACCCGCCCCACGGTCAGCGGCGCGACGTCGGCGTAAAGCGCAGCGCCGCGCGCCACTCGCCCCGCTGCAGGTCCCCCGGCGCGGGCAGGTAGCCGGTCTCGACATTGGTCAGCGCAAAACCACCGACACCGGCCCCGCCAAATCGGCGGATGCGGACACTCACGTAGGCATCGATCATACTGGCGAGGTGGTTGACCGCCACGGCCCCCAGCATGTTGACAGCCCGCTGGTAGCTTCGGTTCGCGCTGCGAATGGTCTGGATGTACACATCCTGTTCGAGCGTGGCATCGAACCAGCTCCATCGGTACTCGTCGGTCACCGCCGAGCGCTGATAGAACGCCAGCGCGAGCTGGTACTCGCGGCTCGAGGTGGCGGGCTGATTACCAGGATCACGCCAGTACGTCTCGCGGGCCAGCAGCCAACGCGCCCCGTTGTACGTGGAGGGATCCGTTTCCGGGTCGACGGCCCCACCCGGTACGCGATCATAGGCGCCACTCTCGAGAAACTTCTCGAGATTCTCGTAGTAGTCCCACGTGCCCACAGGACGCGCCCCGCCGAACGGCTTGCGGGCGACGTCGGCGGCGAGTGTCCGATACGCGTTGCGCTCACTGTTGCCGTCGCGGCGCGCCGCCAGATACTGCAAGACGAGGAACGTTTCGGCCACCGCGTAGGCGACGCTGCGCTGCTGCTTGAGCGCGAACTGTCCGGCGCCCGGCAGAGCGGCAGAGGCCAGCGGCGCCCACCATGGGGCCACGGGCGTGGCCCGTGCCGACGGGAACAGCGAAGGCGCGCGCTCAACAGCGCGCCCCCCTTCGGCGAGCGGCTCCGGCGAGTCGTGTGTAGGGATGACGGGGCCGGAGGCAGGGAGCGAACCATGCCCTAGCGGTTTTCCACCGCCAGCGGGCCGCTGGAGCGCCACAGGGGCGGTCTGCGCCACCAGAGCGGGCGCGGTCAGGGCACCGATCAGTACCGAGGCCAGCAGCTGGCGTCGCAGTCGATCGGGCGCTCCGCAGATGGTCAGGCGCCCGGTAAAAGGCCACGCCATCAGAATCGAGCCCGCAGCGACACGTAGGTTGGCGGATCGCCAAGCTGCGCGGAGAGCGCATCGAAGCGGCGGGCGATGTCGATGCCGACGCTGCCGCGCTGAATACCAAGCCCCACCGACGGGCCCCGTCCCTGCCCCTGCTGGGCCTTGTACCCCGCCCGCAGGAACGCCTGGTCGCGATAGCCGAGCGAAACCCCGAGCGCCAACGCGCGGCCGCCCAGCGCCGCCGCCGAGAGGATATCGGCCGACACGTCGAGCGTGGACTTCGACTCGGCGAGCGCCGCGACCGGCACACGCGCCCGGGCACCGACCTGCACGAGCCGTGGCAGCGGGTCGGCCTGCTCGGCATCGCGTACCTGCAGAGCCGGACCGACATTGCGCACCGACGCGCCCACCGTGACCGGGAAGGACACCGGCAGCACGTACTGCGCGCCGACATCGAGGGCACTGGTCGAGCCACTGATCACGGGCACGTTGCCACAAATGCCGGTGCACTGAAAGCGCAGCATCACGAACTTGTACGTGAGCCCGGCGTTGAACCGCTTGCCGACCGGCGTCGCATACGACAGCGCGAGCTGGTAATTGCGGTTGGTGATCGTGCCGAGCGGCGTCCCCGTCTGCGCATCGGTGGCCTGCTGATCACCGTAGTTCACCAGATACGCCGACGCCGCAAGCGTCCCGAGGATCCGTGACGGGACCGCGTACGTGAGCATGTCGCTGACGGCGATGACCGTCTGCGAATGGTGAATCGCAATCTCCTTCTTGGGGAGCCGCGCGAGTGCTGCCGCATTCCACCACATCGCTTCCGTCCCGAGCGCCGTGTCGGCCACGACCGATTCCCCCTGCCCCACCGCTCTGGCGCCGAATGGCACGAGCAGGAACAGCCCGCCATTCTGCGCCTCGAGTTGCGGAGCAACGAGGAACAGCAACAGCACGCTGAGATACCACGCCATGCGTGGCAGGGGGCGGCGCAGCACGTTGTCCGAACTCAGCTGCGTTCGTTCGGTTCGCCGTAGCCAAGGCGAAGCACGGCCGCGCGGTTCTTGCGCCAGTTGGGCAAGACCTTCACCCACAAGTCGAGATAGACCGGCTCACCGACGAAGCGCTCGATCTTTTCGCGGGCGCTCCGTCCAAGCTTCTTGATCTGTTGCCCGTTGGCTCCAATCACGATGCGCTTCTGGCTGTCGCGTTCGACATGCAGGACCGCACGAATGTACAGCGGCGACGAGCCTTCCCGGTACTCCTCGATTTCGCAGGCCAGCGCATGCGGCAGTTCGTCGCCGAGTTGCTCGAGCGCGGTCTCGCGCACGAACTCGGCGCAGAAGAAGCGCACCGGCTGCGTGGAGATATCGTCGTCGGGATAGAGGTACGGACTGACCGGCAACCTGGCGGTGATCGCGGTGATCAGGGCATCCATTCCCTCCCCCGACGCGGCCGAAATGGGCGTGGCGTCGGGATAGAGCTGTGCGAGGCGCGCCCGCTGCTCGGCATTCAGCAGATCGACCTTGTTGAGTGCGACGACGACCGCAGCGCGTGGCGCGTGCTCGAGCTGTGCCGCCTGCTGAAAGCTCTCGGGAATGCGTGCCGTGGCATCGACGACGTGTACCAGCACATCCGCATCGCGAACGGCCGCGAGCGCGGCATTGCGCATGGCGCTGTGGAGCGTGTCGCGGGGCTCGAGCAGCCCCGGGGTGTCGAGGATGACCATTTGCGCCTCGCCTTCCGTGCGGATCCCGACGATCCGATGCCGCGTGCTTTGCGGCTTGCTGGAGGTGATGGCGAGCTTCTCGCCCACGAGGCGATTGAGCAGGGTGGATTTACCGGCGTTGGGGAATCCCGCGACGGTGACGATGCCTGCTCTGGTCATGCGGTTGGGAAAGGGGAGAGTGGCTCTGGCGGGGTAAGGCTACACAAAGGGT
>CAZNZG010000284.1:0-4432 GCA_964577455.1 uncultured Gemmatimonas sp. | reverse complement strand
GAAGTTCGCCTTCCAGCTCGACCTCGGCGGTCAGCAGCTGCTCATCAACGGCGCCGGAGCCATCAAGGACAAGGACAACATGAACGGCGTCCTCGATGTCTCCGGCATGGGAGTGATGCCCTTTACCGCCGTTCGCCAGCCGTAACGCCGAGCTCGCGCCACCGCTGCACCAGCCGTACGAAATCGGCGCGATAGCCTCCACGATCGTCTCCCAGTGCCGCGCGGGCCTGCTCCAGGACCTGCGCGGCACTGTTGTTTCCGCGATACTCGCTGTCACGCAGCAGCATGCCGAAGCCCGCCACCGCTGCGACAAACCGCATGTCGTCGCTGCCGCGCCCGGGCTCGCGATTCGGCACGGCGTGCGACATGAGCAGACTCTGCGACTCGCCGGGGCGCTTGTAGCGGAGCTTTACGAAGAGCAGTTCGCGCGCACCACGGTCGGGCGCATCGGCGCGCGCTGCACCCGGCGCCGTGCGTGTGTATCGCAGCGAGTCCACGTCGCGAGCGGGAATGGTCCCGGTGACGCCGACGGGGACCACTTCGTACAGCGCCGTCACCTGGTGCCCCGCGCCGATGTCGCCGGCGTCCTTGCGATCGTCGGTGAAGTCTTCGGCCGCGAGCAGCCGATTTTCGTAGCCGATCAGACGATACGCCTGCGCCACCCGCGGGTTGAACTCCACCTGCAGCTTCACGTCGTTGGCCACGGTGAACAGCGTGGCGCCCATCTCCTCCACCAGAACCTTTCGCGCCTCGGCGAGATCGTCCACATACGCGTGGTTGCCGTTCCCGGCCTTGGCCAGCTTCTCCATCTTCGACGCCTGGTAGTTGCCGGTGCCGTAGCCAAGGACGGTGAGATAGGTGCCTTCGCGACGCTTGTCCTCGATGAGTCGCTCCAGCTCCCCGTCACTGCTCACGCCCACGTTGAAGTCGCCGTCGGTGGCGAGAATCACGCGGTTGTTGCCACGCGCCATGAAGTGCTCGCGGGCCGTACGGTATGCGAGCTCGATCCCTGCGCCACCGGCGGTGGATCCGCCCGCCTCGAGCCGCTCGATCGCTTCCGCAATGCGCGCTTTCTCGTCGCCGCTGGTGCTGGGGAGCACGAGCCCCGCCGCACCGGCGTACGCCACGATCGCCACCCGATCCTGAGGCCGGAGCTGGTCCACGAGCAATCGCATCGACTGCTTCACCAATGGCAGCTTGTTCCACTCGTTCATCGAGCCCGAGACGTCGATGAGGAAGACGAGATTGCTCGGCGGCAGCGCGGCCATCTCGATGCGCTTCGCCTGCAGCGCCACGCGCACCAGCCGATGGCGCGGCTGCCACGGAGCGGCAATCACTTCACTCGTGATGCCGACCGGATCGGAGCCACTCGGCGCCGGCAGCCCATAGGGGAAGTAGTTGACAAGCTCCTCGATGCGCACGGCATCCTTGGGCGGGCGCTGCCCGCTCGTCAGGAAGCGGCGCACGTTGCCGTATGCGGCGCGGTCCACGTCGATCGAGAACGTGGAGAGCGGATGACCGCTCACGCCGAGGAAGGGGTTGTCGTCGATGCGGTCGTACTGCTCACGGTCGAGTCGTCGGCCGATTCCTGCAGGGCGTACGGCTGTGGCTTCCATCGCCGTGACGCGGCGGGGGAGGGTGCCCTGTTCGACGCCGCGCGCGATACCGCCTGCCACGCCCCGCCCCGTGTAATCCGCGGCGGTCATGACCGGCGCGGACGGCGCCGGCAACGTGACGACCTGCTGCAGCGCCATCGTGGCGGAAGTCATCGACACGGCCACGCTGGCGCTGTCGCGTTCGAGTCGCACGTTGACCGAGGCCGGCGCGTACCCCACGTGCCGGACCTCGATCTGCACGGACTGCTGGGCGCCAGTCGGGAGCAGCGCGACCGAGAACCGTCCGTCCCTTCCGGTGGTTGCCCGCTGGTTGGCCGGCACTGCCGCGATCGATTCGCCAGTCATGGCCACTACGACCCTGGCGAATGCGAGCGGCAGCCTCGTGCGGCCGTCGTTGATCACGCCCGATACCACGACGCGTCGCATACCGGCCGCGTTGTCACTCGTGAGTGACATCGCCGCTGCCGATCCCGCTCCCAGTCCCGCGGCCGGCGGCGACGGCGACATCAGCGACGGCAACGCACTCCGCGCGCTCATGGAGGGACGCTCGACCGCAGCCGCGCGTTCGGCCGTCATGGCCTGCGTGCTCGCGGTGTCCACCGGTGGCGGGGCCACGGCGACGGCCTTCGCCGCGATGCGTACCGGTACGGCAGCAGGAGCCGGTGGGGGTACAGGAGCCGGTGCAGACGGCTGCACCTCCGGTGACACGTCGGCCACAGGAGCCGGCAGCGTCGGCGTGTTCACCACGGCCGCTCCGCCGGCCGGTGAAGTACGAACGACAGCGCTCCGGCCGTGCTGCCACAGCCATGTGCCGCCCACCACCACGAAGAGCGCCGCGGCCGCACGTGTCGTGGTGGGCGTGGTCCACCATCGCCGTGGCTGCACGATCGATGCTGTCGCCGGTGGCTGCCGCACGGTCACTTCCGCCACACCACCGTCGAGTGCCGCCAGCACACGTGACGTGGCGGCCACCAGCCCCCGGGCCTCGGCGACGGCGGCGGCACACGACGCGCATGTCGATACGTGTGCGTGCACCCGCGCGGCTTGCTGCTCGTCAAAGGCACCGTCCACCCACGTGTGGATGGTGCCTTCGTCCGCGTGCCCGGCGGCATCGAACTCGGCACGCAGCGGTTCCATCGAGAGCTCGAACGCATCATGCGACATGGGATCCCTCCTTCGCTGCATCGGCGCCCGCGGAGGTCTGTTCGGGGCGCTGCAGCGCGTCATAGGCGTCTGCGAGGCGACGGCGAGCACGCGACAGCGTGGTTCCCACGCTGCCGGCACTCAAGCCGAGCGCCGCGGCAATCTCGTGATAGTCCAGCCCTTCTTCGCGCAGCAGCAGGGCCGTGCGATCGCGTTCCGCCAGCGTATCGACCGCACGCCGCGCCAGAAGCTGTTCACGCACCTGCTGTTGCCAGTCATCTTCGCTGCGCTCCTGCAACGTGCTTTCGGGCTCCTGCGGCCCCGCAGCCTCGACGTCGCTCCTGAGGAGCGTCAGTCGGGTGCGCTCACGGGACACGCGTCGGGCCTCGTCGCGCACCAGATTCGCGGCCACCGCAAACAACCACGCGCGTTCGTTCGCCACGGGCGCATGGCGCAGCGCCCGCAGGAACGTCTCCTGCGCCAGTTCTTCCGCGAGGTCACGGTCTCCCAGCCGCCGCGTGAGGAAGCGGACGACGGGGCCATGATACGCTCGGAACAATCGTTCGAGTTGATCCATGACGGGATACGGATTGGGCTTCGTGCGACCGCAGGCCTTCCGGGTCCGGAAAAGGTCGTTGCAGGGGAGACGCCGCCCACCCGGGAACTTGCACACCGGCCGCCCCGGGGGGATCCTTCGGAGCTTTCCGCCCGAGCCGGCCCGGCTCCCGCTTCCCCCTCCGCACGCCTCCCATGGCTCGCTCGCTGCCTGTTGCCCTGCTGTCGCTCACCCTCGGTCTGGGGGCCACCTGGATCGGTACCCAGGGCGTTGGCGCCGTGCCGCCGCTCGGCGCCCTGCTGTCGCCGTCGTCCGGGCTCTGGATCAATGCCACGGATGACCTCCCCGCGAGCGCCACGGCGAAAATCCCCGCACTCAGCGACGCGGTCGAGATCCGCTACGATGCGCGCAGTGTCCCGCACATCTTCGCGAAAACCGATGAAGATGCCGCCCGCGCGCTCGGCTATGTGGTGGCCCGTGACCGTCTCTTCCAGCTCGAATTGCAGTCGCGCGCTGGCGAAGGCACCCTCACGGAACTGGTGGGAGATGCGGCGCTGGCTTCCGACCGGCAGACGCGCCGACTCGGGATGTCGCGTGCCGCAGAAAGGCAGTTCGCTGCACTCGACACGGCGGGGCCCCTGTATCGTACGCTCCGCGCCTACGCCGAGGGCATCAACGCCTACCGCACCTCGCTCGCATCGGCGCAGCTGCCCATGGAGTACAAGCTGCTCCAGAAGACACCACGCGAGTGGCTGCCCGTGCACAGCATGAACCTGCTCATGCGCATGGGCTTCACCCTTGCGCATGCGCCGATCGAACTCGATCTGCTGCAGGCGCGTGCCCTCGTGGGTGACAGCGCCGCGCGGGCCATGTGGGACGCGTCGTCGCCGGTCCAGGAGCCCATTCAGCCGGCACCACGCAACACGGCGCGCGATGCGCTCGTCCCCCTGCCGCCTCCGGGTACGCCAAGCGTCGAGGCCACCCGCCTCCTCACCGCCATGGGGATGGGCTCCGGTCCGCTGCGTTGGGGCACCGACAGCGCGCTCTCGGCCGATGATCGCTACGCGCTGCAGCAGGAGCGCGCTGTTGGCGGCGCCGTTGGCGGCGGCCGCCGCGG
>CAZNZG010000283.1:2435-4463 GCA_964577455.1 uncultured Gemmatimonas sp. | reverse complement strand
CAAGCTCCCGCCGTCCAAGCTCCCGTAGTCGCCGACCTCGTCGTCACCAACGCCCGGGTCTACACGGCCGACGACGCCCGCCCGCTGGTCGAAGCGTTCGCGGTGCGCGGCACCCGCATCGTGTTCACCGGCTCGGCGCGCGAAGCGAAGGCGCTCACCGGCCCCGCCACGAAGGTGGTCGACGCCGGGGGGCGCACGGTCATCCCCGGCATGGTGGACGGGCATGCGCACTTCGCCGGGCTCGCGCAGAAGCTCCGCAGTGTGGACCTCGTGGGCACGAAGAGCCTCACCGAGGTGATTTCGCGGGTGGTGGAGCGCGCCAAGCGCACCCCCAAGGGCACGTGGATCATCGGGCGCGGCTGGGACCAGAATGCCTGGGGCAACACGGCCTTCCCCACGCACGAGGCGCTGAGCGCGGCCACCCCCGACCACCCGGTGATTCTCGAGCGCGTAGACGGCCACGCCGCCTACGTGAACGCCGCCGCGATGCAGCTGGCCGGCCTCACCGCCGCCAGCAAGGACCCGAGCGGCGGCAAGATCATCCGCGACGCCAAGGGCAATCCCACCGGCGTGCTGATCGACCGCGCGAGCGGCCTCGTGGAAAGCAAGGTACCGCCGCTCTCACGCGACGAAATGCGCGCCGCACTCAAGGACGCCGTGGCGCGCATGCACTCGCTGGGGCTCGTGGGCATGCACGACGCCGGCGCCAGCCGCGAACACATCGATCTCTTCGAAGACATGGCGCAGAAGGGCGACCTCAACCTGCGCCTCTACGTGATGATCGGTGACAACGCCGAGGCGCTCGATCACTACTTCAACAAGACGGGGCCGCGCTCGGCACTCTACGACGGGCAGGTGTGGGTGCGCGCGGTCAAGCTCTACGCCGACGGCGCGATGGGCTCGCGTGGCGCCGCGCTGCTGGAGCCGTACAGCGACGACCCGAACAACAGCGGCCTGCTGCTGAGCGCCCCCGCGCACATCGAAGACGTGGCCAAGCGCGGCCTCGCCGCGGGCTTCCAGATCAACACGCACGCCATCGGCGACCGCGGCAACCGGGTGGTGCTCGACGCGTACGAAAAGGCGCTCGACGCCCGCCCCACCGCCGACCACCGCTTCCGCGTGGAGCACGCGCAGATCCTGCACCAGGACGACATCCCGCGCTTCGCACAGCTGGGAGTAATTCCCAGCATGCAGGCCAGCCACCAGACGAGCGACATGTACTGGATCGGCAAGCGCCTGGGCCCCACGCGCCTCTATGGTGCGTACGCCTGGCAGTCGCTGCTGCAGACGGGGGTGGTGATCCCCAATGGCTCGGACTTCCCGGTGGAAGAGGTGAACCCGCTCATCAGCTTCCACGCCAGCATCGCCCGCCAGGATGCGCGCGACTGGCCGGCCGGCGGCTGGTACCCGGACCAGCGCATGTCGCGCGAGGACGCGCTGCGCAGCATGACGCTGTGGCCGGCGTACGCGGGCTTCCAGGAACAGGCCATGGGCTCGATCACGCCGGGCAAATACGCGGACTTCGTGGTGCTCGACCAGGACATCATGCGTGTGCCGTCCTCGCTCGTGCTCGGGACTCGCGTGCTGGAGACCTGGCTTGGCGGGAAGCGGGTTTTTGCGCGCTGACCGGCTTGGGTTGAACTACGCGGTCGACAACGAGCAGGGCACGGACGCGTTGGCGACGACGCGTTGGCAGGAACGCTTTGGCAACGACGCGTTGGCAAACTACGCAGTCGACCACGTTGGGAACTACGCGTAACGGCAACGCAACGGCGGTCGGGGTCTTGGGGCGGCGCTTCGCTGGCGGGTCGGGGTCGTGGTCTTGGTCGGGGTCGGGGTCGGGGTCTTGGTCGGGGTCGGGGGCTCGCGGCGGGCGGCGCGCAGTGCTTGATTGGCACACCACTATCACCCCCCACACGCGTCATCGCTACGCGTCGTTGCCTGCGTAGTCGACCGCGTGGTTTGCCAACGCGTCCCTGCCAACGCGTCCCTGCCAACGCGTCATCGCCAACGCGTCCGTGCCCTGCT
>CAZNZG010000283.1:0-2425 GCA_964577455.1 uncultured Gemmatimonas sp. | reverse complement strand
CGCTGGCCGCGGGGGGGGGGCGTAGAAATGGTTGGGGTGGCGTACTTCGGGTGACACAGGTGGAGAGCGTTCCTCCTACCGTGTGGCATGCCTCAGAGACAATTCTACCGCGTCCGCGCGGCAGCGCGTGCGCTCTCCTTCTCCGTGCATGATGCGGCGGCGGAGATCAACGGCCGGCGAGTGCCGGGACTCAGGAACCAGCTGCTACGCGCGGTCGCATCCGTGCCGGCGAATATCGCGGAGGGTGAACAGCAGCGCTCCGATGCGCAGGCCGCCCATTTCCTGCGTATCGCGCTCGGCAGCGCCGACGAGGTCGGTGCCCATCTGGAGACTGCCGCCGACAGCGGCTCCCTCTCCAAGAGCCGCTACACCGCCTGCCAGGGCACGCGGATGGTCGTGCGCACCATGCTGGTCCGCCTCATTGCGAAGCTCGAGGACGGCAATGCCCCCCGCCCCCCGCACACGTAGTCGCTACACGTCTCTGCCAACGTAGTCGACTGCGTAGTTTGCCAACGCGTTGTTGCCAAAGCGTTCCCGCCAACGCGTGGTCGCCAACGCGTCCGTGCCCTGCTCGTGTTCGCCGAGCGTAGACGCCCGCGCGCAGTAGCCGTCAGTGATCCAGCTTGACCGGGACCGTGCGGCCTGTCCTCCAGAGCAGCAGCAGCGGCAACGCCGAGACCAGCAGCACGCCCGAGATCAGATAGATCTTCGAGAACGCCATCACGCTCGCCTGCGCACCGATCTGCCGGTCGATGATCGTGAGGGCCATCGTCTTGGCTGCGGCCGCGTCGTAGCCGCGTGCGACGAGGCCGCGCGTGAGGGCGCCCAGGCGCTCCACGGTGGCCGGGTCGTACGTGCCGGCGTGCTCGGAGAGCAGCGCCTTGTGCACCTTGGTCTGATGCGACAGCATCGTCGCCATGATGGCGATGCCCAGCGAGCCGCCGAGCTGGCGCATGAGATTGAACATGCCCGTGCCCTGACCGAGCTTGTGCATGGGCAGTCCCGCCATGCTGGCGCCCGTGAGGGGGACGAAGAGCAGGCCGAGGCCGATGCCGCGCAGGATGAGTGGCCAGAACATGTCGTCCTGCCCCGCGTCGAGCGTGAGGGTGGACAGTGAGTACATCGACGCCAGGAAGAGCAACGCGCCGATCACGATCAGCGGGCGCGCGTCGAGCGTGCCGGCAAACCGCCCCATTACCGCCATGCTCACCGCGCTGGCGATCGCACCCGGCAGGATCACCATGCCCGTCTGTTGCGCCGTGTAGCCGTGCAGCGACTGCAGGAACACCGGCAACACGAACACCGACCCGTACAGCGCGAGCCCCAGAAACGCCGCGAAGGTGACTCCGGGGGCGAGTTGTCGCGACTTGAGCACGCGGAAGTCGATCACCGGCTCGTCGATCGTGAGCTCGCGCCACACCAGCAGGATGGTGCTGACCACCGTGACCACCGCCAGCGTGGTCACGAAGCGCGACTCGAACCAGTCGTACCGCTCACCCCGCTCGAGCATCCATTGCAGTGACCCCACCGCGAGCGTGAGCAGCACGATCCCCAGCACGTCGACCGTCTGCGCCTTCACCTGATACGACGCGTCCTTCACGTACGTCCAGACCATCACGCCGGCGATCAGGCCGAGCGGCACGTTGATGTAGAAGATCCACGGCCACGCGTACGCGTCCACGATGAAGCCGCCGAGTGTGGGGCCAAGGGTGGGGCCCACCATCACGCCCACGCCGAAGATTGCCTGCCCGATCCCGCGCTCGTGCGGCGGGAACGATTCGAACAGCGTGGTTTGGGCGGTGCTGAGCAGTGCGCCGCCACCGAGTCCCTGCAGCACACGCCAGAACACCAGCCCCCACAGCGTCGTGGCCGCGCCGCAGAAGAAGCTGGCCACCACGAACACCGCGATCGATCCGGTGAGATAGCGTTGGCGCCCGAAGAAGGCGCTCAGCCAGCTCGACATCGGAATCACGATCACGTTGGCAATGATGTACGACGTGCTCACCCACGCGATCTCGTCGAGCGTGGCGCCGAGCGTCCCCATCATGTGCGGGATCGCCACGTTGACGATGCTCGTATCCACCAGCTCGAGCACCGCCGCAAGCGTGACCGCGATCGCGATCAGGTACTTGTTCCGGTACGGATCTTCGGCCGCGGCGCGCGGCACCTGGGGCGCCTGATCGTGCTGCTCGGCATCCGCCATCGTCGCATCGGCCATCGCCTTGAGCGACTCCACATGCAGCGTGCGCATTACCTCGGTGGACACTCGTGCCCTCTACCTGACGACGATGTTCGTCAGCACGCTCATGCCGGGGCGAAGCGGACGGTCGGCGCCCAGCCCCTTCGTGATGCGGATGCGGACCGGCACCCGTTGCACCACCTTGGTGAAGTTTCCGGTGGCGTTGTCGGGGGGGAGCAGCGCGAA
>CAZNZG010000282.1:0-4474 GCA_964577455.1 uncultured Gemmatimonas sp. | reverse complement strand
TTTGGTGGGGGTTTACGCCCCGCGGGGGGGTGGGGGGCGCCCCCCCCCGTCGTGTTTCCGGTGGAGCGTATGCCTCAGGCGCGCACCGGCGCCTGCAGCCATTCGATCACGTCGCTGGCGGAGTAGTGTCCGTCGTGCGCGACCGCGGCGAGTGAGGCGATGTCGTCACCGCTCGTCACGATCGGCGGCTCCACGCCGCCCTCGTCACGCACCTGCGGCAGACCGATGTCGGCCAGCAGGCCGTTGCAGAGGCACTTGCGCCCCTCCGTCTCGCTCTCGGCACCGCCCTTCTTCACGTACGTGTTGACCGGCTCCGACGCGCAGAGATAGATGATGCGGCCGTCCTCGCGCTTGACCGCCTCGCGAAGATACCCGAGGTCGCAGCAACGCTCACGTTCCGCCTCCTGCTCGTGGCCCTTGAGCTGCACGAGCTTGAAGGGATAGCCCGTGGGCGAAGCGCGCGGATCGGTGCGCACATTGGCGGTGCCGTCGAGCACGCCGGCGAGCACGTCACGCTTGATCTCGGGGGTGAGCCCGGACTCGTCGCAGAAAGCGAAGAGCGTCCCCACCTGGATACCCGCGGCGCCCGCTTCGAGGGCACGGCAGAGTCCGTCAGGGGTACCGGCGCCACCCGCCACCCAGAACGGCAGACCGAGTTCGGTCATCTTCTGCAGGTCGACCACGTCGCGCTCCCCGTAGATCGGCTGGCCGAGGAGGTCGAGCTTCAGTTCGCCGCGCGGCGGCGCGTTGTGTCCGCCGGCCGTGGGGCCTTCCACCACGAATCCGTTCACCTTGCCGTTCGACTTGCGGGCCAGCGTGGCGGCGAGCGACACGGCCGACACGACCGGATAGAAATCGGGGCGGCGGAGCGGCTCGGTCGGCACGCCGTGCTCAAGCCACACGTCGGCCGGATCGAAGGTGAGGTACTCGGCTTCGTCGCGGCCCAGCCCCATCACGTCGAACTTGAGGGTGGCCTTGCTGTGCGTGGAGAGCGCGTCGAGCGCCCCGGGGATTTCGCGTGGAATACCGGCGCCCATGATCACCGTGGCCACGCCGGCGAGCATCGCGCCGTAGAGCGTGGGCAGGTTGGGCATCTGCACCTTGGTGAGCAGGTTCATGCCCACCGCGTTGTCATGGCCTTCGCGGGCGAGCCACGTTTCCACGAAGGCCGCCGCCACCGTGACCCGCTGGCGCGCGCCGCTCACCACCTGCTTGTACATGGGCAGGAGATGGTACGGCGTGCCCGGCGTGCGTCCCTCGGGGAGGAAGTAGCGCTTCAGGAGATCGTCGGCCACTCCCGGAATGGGGAAGTGCGCCAGCGCGCGACGCATGTGCCCGCCGGGGTCGCCGTCCTGCAGCCGGCGCACCAGGACCGTGTCGATCACCGTCCCCGAGATGACGCCCAACTGGCCGATCCGTGAAACGGCATTGGCCAGACGCCAGTTGGACACGCCGATCCCCATGCCGCCTTGGATGATGCGGGGGAGCGTAGGGGTTGGCACGAAAGGATCGGAGGCCATGCAAGGAGGGAGTAAAGTAGAACAGAACGTCGAGGGGGGCCGGTCATCGGGCAGGCGACCGTCCCGTACCCACGCAATGTGGCTCGCGGGCCGCCGCCCGAGTAATTCGCAAAACTCCCGACCCAGCTGTAGGGGATGGCGTGACAGGGCCGGGGCGAATCGAGCCAAACGGATGGATAGGGGAGATTGGACTCACGGATGAGGTTCGTCCAGATCCCTTTAGCCGGATTTTGAAATTCCGCTTTCCAGGCCGGCCACGCGGCTCCCCTTCCCCGGCAGTGGGGGGCTGTCCTTCCGGGGGGCATCCGGGGCGCATCCGGGGTGCCCCCCGGCAGGTAGGGGACGCTGCCACTCGCGCGTTACCAGAGGGCGAGCAGCACGAATACGGGCCCGCTGTTGAGGGACGGTGGGGTCCGTACCCGGGGAGCGAGGCGCTGAGGGAGACCCTAGTTTCCCGGCATGCGACTCCTCCCCGTTCTCGCGACTGTCTGTGTGGCGCTGTTGCCGGGCGCCAGCCCCGCCGCCGCGCAGGCTGCCCCCGCGGTACCCGCCCTGCCGACGCTGCAGCGCACGATCGACAGTATCGCCGACGCACACCGCGGCGTGGTGGGCTACAGCATCACCAATCTCGAAACCGGCGAACATCTCGAGCGGCGCGGCGACGAGCCCTTTTCGACGGCATCGCTTATCAAGGTGCCGGTTCTGGTGGCGCTCTTCGATCTCGCGGAGCAGCGGCAGCTGTCGCTGGACGATCCGGTGGTCCTCACGGAGATCGACAAGGTGGGCGGGGCGGGACAGTTGCAGTTCATGCGTACGCCCTTCACCATGAGGCTCTGGGATGCCGCATGGCTGATGAGCACCCTCAGCGACAATACCGCGACCAACCTGCTGCTGGACCGCATCAAGATCCGCCGCGTATGGCAGAAAATGGAAGCGCTCCAGCTGCCGCGCACCAAGGTCCACTCGGGGAGCATGACGCGCATTGCATCGGTGGCGCCAGACAGCTCCGCCAAGTACGGGCTGGGAGTCACCACGCCCAACGAAATGGCGCGGCTGTTCACTCTCATGGCGCAGGGCAGGGCGGTGGGTCCGGCGGCCGACTCGACGATGCTGTACATCCTCGAGCACAACGAGGACAACACGAAGCTGATGCGCTTCAACTACGGCGTGCGTGCCGCGCACAAGACCGGCGACGTGGACCGCTCCCGCACCGACTGTGGCGTGCTCTACCTGCCGGCGCGCGTGGTCACGTGCGTGCTCACGAAAGACAATCAGGACACGCGCTACTGGAGCGAGAGCGAAGGCAATGCCGTGATTGCCCATATCGGGCGGGCCGTCGTGGCACACTGGCGCACCCCGGCCACACCCAAGTAGCCGACCGTGGGGCGTGTCAGCGGTCGGGTTGTGGAGCGACCTGTGAGTACATCACGCTCTGGGTGAGCTCGCCGTTGGAGGTCTGGATGACATCGAGGCGCGCCACGATGCCGCTCCCCACCTGCACCGAGGGGCTGATCCACTGGAAGCGCCCCCCCACGGTCCGCACGTTCACCACCAGGCCACCGCCCGGCTGCAGTTCATTCACCGGCACCCGCAGGGTGGCCTGTGAGTTGCCGCTGACCGTGCCCAGCCGGCGTCCACTCACCAACGTGGCACGCACGGCAAACACGTTCACGTCGTAGAAGCCACGATTGTTCACCAGCAGCAGGATGGTCTGCTGGCCTCCGCCGCCGTTGCTGCTGTAGCACGCCGAGAGGACCGCCGCGCTGCCAGCCACCAGCAACGAGAGGATCGCACGACGGGTGAGGCGGCTGGGTATGGTCATCGACACCAAGGAGAGGGCGGAGCAGGGAAACCGATCAGGTGGCGAGGCGATCGAGCATCGGCTGGGTGATGAGCACGATGCCACGGTCACTCCGTCGGAAACGCGCGGCATCGAGTTCCGGATCCTCACCGACCACGAGCCCCGGTGGAATGCGTACCCCGCGATCGACCACGACGTTCGTGAGCCGTGCACCCCGTCCCACGTCCACGTCCGGCTGAATGACGGCACCGTCGAGGTGGGCGTAGGAATGCACGCGCACATTGGTGAAGAGCAGCGAGCGGAACACGCCGGCGCCGGAAATGATGCACCCGCCACACACCATCGAGTCGAGGGCGAAGCCACGACGCCCCTCCTCCGCGTGCACGAACTTGGCCGGTGGCGTGATCTCGGCGTAGGTCCAGATGGGCCACTCATGGTCGTACATGTCGAGGCCGGGGAGGATCGACGTGAGATCGATGTTGGCCTCCCAGTACGCATCGATGGTGCCGGCGTCGCGCCAGTAGGCCTCGCTCTCCCGGGTGGCCTTCACGCAGGAGGTGCTGAAGCGATGCGCCACCGCCTTGCCGTTGGCCACCACATACGGGATGAGATCCTTGCCGAAGTCATGCGTGGACGTGGGGTCTGCCGCGTCACGGCGCAGCAGGTCGGCGAGGAAGCTCGTCTTGAAGACGTAGATCCCCATGCTCGCGAGGGCCATGTCGGGATTGCCCGGGATGCCCGGCGGATCCTTGGGCTTCTCGAGGAAATGCACGATGCGATCCTCGGCGTCCACGTGCATCACGCCGAAGCCGGTGGCCTCGAGACGCGGCACCTCGAGCACGCCCACCGTCACGTCGGCATCCTGGCTCACGTGCTGCTGCAGCATCAGCTCGTAATCCATCTTGTACACGTGATCACCCGCGAGGATGACCATGAACTCCGGACCGTATGCCTCGATGATGTCGAGGTTCTGATAGACGGCGTCGGCGGTCCCCTCGTACCACTGGGTTTCGCTCACGCGCTGCGACGCGGGGAGAATGTCGAAGCTTTCGTTGCGCTCGGGGCGCAGGAAGTTCCAGCCGCGCTGCAGGTGGCGGATGAGGCTGTGTGCCTTGTACTGCGTGGCCACGCCGATGCGGCGGATCCCCGAGTT
>CAZNZG010000281.1:0-4553 GCA_964577455.1 uncultured Gemmatimonas sp. | reverse complement strand
TGCTCTACATCATCGGCGGTGCGGTGGTGATCGGCGGCGGCGCGGCGGCCTTCTTCCTGTTGCGCTGATCACTCGCGCATACACGAACGCGCACGCCGCGACGGCGTACGCGTTGGTTGGGCGGAGAGAGGGCGGCGTCAGTTCTTGTGGCGGAACGTGATGCGGCCGCGGGCCAGATCGTACGGGGAAACTTCGACGGTGACACGATCACCAGCCAACACGCGGATACGATTGCGACGCATATTTCCAGCTAGCGTCGTCAACACTTCGTGGCCGCTTTGAACTGTCACGCGAAACATGGCATTCGGCAACAACTCGGTGACGGTCCCTTCGAGTTCGATCGCGTCCTGCTTCCCCATTGTATGCTTCGATCCTGTCCCCTCAGGTGGGACCGGCGCGGGAGTCGTGCCGGCCATGTTTCACCAATGTATATGGCCTCCCCGCCGGGAGGCCAGCGCACGTCCTGGGGGCTGAACCGTGGGTGATACACTGGTGGTGGGTCCGGGCTGGTTGGGAGCGCCTGTCGCCGAAGCGCTGGCCCGCTCCGGGCACCGGGTGTGGGTCCTTTCCCGTTCGGGGAGCGCCGCACCGGCAGGGACGACCGCGGTCGCGGGCGATATCACCCAGGCCGTGACGGCGGAGGGGCGCGCCGCGATCCTGGCGCACCTGCCCGGTACCCTACGCCACCTCGTGGTGTGCGTGGCGCCGTCTTCGGCCCGCGGCGACAGCTACGCCATTTACCCGGCCGCGGCCCGTGGCGCCGCAGCGCTGGCGGAGGCCGTGGGCGCGAGCTCGGTGGTCTATGTGTCCAGCACGGGGATCTACGACCGTCAGGACGGGAGCGCGGTCACCGAGCACTCGCTGATCACGCCGGGGAACGACCGGGTGCAGGCACTGTTCGAGGCGGAGCTGCTCATCCTTGCCGCCGCCACGGAGCGACGTGCCGTGCACGTGCTGCGGGCCGCAGGGCTGTACGGTCCCGGACGCGACCCGGGCGCTCGCTTTGCCGCCGGCGCAACCCCGTCCCATATCTGGTGCAACTTCTCGTGGCGTGACGACGTGGTCTCCGCGATCGCGCACTGCCTCGCCCTGCCACCGAGCGGAAAGGGGGCGCTGTTCAATTGCACCGACAACACGCCGGTGCAGGCCGGCGACATCACACACGCATTGACCGGGCTGCGCCCGGAGGACACCACGAGCGGACACGAGAGCTCCACGGCACACGCCGGTCCAGTGCGGGCCGGGCGCAGCAACCAGCGCATCAGCAGCGCGGCGCTGCTCGCCGCCGGGTGGCGCCCCGAGGTGCCGGACGTGTTCGAAGGGTTACGCCGACTGGGGCACACGCTTCCCGGACGGGAGGGCGTGGCATGAGTTCACCGATCACGACGGGCGCTCTTCCCTATGGTCCGAACACCGCCGCCATTCGCCGCTTCCTCGTGCGGCTGGCGGGGCTTGGCACCGAGGCCCGCACGCGAGTGACGGCCGCCTATGCGGCGCAGGCGAGCACGCGTGCCTGGGTCATCGCGGAAACAGCGCTGGCCACCACCATCGAACGGAGTGGCCGGGAGCCCCAGCGCGATGCGCTGAGCGGTCCGCTGCTCCAGCTGGTCCAGCGGGACGCGCACGGAGCTCGGCCGGCCGCGTCCGAGGACGAGAACGGTGACGAGAACGGAGTCGAGAACGGCGACGAGGACGGGGTGATGGACACCCTCGATCCGATAGCGGAGCCGGCCCTGGCCGCGCTGCTCGCGTTGCTCGTGGTCGACCTGTTGGACAGCACGCAGGTGATGCGCCTGCTGGCCCCGTTCGACGGCGTGATCTCGCTTGCCGACGTGACGACGGCCCAACAGTGACGTGACCGGCACATGACAACGGGCGCCGGCTGATGAAGCGGCGCCCGTGCGGGTCCTTGCCTGCCGTTCTGCTTACGAGACGGTATCGGCGCGCGGCTCAGCGGCGAGCGTGAAGCGCGGAATCACGGCGAGGAAGCTCGAGCCGTCGTCGCGCACGAAACGATAGCTCCCCTCCATCCAGCCGTTCGGCGCCTTGAGCACGCAAAAGCTGCGGTACTCGTGCACCTGCCCCGGCATGAGGTGCGGCTGTTCCCCCACCACGCCCTCGCCCTCCACGACGGTGTCTCCCACAGCCTCGTCGTGAATGAGCCAGCGGCGCGTCCGCAGCTGTGCCGCCTGATCGCCCACGTTTTCGATGCGAATGTGATACGCGAAAACGAACTGCCCGAGCAGCGGGTTCGATCGCTCACGGAGATACGACGGGCGCACCGTGATGCGGATGCCCGACGTGATGCGATAGTAGAACGGGAGGCGTTCGCTCATCTGAGCCGTCCAGCAGGCGACGAAGGGGAACCGGATTGCAGGGACAACGACACCGGGGTGCTCTCGGTGCCCACGCGGTTGATGGCAGACACCGTGATCTTGGTGGGCGACAGTGACGAGGGGATGGCCCATCGGGAGGTCGCCCCCGGCACTATCATGCTAATCCATGCCGTGTCCGTGCGCAGCCTCACCAGCCACTGCCAGGGGGCGGACCGGCTGTCCGTGGTGAGGCGGAGGGTCGCTCCGTCACGCGACCGGATCATCTGGGGGGCCGGCACCGGAGGGGGCGGCACCTTGAGCCACGGCGTGGCAGGGGGCAACGCCGCCGCGCGATAGGGTCCCACGCGAAGGGTGTCGTTCATCCCGGCCTGATTCTTCAGGAACGACGTCATGCTGAAGTGCACGTTGCCCGACGCCAGCGGCTGCATTCGGGTGAGCCGGATCTGCTCCAGCAGGTCACTCACGGGAAACGCACTGGCTCCCGACATGCCGGCCCGCGACGTGAAATTGCCCGGCCACAGGTGCCGCTGCCGCACGTTCTCCTCGGCCCACCAGTCGAGAAGCACGGGATACGCCTGCCCCTGCTTGGTGGTGGGCCAGTACAACTGCGGCACGAAGTAGTCCACCCACCCTTCCCGCAGCCATTTGCGGGCATCGGCGTACAGCTTCTCGTACGCATCGAACCCGCGCACCTGCGAGGGGAACCCGGGGCGCCAGATACCGAAGGGGCTGATCCCGAAGCGGACCCACGGCTTCACCTTGTGGATCTGCTCGTCGAGTTCACGCACCAGCGCATTCACGTTCTCGCGGCGCCAGTCGGCACGCGACAGCGTCCCGCCGGTTCGCCGATACTTCTGCCAGCTCCGTGTATCAGCAAACGGCAGGGCGCGACCACGCCGATCGTTCTCCGGGTACGGATAGAAGTAGTCGTCGAAGTGGATCCCGTCGACGTCGTAGCGCTTCACCACATCGAGCACCACGCGGACGGTACGCGCGCGCACCGCCGGCTCCCCCGGATCCATCCAGAGGTAGCTGCCGTACCGGCTCACGAGCGCAGGATTGGTCCGTGCGATGTGCGTGGTCGCGAGTGGCGACTTGCCTCGGGTGAACCCGGCGCGATACGGATTGAACCACGCGTGCAGCTCCATGCCTCGGGCATGCGCTTCGTCGAGGGCGAACTGCAGCGGGTCCCAGTACGGGTCGGGGCGCGTCCCCTGCGTTCCGGTCAGGAACTCGCTCCACGGCTCGATCTTGCTATCGTAGAGGGCATCGCCGGCCGGCCGCACCTGAAAGATCACCGCGTTGAGTTTCAGCTCTGCGGCGCGATCGAACAGCGCACGCAACTCGGCCTGCTGCTCTGCCGTCGACAGCGTGCGCTTCGATGGCCAGTCCATGTTGCCCACGGTGGCCACCCATACGCCACGGAACTCCCGCAGCATCGGCGGGGCCTCCGCCGGCGCCACCGGTGGCGCCGGGCGCGTGGCCGTACGCGGGGTCGTACGCGAGGGGCGATCATCCGTCGGCGCTTCCGTCTGCGGCGTGGGAGTCGTGGCCCCTGCCGGCACCCCACCGCGACACGACAACGCCGCGAGCAACAGCGCGGCAAGCAGCGGACGGCGCGGCCGCTGCATCACGCGGGCAACGCGTTGGCCGAGGGCGACGAGCCCTGCTCCGCCTTCATGGCAGCCAGCACGGTCCCGGCACGACGTGCGGCTTCAGCGATGCGCTCCCCCGACTGGATGAACGAGATGCGGAAGAATCCCTCACCGCCCGCACCGAAGCCCGACCCCGGCATGGCGATCACCCCCTGTTCTTCGCGCAGCCGATCGCAGAACGATGCACTCGGGATGCCGTCGGGGAGCGGGATCCAGAGATACATCGTGGCCTTGGGGCTCTCGCACCCGAACCCATGCGCACGGAACGCCGCGACTGCCGCATCGCGACGCTCGGCGAACACGGCGAGATTGCGCGGCACGAACTCCGCCCAGCTCTCGATCGCCGCCACACCGGCGGCCTGAATGCCCATGTACTGCCCCGTATCGGTGAACGACTTGACCTTGGTGAGGGCCCCGGCGATCTCCGGCTTCGCCACCGCCCACGCACACCGCCATCCGGTCATGTTGTACGTCTTCGACAACGAGTGGAATTCGATGGCCACGTCGCGCGCGCCGTCGATCTCGAAGAGGCTCGGCGGCACATACCCGTCGAACCCCATCT
>CAZNZG010000280.1:0-4554 GCA_964577455.1 uncultured Gemmatimonas sp. | reverse complement strand
ATCTACGGCATGCCCTCCTGGGGCGATTCAGTGCTAGAGGTCAGCGCTCACGCGCAGCACCACGGCGCGACCAGCCGCGTTGGCGAACTCCTTGTAGCGCGACATGAAGTCGCGATAGCGTGCATTGGTCAGGTTGCGCACCGAGAGATCCAGGTGCACGAGCCCGCGCGAGGTGAGGCGGCTGATGCCGGCCGTGGCGTGCAGCACCGTCCACGCCGGTGGAGCGAAGTCGTCACGGAAGGTGCGGGTCTGGCGGCCGTTCCACTCGCCGGTGAGGGAGAACGATCGTCCCGGCCCCCGCTCCACCCAGCGCAGCGTGCCCATGGCGCGCACGGGGGGAATGAAGGGGAGGGCGGTCCCGTTCGAGGTGTTGGTGGCGTGCACCAGATCGGCGCTCGTGGCTACGCTGAAGCCGTGCTTCAGCGGCACCGTGAAGGCGGCCTCCGCCCCGACGAGCCGTGCATTCCCCTGCTGCACCTGCAGCGAGTCGAGGGCGCGGCCGGCCAGCCCCACCGGGGCAAGGTAGATGTAGTTGGCGATCCGGTTCACGTACCCTGTCACCTCACCGCTCACACGCGACGTGCGCAGGCGCAGCCCCAGATCGGTGTTGAAGCTCGTTTCCACGCGCAGGTCGCGCTTGCCGATCTCGAACGCGCGTGTGCCCTCGTGAAAACCGTTGGCGAAGAGATCCGATGCGCTGGGGGCGCGAAAGCCACGCGCCACGTTGAGCGCGAGTGAGAGGGGCGCATCGGCCTTGTAGACCGCGCCCACCGTGCCCGTGAGCGCGTCGAACCGGCGCGACGTCCGTTCGAGCTGCAGCACGCTGTTTCCAGGTGTGGAGAGGGTACGCCAGTCGTATCGGGCGCCGGTGGAGAGCGACCAGTCGCCGACCGTGCGCTGCTCCAGCGCGTAGACCCCGATGGCGCGGGTGGTGTTGTCGGGGATCAGCGTTTCCTCGCCGAAGGTGTTGAACTCCGTCTGTTGCACCGCGGTGCCGATGACGCCGGTGAAGCCACGCCACGGTGCATGATGCCAGTGCGCGAAGCCGGTGGCCGTGCGCGAGTTGAGACCGAGCGTCACGTCGGGCGTGTCGGCCGTCTCGAACTCGGCACGCCGGTTCTGCTCCCACCCGGCCTGCAGCTGGAGCCGCTGGCCATTGCGGCGCACGTTGCTCTCGAGGGTCACGCGCTGCGTGCGGATGCGCTGGCGGCCGTCGTACCCGGGCGATGTGATCGGGTCGTCAGCAATTCGGATGGTTTCGTCGCGCGACGATACGGTCAGCTCCGCATCGGCCGCATCGCGCCGGTAGCCCATGGCGCCTTCGAGGTAGCCCGTGGTGTTGCCGGAGTTGAAGAGCGGGCCGGTGGGCGTCCGCAGGTCGCCGGCGTTGCGACCGGTGCCCGACAGGCGCCAGCCGAGCGCGCCGACTGCGCCCTCGCCCACGAGGGTGGTGGTGGGTGCGGCGTTGGCGGAGTTGTACGCCACCGCCACGCGGCCACGGGTCACGCGGGCGCTCCCGTCGGCGGTGGGAAGCGGACGCCGCACCACGTTGACGACGCCACCGAGGGCGTCGCTGCCATAGAGCACACTGGCGGGGCCCTTCACGACTTCGAGACGCTCGGCGTCGGCGCTCTCCACGTTGGGGGAGTGGTCGTGCCCCCACTGCTGGGTTTCCGTGCGCTGGCCGTTGGCCAGTGTGACCACGCGGTTGTTGGTGAGGCCACGGATGACCGGCTTCCCGATCCCGGTCGTCATGGAGAGTGAACGGATACCGGCGATCTGCTCGAGCGTTTCCCCGAGTGACGCGCTCTGATTGCGTCGCAGGTCCGCGCCGGCCAGTTGCGCCGTGGGTTGCGCGATCCGGCGCGCGTCGGTGGCGACGACGGTCGCGGTCACCTGCATCGTGGGAAGAGCCCGAGCGCTGTCACGCCGTGCGGCGGCGGAGTCCGGGCGCGCCTGGGCGCCGGCGGCCGCGGGGAAGAGAAGGCAAAAAACCCATTTGGTGTGTCGCATGCCCTTAGTTTAGTTGGGACTAAATCTAGGTCAAGGCCGCACTACACCACTGCTCGCCCGGGAGACCGCACACGTCCAGGATGACGGGGAGGCAAAAAGACAGCGGAGGCAGCGGAGTGACCTGCTGTCTCCGCTGCCCCCGCTAGAACTCGTGCACGTTTCGCCTTTCCGAACGGGTCAGCCCCCGCGCTGCACCATCGCCTGAATGCGCTGCACGGCGGCGCTCACCGCCGCCTCATCGGGGCCGAAGCTGAAGCGCATGTACTGCCGGAAGCGCGAGGTGTGGTCGGCTCGGCGCTTGCCCGGATTGATGTCGAAGAAGATGCCAGGCACGGTGATCACCCGCTCGCGCAGGGCGGCTTCGAAAAACACCTCGCCATCGTTGAGCGGGGCGGGGAGCGACGACACGTTGGCCCACACGTAGAAGCCACCGTCGGGTTCGTGCTCCACGGTGAGGCCCGCCGCACGAAGTCCGTCCACGAGGATGCGGCGCTTGCGCGCGAACGCGTCGTGGATGGCGATGACTTCCTGCCGGGCGCGCGAGGGCTCGAGCAGGGTGCACGCCGCTTCCTGCAACGGACGGTTGCCGCCGCCGTCGAGAAAGCTGCCGGCACTGGTGACCGCTTCGATCACGCTGGCCGGGCCCACGATCCAGCTGAGTCGCCAGCCCGGGCAACGCCATCCCTTGGTGAGCCCGTCGAGAATCACCACCGGGTCGTTGTTCACGTCGTCCACGAATTCCGCAGCGCTCACCGTCGCCCCCTCCACGAGCCCCTCGTCCCACAGGTAGTGGGAGTAGAACTCGTCGAGCACGAGCGTGCACTTGAGCTCGCGCGCTTCATGCACCCACGCGTTCAGCGCGCTGCCGCGCAGGACGCGCCCCGTGGGGTTCGCGGGATTGGACAGCAGCAGCGCACCAAGGCCACGGCCGGTGATCTCGCGGCGGAGATTCTTGGTGCTGAGGGCGTAGCCGGCCTCCGGCTCGAGCAGCAACGGAATGGCACTGAAGGTGCCGAAGATCTCGAGCAACTCCTCGTACGCCGTGTAGTCGGGCAGCACGTGCCCGAGGTTGACGTTGCCGAGCGACGCCACCACGCGGGTAAGCGAGGACCGCCCGCCGCCGCAGATGCACACGTTTTCCGGGCCGTACTGGCTGGCCTTCCCCTGCCGGTAGCGTGCGTTGTACAGCTCCGCCACGGCGCGTCGCAGGGCATCGATACCACCGACCGGGGCATACTCGTAGTCGTCGGCGGCGATCGACACATCGCTGGGACGTGCCGGGGCGCCAGGGAGTGCTCCCGTCTCCGGCTGTCCCTGGCCGAGGTTGCACCACCCCTCCGCACCGGCCCGGAACCCGAGCTCGCGGGCGCGATCCATCACGTAGATAACCCCCGTGCGCGGCACGGGGCGGAAGCCGGGGACTGGCGGAGCAATGAGTTCGGACATGCCGGCAATATAGAGGGGCGAGCCGCTACCGCCGCATGTGCGGCAGTCGCAGCTCCTCGGCCGAGCATTCCATCAGTGTCGAGAGGCGCTTCGCGCGTGTCTCCTCGCGCTTCGCACTCATGACCCACCAGATCGCGGCTTTGCGATAGCTCGGCGCACTCTGCTCGAACCAGGTCCACGCCTTGCGCCGCATGCGGAACGTGGCGGCATAGGGTGCACTCAGCTCGACGGTCGGTTGCTCGAACGAGTAGATCGCCGTGGCGCCCGGTGCGCGTGCCTCGAAGGCCCGCAGCCCCGCCGGTTGCATGAGCCCCGCGGCGATCAGCTCCTCCACGTGCTTCACGTTGACCGCGCTCCAGATGCTGCCGCGTTTCCGCGGGGTGAAGCGGATGGTGTAGCGCGCCTCATCGACGCGCTTGCGCACGCCGTCGATCCAGCCGTAGCAGAGTGCTTCGCGTACGCTCTCTGTCCACGTCATGCCGGGCGTGCCGCTCCCCACCTTGTGGAAGCCCACGAGCAGTTCGCGCGCGGTCGCGTGGTTTTCGTGCAACCACGCGCGAAAGGCGGCGGGAGTGGGGAAGTAGGTGGGCATATCGTTGAACTGAACACTGAACACTGCCACTGACAACTGAAAACTCCCCGCGGTTGGCGCGCCCCCTCGTCGAGCAGGCATCGCGTGAACCGCGGGGAGTCATCAGTTATCGGTGCAAGTCATCAGTCGCCAGTTACATGTCTACGGCACCAATGCCCGCGTCGGGCCCACCTTCGCGCCGTTCTTCACATGCACGTCCATCCACGCCACCCAGCGCGCCCACAGGTCCAGGTCGCTGGCATAGGTGGCCACGGAGTGATCCTCGTACGGGTACATGTACAGCGCGGCAGGTTTACCGAGCCCTTGGAGCGCCGCGTACATCCGCGTCGATGACATCGGCGCCGTGCCCTGATTCTGGTCTTCCCACGCATGATAGAGCAGCAGCGCGCCGGAGATCTTGTCGGCCCGCAGGAACGGCGACATGTCGAGGTACGTTTCCTTGGCCTCGAAGAAGTTGCGGCGCTCGCTCTGGAAGCCGAAAGGCGTGAGCGTGCGGTTGTACA
>CAZNZG010000279.1:0-4569 GCA_964577455.1 uncultured Gemmatimonas sp. | reverse complement strand
AGGTGCTGTCGTGCTTCGGGTCGCAGCCGATCTGCAGCACGCGCTTGCCCAGCTTCGAGAAGGCGGCCGAGAGATTGCTCGACGTGGTGCTCTTCCCGATGCCGCCCTTGCCGTACACGGCAATGACGAGCGCGCCATCGATCTTCTGGTTCTCATCCAGATGGACCTGCACGGAGCCGTCGCCGTCGCCGAGCTGGTCCACGATGGGGAGTTTCATTGTTGCCATGCTGCCGTTACCCGTGGGGAGTGGGGGTGCTTCAGGTTACGCCGCGTACACACCTTCAAGTCGATCTTCCAGCTCGGCCGCCGCATCGCGCAGCGCCTCGAGCGTGGCATCATCCGGCTGCCAGTAACCACGATCGTTCGCTTCGAGCAGACGCTGCGCGATACCCAGCGCGGCGTCGGGGTTCGCTTCGGCGATGCGCTTGCGCATCTCCTCGTCGAGCACGAAGGTCTTGCTGGCTTCCGCGTACACCCACTGCGGTACCGTCCCCTTGCCGCCCGTGGCCGACCAGCCGAGGGTGGTGGTGAGGTGACCGGTGATGTTGCGGACGCCCTCGTAGCCATAGGCGATCTGCGCCTCGTACCACTTGGGATTGAGCATCTTGGTGCGCGACTCGAGTTCGACCTGCTCCTTGAGCGTGCGCACCTTGCCCTGCCCCTGCCCGTAGTCGCCCACGTACACGGCGGGCGCCTTGCCATCGTTCTGCTGCGCGATCACGCGCGTCATGCCACCCAGCGATTCCACGTACTGGTCGATGTCGGTGGCGCCCAGGTCGACGGAGTCGAGCCCCTGGAACGACAGCGTGGCCTTGCCCAGCGCGCGCTTCATGAGCGCGGGCTGCGACTGCGGCTTGCCATCGGGGCCATACGCGAAGCCCTTGCGCTGCACGAACAGGTCCGCGAGCTCGTTCTCGTCCTGCCAGCGACCGGTTTCGATGAGCAGGTTCACGTTGGAGCCTTAGGCACCATCGGCGTTCGAGAACACGCGGAGCGACGCCTGCTCGATCGTGCAACCGGTGTCGCGCATGGTTTCGAGCGCGTGCTTGCGGATGAAGTTGCTGTCGGGATCTTCGTCCGCCTTCGCGCACAGCAGCGACGCTTCGGCGAGCAGCTTGACCTGCAGCGGCAGCAGGTCACGGAAGATTCCGGAGAGCGTGATCACCACGTCCACGCGCGGGCGGCCCAGGCTTTCGAGCGGCAGCAGACGCGCCCCCGTGAGGCGTCCCACGCTGTCAAAGCGCGGGACCACGCCCATCATGGCCATCACCTGAGCCAGCGGGGTGCCTTCGCTCTTCATGTTGTCGGTGCCCCAGAGCACCACGGCCACCGTCTCGGGGAACTCCCCGGTTTCCTGCTTGTGCTTGGCCAGCAGCTGCTCGGCGCGACCGCGGCCTTCGAGCATGGCCGCCGCACTGGGCACGCGGTACGGATCGAAGCCGTAGATGTTGCGGCCGGAGGGGAGCACCTGCGGATTGCGCAGCAGATCGCCGCCGGGCGCGGGCTCCACGTAGCGCACGTCGAGAGCGCGCAGGATCCCTTCCACCTCGCGATCCTCGCGCAGCGACACATCGTAGCCGGCGAGCAATTCGAGATGCTGGTCGAACTGCTTCTCGCTGTTGATGCGCATGCCGCACGCCTTGGCCTCGACGCGGCCGGCGTTCTGCGCGGTGCGGAGGTCGCCCTTCTCCACGAGCGTCTGCACGGCGGCGCGCACGATGCGCTCCACGGCAGCGCCCTGCTGATCATCGGTTCGCTTGTCGCCGTGACCGGCCAGGACCGTCTCGCCGATCGAGGGGAGTTCCACTTCGGGACGGCCGCTGCGGGCCATCTCGATCAACATCTCCACCCGCGCGTCGGTCGTCATGGGTTCGCCCACCACGTGGAGGCCGGTGGGAATGAGGCTGTACTCGAGCTCCAGCAGCCGTTCGCGGATGTCGGCGATACGTGCGTCGGTCTCTTCCTTCGTCCACGCCGGTTCGGCGGCGGCGAGCTCCACCGCGGCGGCCTGCTGCTGCACCAGCGTGCGCAGCTGATCGGCCTCGGCGGCGCGGCCGCCGTCCATCTGACGCCAGCGATCGAGGCTGGTCTTGAGATCGGCCAGGCCGCGGTAGAGCCCCGCGTTCGATACCGGCGGCGTGAGGTACGACACCAGCGTGGCGTTGCCGCGGCGCTTGGCGAGCGTGCCTTCCGACGAGTTGTTGGACGCGTAGAGATACACGTTGGGGAGGTCGCCGATGAGGCGTTCCGGCCAGCACGTGTTGTCGAGCCCCGACTGCTTGCCGGGCATGAACTCCAGCGCGCCGTGCGTGCCGAAATGCAGCACCGCGTCGGCCTTGTAGTCTTCCTTGAGCCAGCGATAGAAGGCGCTGAAGGCGTGCGTGGGCGCGAAGCCTCCCTCGAACAGCAGACGCATCGGGTCGCCCTCCCAGCCGAAGCTGGGCTGCACCCCCACGAACACGTTGCCGAACTGCACGCCCATCACCTGAATGGACTGCCCGTCGGCGAGCTGACGGCCGGGCGCGGGGCCCCACGTCTTCTCGATCTCCTTCAGGTACGTCTCGCGGCGCACGTGGTCGTCGACCGGGATGCGCGTGTGCACGTTGGCCGGCGCCCCGAACTGCTCACGGTTGCCCTGCGTGATGCGTTCGCGCAGTTCGTCCACGCTGGCCGGCAGATCGACCGTGTAGCCGGCTTCCTTCATCTCGGCCAACACCCGCTGCAGCGAGGGGAAGACCGCGAGATACGCCGCCGAACCGGTATTGCCGGCGTTGGGCGGGAAGTTGAACAGGATGATGGCGACTTTGCGCTGCGCGCGTTCCTTGCGGCGGAGCGTCACGAGCTTGTGCACGCGCTCGGCCACGCGCTCGACACGCTCGGGAATGGGTTCGGACGCCGCCGGCTTGCCTTCCACCGGCTGCCCCTTTCCGCCGTACACCGTGGGCACGATCGCGCCGTCAAGTTCCGGGATGGCGATCTGCAGCGTGGCCTGCAGCGGATTGAGCCCGCGCGCGTCGCGCTGCCACTCGTCGATCGTCTGGAACTCGAGCGTCTGCAGCGTGAGGTACGGCACGTCGAGCTGCTTGAGCACCGCCTGCGCTGCCACGGAATCGTTGTACGCCGGGCCACCCACCAGCGAGAAGCCGGTGAGGTTGATCATCGCGTCGATCGTGGCGTTACCGCGCGCATCGACGAAGTACTTGTTGATCGCGGGGCGCGCATCGAGCGCCGACGAGAACCCGGCGATCACCTTGAGGCCCTTCGCCTCGAGTGCCTCCACGACCGCCGCGTAGTGCGCCACATTGCCGGCCAGCAGATACGAGCGCCCCACGAGAATGCCCACGGTGCCCGCACTGTTGGCGCGCTTCGGCAGCGCCGAAAGCTCCTCGGTGATCCCACGATTGGCGAGCGCCGGGTGCCAGAGCCCCACCTCGGGGTACGTGACCGGCTGCGCGGGCTTGAGATTGCCCTTGAACTTGGCGCGCGGCCCCGCGGCATAACGATCCACCGCGTAGCGGATCATCTGCTCGATGTTCTCGTCGGAGCCGGCGAGCCAGTACTGGATGAGCAGCAGGTACGCGCGCACATCCTGCGCCGTGCCCGGAATGAACTTGAGCAGATTGGGAAGCGTGCGCAGGGCGCTCATCTGCCGTTCGCCGCTGCTCTTGCCGTCGCCACGCGAGCCCCGGAGTTTCTTGAGCAGCGAGATGGGCGAGAAGGGGGAACGGCTTTCGCCGCCCATCATGTCGAACTTGCCGAGCTTCGTGCACTTCACCAGCTCCGGGGTGCACAGTGCGCACAGCACGGCGTCGGCGTCGGCGCGCCGATCGAGGACCGCCTGCAGCACTTCATTCGCGTACTCTTCCTGGAAGAGCTGCGTGCACACCACGATGTTGGCCTTGGCGATATCCTGACGCGCGCGCTCGGCCGCCTTCGGATCGGTCCCGAAATCGGCGGCGATATGCATGGACACGTGCAATCCCGGAACGCTTTTGAGTCCTTGTTTGGCGCGGTCGAACGCGTCGGCAAGGTGAGCATCCAGCGTCGTGATGCAGACGCGCATTTCGGGAGTGCGGGTGTCAGCGGCCATAGAATGCCTTGGCGTCGTACAGGGTGTCCACGGTGATCTCGGCGATCCCGTGCTCGAGGGCATACCGTTCGGTGTTGCGGCGGGCCTTGCCGCGCACGAAGAACGGAATCTTCTTGAGCTCAGCCTCCGCAGGCGGGAGCCAGCGGGTGCTCGTCACCTGGACTGGTGACGCAGTGGGCGTGACGGGGGCTTCGCTCTCTTCTTCAGTGAGACCGACGGCACTCGCCGCTTCGGGCACGATGATCTGGTGCGAGCCCGTGGACGTTGCCGTGGTGTAGGAAGTCGTCGACGCGGGCGCCGGTTCCCGAACCGGTGCCATCGTCGAAGCGGACTTGGGGGCTGCGTTGTGCAGATGCGACGGCGAGGTGCCGTCGCCGAATTCGAAGTCGTCGCGGAACATGTGCAGCAGATGTTCCTCGAGCCCCATCATCAGCGGGTGCACCCACGTGTCGAAGATCACGTTGGCGCCTTCGAACCCC
>CAZNZG010000278.1:0-4570 GCA_964577455.1 uncultured Gemmatimonas sp. | reverse complement strand
ATCCCGCCCGCCTGGCCCGGCTCGCGCCCGACCTGGTCGTGATCGGCAACGCCATGTCCCGGGGCAATCCCGAGGTCGAGTGGCTCTTGGATGAACGCGCGATCCCGTTCACCTCCCTGCCCGCGCTGCTGCACGAGCTGCACCGCATCGTCGGGCGCGACATCGCCCACGACTGCGATCACCGACGCCCCGCGTGCGACGTGCTGCGCGTGAAAGGCCCGCACGGCCGCGGCATCGAGCGCCTGCAGCGACGCCTCGGTCCCCAGCACCGAGCGCGCATACGGATGCGTGCCGTATGCCGCGATCGTGGCCAGTCGCATGGGCCACCGATACATGTCGTCGCGCAACCGCGCCACTTCGGCGAGCGCCAGTGACCGTTCGATCGCCACCCCATCGTCGGGGAAGGTGGCGTGTTGCACCACGTCGCCCAGCAGCGCGGTCGCCGTGGCGAGATGACGCACCGGCACGGTCATCGACCAGCCGACGCTCTCGAGTCCAGCACTGACGCCGACGCTACTGCCCAGCTCCTCGGCCGCTTCGGCGATCTGCGTGCCGGTCCGTACCCGCGTGCCCTTGAGCGACGCCTGCATGACGAGACGCGCCAACCCTTCCTGCTCGGGCGTGTTCAGTGTGGCCCCACCGCGCTGAAACAATCCCACGTTGACCAGCGGGGAGCCCGGACGGGGCAGCACGAGCACCGGCACGCCCTGGGTGGTGCGGTACACATGCACATCGTCGTGCCGCTCGGCGGTATGCGCCACATGAACGGCGGGCGCGGCCACGGCGGTCTGCGCGGCAGCAGGCGTCGGGGTGCCGGGCGCCGGCATCACGGTACTGCCGGCGGTACGCTCAGCCTCGAGGAGGGCCTGCAGGGCGTCGTCGGACTCGACCAGCGGTGCAGTGCCATCGGGGCGATACGACACCACGCTGACCTGGGCGGGATCGAGATGCGTCTGCAGGGCCTGCTGAACGGCCACCGCATCGAGCGACAACAGGGCATCGTAGTAGCGCGCGCCCACGTCGAGCCCGCCCTCGGCCTCCCATCCCGCCAGATACTGGGCCTGGCCGTCCATGCTCTCGAGGCGGCGCAACCAGCGCGCCTCGAGAATGCGCTGTGCGCGCATGACTTCGCTGGCGCGCACACCGTCGGTGCGCGCCGCCTGCACCTCACGCCACATCGCCCGCGCCGCGTCGCGCGCGGTGGCCGCGTTGCCCTCCACGTGCGTGACGAACACCCCCACGTCGGCCGCCGAATAGTGCCAGGCCGCCACGGAACTCGCGAGCTGCTGTTCGCGAATGGCCCGATACAGTCGTGACGCCCGCCCCGAACCGAGGACGATCCCCGCGAGGTCCAGCGCCGGCGTGTCGGGGTGCTCGATCGTGGGGGCACGCCAGCCGAAGGCCACCTGCTGTTGCGCCACGTCGCCGCTCCACTCGCGGCGCCGAAGACCGGGGAGCTGCTGCTCGCGCGGACCGCGATCGCGCGCCGGCGTGCCCGCTTCGAGTGTGCCGTAGCGCGCCAGCACCTCACGCCGCACCTCGTCGAGCGGCACGTCGCCCACGATACAGAGCACCATGTTGTCGGGGCGGTACCAGCGACGGTAGAAGCCCACCAGCTGCTCACGCGAGAGCGCACGCAGCCCGGCCTCCTCCCCGATGCGCCAGCGTCGGATGCGATGATGATCGTGCAGCACCGCGTACAGCGTTTCGATCGCCACCGCGTACGGCGTATCGCGCTTGCGCTTGGCTTCCTGGATGATCACTTCGAGCTCGCGCGCGAGCTCCTCGGCGTCGATCACGCTGCGCGCGTAGGCATCGAACTGAATCTCGAGCCCCGGCACGAACCCCGATGACGGCAACACCGTGTAGTAGCTGGTGTGGTCGTAGATGGTGTGGGCGTTGAGATAGCCGCCATTGGCCTTCGTCTCGCGCGCGATCTGGCCCACGCCGCGCGTGGGGGTGCCCTTGAAGAACATGTGTTCGAGCACGTGCGCGATGCCGACGATGTCGTCGGTCTCGTCGAAGTAGCCGGCCTTCACGTACGTGACGATGGATACGACCGGCGCCGACGAGTCACGACGGAAGAGCAGCGTGAGCCCGTTGGGGAGCACTTCGCGGTACGTGTCGTGATGCAGCGCGAGGGCGTCGCTCGGGCGAAGCAGCGTGGGGGTCATGCAGGGGGCAGTGGCGGGGCGCCCACGGGCATCGGCATGGGCATGGGAGGGATGCAGCGCTGCCAGTCACCGGGGCCGGCCCGCTCGCTCCATCGGCGCGCTTCATCGTAGCGCTGCAGGCGGAACAGGGTGCAGCCGAGGAAGCCCTGCGCGGCGCGGTCGGTGGGATCGAGTTCGATGGCACGCACGTAGAATCGGCGGGCGATTTCCGGCTGGTTGTCGGCGAGCATCAGCGACGCGAGCTCGCGCGCGGCCACGCTGCTGGTGGGGGCCAGGCGCACCGCGCTGGTGAGGAAGCGACGGGCGCGCGAAAGATCACCCTCCTCGCGCGTGATGCGCCCCAGATAGATCAGCGGACGGGCATCGTCAGGATCGAGCTGGGCCGCCTGCACGAAGGCAGCACGAGCCACCTCGCGGGCCCCGCGCTGATACGCCGCCACCCCATCGTCGTAGAGACGATCGGCGCGCCCCGAACCGTACCACCAGGCGCCGCCGGCGATCATGACCAGCAGCGTCACCAGGCCAGCCAGGCCGAGATACAGGCGACGGCGATGCGACGACGGTACCGGTCCTGACGCTGTTGCCGATCCTGGCACGTCCGGCCCGTCCGCCTGCCTGTCGCGGGAGACCGTGCGATCCGGTGCGGCCGTCACGCGCGAATCGGGGGCGGCGAAAGGTGATGACGCGGCCGGGGGCGCTGGAGGCCACGGGCTGCTGCCGGCATGATCGAGTGCCATCCACGCCTCGCGCACGATCATGCGTTCGGCCTCATTGGCGGCGGGTGTGGTGGCGCGATCGGCCCACGTCTGGAGCGCCACCAGCGCATGCGCGTCACTGAGGGTGATCAGCCCCACCCGTCGGACTTCGCCAATCAGCGCCTGTCCGGTGAGTTCCGGTCGCCCAAGCACGGTCTGCAGCAGCTGCTGCGCGGCGGCCCACAGCGCAGGTGCCGTGGCACCATCGACGCTGTTGAAGACGACGCGCGCCGCATGCAAGGCCTCCTCGTACACGGCGCCGGACACGTCGTTCGTGGTGCGAAGAGGCCGGTCAGCGCACGATGCGCAGCATACCGGCGTCGGCACTGCCCCGGATGAACGCTTCGGGGGCGTGCGAGGCCACACGCATACCGGTCGCGCCGTAGAACCGGCGCGCCTCGATGGCCATGTATTCGTCGAGGGGACGACCGGCATCGCGCGCATCGCGCAGCGCCTGCACGATCTCTTCCCAGCTGCCTTCGAAGGTGGTACCGTCGCGCATCACCACGCGATGCGAGCCGTCGTCGGCCATGAGCACGTCGGTGGATGTGCTCTCCTGCGCCTCCTGTTCACCAGCCTGCTGCTGACCGACGAGGCCGGTCAGCAGCGATCCCAGCGTTTCCAGCTGCCCCTGCGACGGCTGCGAGGCGGCATGCTCCTCCTCGAGCACCGCCTGCTCCACTTCCGCCAGCAGTTCGTCGATCGCGTCGGGCTCCCCCGACAGTTCCGTGAGCCGCGCTTCCCATGGCTTCAGCTCCCCATCGGTGTCCTTGAGCTTGTACACGGACTTCTTGAGCTCCATGAGCCGCCAGATCCCGAGTTCGTCCCAGTGATCCTCCGGCTTGGTGCGCTCGAACTCGATGAGGGCGGCGTCGAGATCACCAGCGTCGTACAGCAGGTTCGCCACGTACACGCGGGCTTCGGCGAACTCCGGGTCGAGAGTGAGCGCGCGACGGAGCGCGACCATGGCCTCGACATCGTTGCCCAGGCGATGCTGCGCATAGCCGATGCAGGCCACGGCTTCGGCCGAATCCTCGGCATGCGCCACGGCACGTTCGAAGAACGCCAGTGAGGTGTCCACGTACCCTTCGCGGAAAAGCGCGCGGCCGATCTGCAGCATGAGATCCACATCGTCCTCATAGCCCAGTTCGATCGTGCGATCGAAGGCGCGCATGCCGGCATCCACCTGTCCGAATTTGAGCAGCACTTCGCCCAGCCCGGCGAGCGCGTCCTCGTGTTCGGGATCGAGCGTGAGCGCTTCGTCGAAGCTCCGTCGTGCCCAGACGTATTCCTCTCGTGCGAGACGCGCGTAGCCGGCCCCGACGTGCAGTTCGACTGCCGACGGGTACAGCGTGAGTCCCTCGCGCAGCAACTCGAGCGCCTCGTCGTACTGCCCCTCGTTGTAGAGGGCGTGAGCGCGCTCGTCGTATTCCTCGGAACTCAGGAACGGGTTGGTCATTGCGAGACTGGCCTCCGGATCGAGCGGGTTACCGGATAGTACCGTGATCGACGGCTTTCGTTCAACGCTGGACCGACGTTTTCGTGCGGCAGAACAGCAGGCGGGCCACACCGCGGAGCGCGGCGGGGGTGGAAGGAATCGTCAGGACTGCAGGGCGGTGGCGATCTGACCGGCGAGACGGG
>CAZNZG010000277.1:0-4574 GCA_964577455.1 uncultured Gemmatimonas sp. | reverse complement strand
CTTGACCGTGGAATCGGCTTCGCCTAATTTCCCGAGTCTGTTCCGCCGTGGCCGGATTCCATCCGTCTGCCGGGTGGTTTCCACGTCACTGTCAAACAAGTTCCCAGGAGTTTTTTCGTGCCGAATATCAAGTCCGCGAAGAAGGATCTGCGGAAGTCGCGTGCGGCTGCGGTGCGCAACCGCGCCCAGCGCTCGGCGCTGCGGACTGCCGTAAAGAAGGCGAAGGCGGCGGCTGCGGCGGCGGATGACCGTCTCTCTGCCGTGTCGCTCCTCGATCGTGCGGCGCGCAAGGGACTCATTCACAAGAACGCGGCGGCCCGTCAGAAGAGCAAGCTCGCGAAGGCTGCCAACAAGGCTGCTGCCGCGGCCTGACTGGCCACGTGAGGGGCGAGGCTCAGGCCCACCCTCCACAAAGCGAAAGGCCCGGTCTCCTCGAGACCGGGCCTTTCGCTTTGTGCTCACCGCGTCAGAACGCGGCGAGCTCTCCGCCGCAGCGCTCGCAGTACCACTCGGTGGGCAGATTCATCGTGCCGCATTCCGTGCAGCGAAGCGTCTTCTGCGGTTCCTGCCCGGCGGCGGCTGGTGGAGCGGCTGGCGTAGCCGCTGATGACGACGGTGGCGCAACGGCGGGCGCCACGTCGGCGGCGGGGCCCCCCGGATCGATGACCGACCGGAGAAACGCGAGATCGTCGAAGGGATCGGCATCGGGCGTGGGCGCCACCGGTGCGTCATGCTCCGCTTCGATTCCCTGCAGCGATTGCACGAAATGCGGATCGGCCTCACCGCTGGTTTCGCCGAACATGGCGAGCGCGTCGTCGACCTCCTGGGAGGCGGACGGCGGGACCGCCATGGCGATCGCTGCATCGGGAGCCGGTACCGCGGTGATGCTTGCGGTATCGAAGAGGGCGGCCACATCGGCCAGCACCTCCTCGTGCGTCTGCGCCTGACCGGTCGGGCCGTTCATCATCGCCGACACGTCGATGTCGAGCAGGTCGTCGCCCGGGGCGCCGGCGGCGTCGATGAGTACGGCGGTCTCCAGCAGGTCCACAGGCGCGGCGACGGGCGCGTCATCCGCCTCCCCCACCGTCTCCACCACCGTCTCTACCACGATCTCCGTGACGGGGTCGGCGACCTCGCCAAGGTCGACCACGTCGCCCGCATGCGCTTCGTCCGGGATCGCCTCGTCCATCACCGCGTCCATTGCCGCGTCCATTGCCGCGTCCCAGGCATCGGCATCGGGCTGGACGCCAGCGGGCAGGACCGCCCCCGCATCCGCGAGCGCCGTCGATGCCCTCACCCCATCGACCTCGGCGGACTCCGCTCCATGCGCCGTCGCCTCGGCCGCCGGCACATCGCTGACGGTATCCACCATGGATTCGGGCATGACCCGGGCGCTTGCCAGCAGCGTGCGCACGTCGTCGCATTCGGCGAGCAGGGTGCTGCGCTGCTCATTGAGCTCGGCGATCTTCGCCTCGATCTCCTCCCGCACCGTATTCCACCGATCGCCGTCGTACTCGCCGACGAGGTTACGCAGCATCCCCTCGGCCAGTTCGTCCTCGTGGCCTCCAAGCTTCGCCTCGAGATCGGCGAGGCGCTGTTCGAGTTCGTCGCCGAGCGTCGCCAAGCCCCCCACGTGCGTCTGGAGCCGCGTGATCACCTCGGTGCGTCGACCGAGGTAATCGCCGTGCACTCGGGCGAACACGCGAGGTGGGGTGTCGTCGCGCTTCGCCTCCAGCGCGGTCAGCCAGTCGTCATAGCGCTGGCGTTCGGCCACCAGCGCGCGCACTTCTTCAATGGACACGACGTGCAACTCCGTCATGAGGGACGAGGGGTACGCTCTTCGACAAGCTCACTGGCGCCGCGCAGTGAAGCAAGCGCAGCCGCTTCTCCGGGGGGCAGCAGACGCTCTCCCCCCAACAGTCTGGCCACCGCCACGATGCGCGCCGCCTGCTCCACACTCTCCATGCGCAGCACGGCATCGGACAGCGAGCGCCCCACGGCGGTAACGCCATGGTTGGCGAGGAGGAAGGCTTCGTGCGTGGCGAGGTACGACATCATGGCCTCCGCCAGCGCTGGTGTTCCCGGACGCCCGTAGGGAACGAGCGCCACGGGCCCTACGACCACCGGCAGTTCGGGAAGGACGTTGGCGGAGAGTTCGAGCCCCGCCGCTGCGAATCCCGTGGCCACGGGTGGATGGGCATGCACCACGGCACGTACGTCGGCGCGGGCCGCGTAGATGGCGAGGTGCATGCCCAGTTCCGACGATGCGCGGAGCGGGGTGTCACCACGCGACGTGCCGGTCGCGTCACACTCCGCGGGCACCTTCGGTGGTTCGTGACAGGGCGAACCATCGGCGTGCACCCGAAGGACCTGCCCGGCATGGATGCACGACTTGTCCACGCCACTGGCGGTGACGAGCAGCGTGCCGTCGGCGAGCCGCACCGACAGGTTGCCCTCGGCACCGGCCAACAACCCACGCGCATGCAAGCGACGACAGGCCGCGGCGACTGCCTCGGCCTGTTCGGCGATCGGTACGGTGCCGTCGGTGACGGGGGTCACCAATGCCGCCGCCGAGACATCACGCGGTGCCCGTCACGCGGTGAAGACCACGCGGCCACCCACGATGGTGTAGCGCGCCTGGCCGGTGAACGTGTGCCCGCCGTAGGGCGTGTTCCGCCCCTTCGACTTGAACTGCTTCGGATCGCAGGTCCACTGCCGCGCGGGATCGAAGATCGTCACGTCGGCGATGCCGCCGCGTGCCAGCGTGCCGCCCGGGAGCCGGAAGATCTTGGCCTGCTTGCAGCTCATCGCATCGACCAGCTGCGGCAGCGAAATGATGTTGCGGTGCAGCAGATAGGTGCAGTTCACGCCCAGCGCCGTTTCGAGCCCCACGATGCCGTTCGGCGCATCGGCGAACTCGCGTTCCTTTTCGTCGTAGTGGTGCGGAGCATGGTCGGTGACGAGCAGGTCGATCGTCCCGTCGGCCACCCCCTGCTGCAGCGCTTCCACGTCCTCCGCCGTGCGCAGCGGCGGATTCATCTTGGCGTTGGTGTTGTAGCCGTCGACGGCGTCTTCGGTGAGCGAGATGTGATGCGAGCACACCTCGGCCGTCACGTTGATGCCGCGCTCCTTGCCCCAGCGTACCAGTTCGACGGAGCCCTTGGTGGAGAGATGGCAGAGGTGGATGTGCCCACCGGTGCGCTTGGCGAGGAGGATGTCCCGAATGACATAGATCTCCTCGGCTTCGGCGGGGATGCCCTTGAGTCCGAGCTTGGCACTCATCACGCCTTCATTCATGCTGCCGCCACGCGCGAGCGTCATGTCTTCGCAGTGTTCGGCGATGGGCACGTTGAACGCGCGGGCGTACTCGAGCGCCGTGCGCATGAGCTGCGCGCTTTCGACAGGCTTGCCGTCGTCGCTGAAGGCCACGGCACCGGCGCCGACCATCTCGGCGATCTCGGCGAGCGTTTCGCCCTTCTGGCCCACGGAGATGGCGCCATAGGGGTACACCCGCGCCAGCCCGGCGTTTTCGCCCTGCCGCTTGACGAAGCCCACCACCGCCTGGTTGTCGGTAACCGGCTTGGTGTTGGGCATCGCGCAGACGGCGGTGATGCCGCCGGCCACGGCGCTATGGGCGCCGGAAGCCACCGTTTCCACATCTTCGCGGCCCGGCTCGCGCAAGTGCACGTGCACATCGATGAAGCCCGGTGCGACCACGAGGCCGGTCGCGTCGATCACGTCGGCGCCGTCGGGGGTACCGAGCGAACCACCGCAGGCTTCGACCACCCCGTTGCGCAGCAGCACGTCGCCGACGGCGTTGATGCCTTGCGAGGGGTCGACGATATGTCCGCCCTTGATGAGCAGATCGCGAGTACCGATCGGGTGCGCCATTATGCGTTTCCTTTCTTGGCCGCTTCGGCCAGTTCAGGCTTGCCACCGGCAAGCAGGTAGAGCACCGCCATGCGGATGGCCACACCGTTCGTCACCTGATCGAGGATGACGGAGTGCGGTCCATCGGCCACGTCGCTGTCGATTTCCACGCCGCGATTCATGGGGCCGGGGTGCAGGATGAGAAGATCGCGCGACGCCTTCTCGAGGCGCGCGCTGGTCACGCCGAACACGCGATTGTATTCGCGCAGCGAGGGGATGTAGCCGGCCTGCATGCGCTCCAACTGCAGGCGCAGGACGTTGAGCGCATCGGCCCACTCGATCGCTTCTTCGATGCGGTTGAAGACCGTCACGCCCATCGCTTCGATCGCGTTGGGGAGCAGCGAACGCGGACCGCACACGGCGACCTGCGCTCCGAGCTTGGTGAGCCCCCAGATGTTGGAGCGCGCCACCCGTGAGTGGAGCACATCCCCCACGATGCACACCTTGCGTCCGGCGAAGTCGCCGAAGTGATCGCGCATCGTGAGCAGATCGAGCAGCCCCTGCGTGGGATGCTCGTTGGTCCCGTCGCCGGCGTTGATGACGTTGGACTCGATGCGTTCGGCGAGGAACTTCGCGGCACCGGAGGCACTGTGGCGGATGACGACCATGTCGATCTTCATCGCCTCGAGGTTGCGCGCCGTGTC
>CAZNZG010000276.1:0-4575 GCA_964577455.1 uncultured Gemmatimonas sp. | reverse complement strand
CCCCCTGCCAGCCGTGCTGCAGGAATCGTTCGAAGTCGTCCAGCTGCTCGGCACTGGCGGCATGGGCGCTGTGTGGTTGGTCAGGGACCGTTTTCTCGACCGCCTGGTTGCCCTCAAGGTGCTGCTCGCGGACCGCGCGGACCAGGAGCAGCGCGAGCGGTTCCTGCGCGAAGCTCGCACCAGTGCGCGACTGGAGCACCCGCACATCATCGATGTGTACCGCGCCGACGAAACCGACGGGGTGGTCTGGTTCACCATGCGGTACATCAACGGCGAGTCGCTCGGTGATCGCATGCGCGAGCGGGGCCCGTTGCCCATCACCGAATCGATCCGCGTACTCCGCGAGGTGGCGTGGGGGCTTGCCTATGCCCACGCCCGCGGTGTGGTGCACCGTGACATCAAGCCGGACAACATTCTGCTCGACGGCGAGTCCGGACGCGCCGTGGTCACGGATTTCGGCATCGCGCGAGACTCCTCGGATGCGTCGAACCTGACGCTGGTCGGCAACGTGCTTGGTTCGGTGCATTACATGAGCCCCGAACAGGCGTCCGGCGAACCGCTGGATGGGCGCAGTGACCTGTATGCCCTCGGATGCGTGGCGTGGCATATGCTCGCGGGGGCCCCGCCCTTCGACGGGACGCCGCAGAGCGTACTGGTGGCGCACGTGACGCGACCCGTTCCGTCGTTTGCTGCCGTGTCGCAGGATACACCGCCCGCCCTCGTTGCCCTCATCGAATCCTGCCTGCGCAAGGATCCCGAAGAGCGCCCCGCGAGCGCCGATCTGATCGCGAGCGCCCTCGACGATGTGCTGCGCGACGTGGAAGCGCAGCGACAGGCCCAGGACGACGCGGCGCCTGGTGGTGTACTGACCGAGTCGGATGCACGACTGGTGTGGCAACGCGCCGCGCAGCTCCAGGCACAAGCCGCGCACCGCATGGAGCGCAATGCCGTCCTCCGCAGCTCGACGGGCGCTTCTTCCGGCAAGGCCATCGCGCACGATGCGCCGGTCGACCCCGACAACTATCGTGTGCGTGACGTGGAAGCGGCGGCGGTGGAGGCCGGGATCTCGCGTCAGTACGTGGCGATTGCCCTGGCCGAGTTGCGCTCGCAGGGCGCGGGGACTTCGGCGATCGCCCTCACGGAGCGCGAAGACCGCCAGATGACGTTCCTCATGGGAACGAGTGATCGGGCGGTTTCGGTCTCGCGTGTGATCCAAGCCACCCCCAAGGACACGCTGAAGGCGCTCGGTGCCGTGTTCACCGGAGTGCCACACGAGTTCGTGCTGCAGGATACGATCAATGGCCATCCGCTCGATGGCGGCATCATGCGGTTCAAGGTGCCTCGCCTGCTGCAAGCCTACACCAATCCGATGCTCGGTCTCCAGAAGGAGAAGGCCCTGCGCTACCGTCTCGAGCAGATCGAGCTCTTCGACCTGAACGTGACGCTGCAGGGGCGCGGTTCGGGTTCGTCTTCGGCATGCGAGGTGGTCATCACCGGTGATCTGCGCGCCGGACTCCGCAGCAATGTGGTGCTCGATCTGGCCCTCATGGGCATCATGAGCGTGGCCGCGATCCTCGGAACCGCGCTCGGGATGGGCAAGGCCTTGGGGGTACCGCCCCTGAGTGCGGCGCCGCTGCTCGCGGCGGCGGGCGCCGGTGTGCTGGCGGCCGCGGCGACCGGCGTGTGGTACCGCTGGCTGTTCCGTGGCGCCCTGCGCGGCATGATGGACGAGTTGCAGGGGCTGCTGCAGCAGATCGAACGGCAGCTGGCACAGCAGGCGCTGTTCAGCGGGGAGTCATCACGCGGGCCGTGAAGCGTGGGCTCGTCAGTCGCATGGGGCCGGGGACAAAGGCCCCCTCGGTGTAGCACCACGCCTGTACCGAGAGCGTGTCGGGCGTGGCCTCGATCACATTGAGCGCGCTGGGGCGATGTCCTCTCATGCGACTGCTGAGCGTATTGGCTGCGCTCACCACGAAGTGGCCGGTGCCGCGTTCCACCCGCTCCACACGCTCCTCATGATCGTGGCCGGTGCACACCACATCGACCGGCATCGCGGCGATGGCATCTAGCACGCGCAGCGGCTGCTTGAGCCCCCAGCGATTGGAGAGCCGGCCACGCACCACGTTGTGATGGACCACGAGCAGGCGCAGGTCACCGGCGGGCGCCGCGGCGAGCCGTACATTCGCATGCGTGAGCTGCTCCTCGGTAAGCCCGCCCTTCACGCGCCAGTCCCGCGGATACCAGGTGAGCGACTCCGGATTCGTGCCCCACGCCGAATTGAGCCCGACCATGGTGACGCCGGGCGCCTGTACCGTGGGCGCGAGATCATCGCAGATGTACTGCCGGTAGCGTTCGTGCACACGCGCGAAGTCGCCGTAACCGAACGGCGCGTGCCACCACGCCGCATCGTGATTGCCGGGCACCGTGATGGTGGGCGCCACTGCGCGGAAGGCCTGCACCAGGTCACGGGCCCGTTCGAACTCGTGCACGCGCGCGCGCTGCGAAAAGTCGCCGGAAAGCACGATCGCGTTCCAGGGCTGCGACTCGGCGAGCGCCAGCGCAGCCCGGACGTGCGCCTCAACGAACGGTCGGCCACAATGGATGTCCGAGCAGTGCAGTACCCGCACGGGCTGGGCGGAATGCTCAGTCAAGGTTGGCGATCACGGCATCGGTGAACTGATCGGTGCCGGCCGTGCCGCCGAGGTCGCGCGTGAGCACCGTACCGTCGCGGATGGTCTTCTCGAACGCGGTGGAGATGCGCTGCGCGTTCCGCGTGTCGCCGATGTGCTCGAGCATCATGCACGCCGCTAGCACGAGTGCGCCGGGATTCGCGATGTTCTTGCCGGCGATGTCGGGGGCGGTACCATGTACCGCCTCGAAGATCGCCGCATTCTTGCCGATGTTGGCACCGGGGGCCAGCCCGAGGCCGCCCACGAGGCCGGAAATCTCGTCGGACAGGATGTCGCCGAACAGGTTGGTGGTAACCACCACGTCGAACTGCTCGGGACGCATCACGAGGTGCATGGCCATCGCATCGATGATGCGCTCCTCGAACTGCACGCGCCCCTCGTACTCGCGGGCCACCATGCGCCCCACATCGAGGAAGAGTCCCTGCGAATACTTGAGGATGTTGGCCTTGTGCACGAGCGTGACCTTCCGGCGGCCGTGCGTGAGCGCATACTCGAACGCATAGCGCACGATCCGCTCACTACCGTGCCGGGTGATGATCGCGACCGATTCCGCCGCCGCCCGCGGATCATCGCCGATGCGCACGTAGTGCTCCACACCGATATAGAGCCCTTCGGTGTTTTCACGGATCAGGGTGATGTCGATGTTCTCGAATCGTCCCGGCACGATGGTGCGAGCCGGCCGCACGTTGGCGTAGAGGTCGAAAGTCTTGCGCAACGCCACATTGATGGAACGGAACCCCTCCCCCACCGGCGTCTCCAGTGGGCCCTTGAGGGCCACGCGGGTCTGCTTGATGGAGTCGAGCGTGGCGTCGGGGATCGGGTCGTTCCAGCGGGCCACGCCGGCCATGCCGGCGACCTGACGGTCCCAGATGATCTCGCAGCCGGCGGCATCGAGAAGGCGGACGGTGGCTTCGGCGATGGACGGGCCAATGCCGTCGCCGGGGATGAGCGTGACGGGGGTGGGCATGCCCGAAGAATAGCCACCCCCGCAGACAACGGGGACCATGGGATGCGCGTTCATTGACAAGCCCATGTCCCGGAGCGCATATGGGCACGTCGGTCTCCCACCTCTCTCCCCTCCGCGTGTCTCGCCTGCTCAAACTCCTCCCCTGGGTGGCCGTGGCCACCGTCGGCGCGGGTGCCATGGCGTTCATCGCCATCAACCGCGGCGAACAGATCAGCGCTGCGTGGCTCCTCACCGCCGCGGTCTGCACCTACCTGATCGGCTATCGGTTCTACAGCCGCATCATCGCCCACGACATCTTCGCCCTCGACAAGGACCGGGCCACCCCGGCCGAGCGGCTGGAGGACGGTCGCGACTTCGTGCCCACCAACAAGTGGGTCGTGTTCGGGCACCACTTCGCGGCCATTGCCGGGCCGGGGCCGCTCGTGGGGCCCACGCTGGCCGCCCAATTCGGATTCCTCCCGGGAGCCATCTGGATCCTGGTGGGTGTGGTGCTCGGCGGGGCCGTGCAGGACTTCGTGATTCTCGCCGCCTCCGTACGCCGTGACGGCAAGTCGCTTGGCCAGATGGCCAAGGAGGAAATCGGCACCGTGGCCGGTACCACCGCGCTGATCGCGGTGCTCGGCATCATGGTGATCCTGATCTCGGTACTGGCGCTGGTGGTGGTCAATGCGCTGCGCGACAGCTCGTGGGGCACGGTCACGATCGGGCTCACGATCCCGATCGCCCTGCTCATGGGACTGTACATGCGCTACGTACGTCCCGGCGCCGTGCTCGAGACGACCGCCATCGGTCTCGTGCTGCTCGCCCTCTCACTGTATGCCGGCAAGTGGGTATCGGAGTCGCCGGTGTGGTCGCCGGTCTTCACGCTGAGCGGTACCACGCTGTCGCTCTCGATCATGGTGTACGGCTTCGCGGCCT
>CAZNZG010000275.1:0-4630 GCA_964577455.1 uncultured Gemmatimonas sp. | reverse complement strand
TCGCGTCAGCGCGATGGCACCGATCTGGATGTGGGTGGCGATGTGCGAGTGGAGGGGCCGCTCTCCCGCCCGGTGCTGAGCGGCAGCCTGCTCGTGCCGCGCGCCAATCTGGTGGTGGACCCGCTCGGCGCCCGGACCGCACTCGATCTGTCGAGCGACGCGGCGCGCGCGCTGCTCGGTGCCGACGAAGTCCCGGTTGCCGAAACGGCGGCACAGTCACTGTCGCGACTCGGCAACTACCTGCGAGTGGAGAACGCGCGCGTGGACCTTGGCAATGATGTCTGGGTGCAGACGCCGGAGTCGCGCGTGAAGCTCTCGGGCGGACTCAATGTGACGATGAGCGGCGACCTGCTGGCGCTCGACGGAGAGATTCTGGCGAACCGCGGGCAGTATCGCCTCGAACTGGGAGTCGTGAACCGCAGCTTCAGTGTGGACTCGGGGCGCGTGCGCTTCTTCGGCAACAATGCGATGGCGCCCACGCTCGACATCAGCGCCACCAATGTGGTGCGGGTGGCAGGGGGCAGCGAAATCCCGGTGCGGGTGCACATCGGTGGCAATTACGATCGCCCGGTCCTCACACTCTCCAGCACCGATCCGCTCTACGCCAGTGCTCCGGAGAGCGAGATCATTTCGCTGCTGATTTTCGGTGCCCCCACCTTCGCGCTCGACGGGCAGAGCCAGAGTACGGTGCGCGCCGTCACCGGCGTGCTGCTGCCGTCGGTCGGTGGTGCTGTGGAGGGAGCACTGCAGCGTCTCCTGCCCGTCTTCAATACCGTGCAGGTGAGCACGGCCGGCAGCAACACCGAGACCGCGCTCTCACCCACCGCGCTGCTCGATAACCTCAATCTCAGCATCAGCGCCGGCAAGCAATTCGGCGAGCGCACCTTCCTGCGGCTCAACACCGGCGTCTGTCGCGGGACCAGTCAGGCCGCATCGCGCGGGGCCACGCTCTGGGGCGGCGTGGCTGCCGAGTATCGTATTGCCCGCAACTGGTGGGGACAGGTGGGTGTCGACCCCGGATCGGCGCCGTGCACGCGTCCGGCGGGCGACGTGTTCCCGCGTATGCAGTTCGGGTTTGATCTGTTCCGGGAGTGGATTTTCTGATCGTGGCTGATGACTGACACCGTCCACTGACAGCTGACGACTCCCCGCGGCCCGCCCGATCTCTGCACGTCGGAGCGGTCGCGCGGGCCGGTGAGTCGTCAGGCGTCAGTTCAAGTGTTCGGCTTCCGGCCGATTTATTCTGGAAGCCGTCAGCAGCCGCCCAGGCAGCCACCGCTTCACCACCGTGTACGCCGTGCCGGCGAGCGCGCCAAGCGTGGCGGCCCAGGTGACCAGGGGGTCCCGCTTACCGTTGTCGCCCAACAGCGCTGCGAGCAGTTCGCTGCGCAGGCGCATCATGATCGGCGAGGCGACCCGAATGCTGTTGAAGTTGCGGTCATAGCGCGCGCCGATTCCCTCGATCAGTGCCGCCGTGCGCGCGAAGTACACCAGTTCACCGGGCAGAATGATCGGCCAGTTGAACAGCTCCTTCAGTACGCGGTCAGCCACCACGCGGGCTCGTTCGATGGTGGCCGTCTCGCTGTACGCGATCTCGAGCAGGGTGGCCACGAGGGCGTTCATCGTCTCCGGCGGCGTGCCGGGCGCTACCATGCCCAGCGCGTAGAAGCCGCGGGCCGTGCCTTCGGCGTCGCGCCGGATCGCCGAGAGAATCGTGTCGAACAGGGCCTTCCGGGTGGCAACCGGGACGTCGATCACCATGCCGAAGTCGAGCAGCACGAGACGGCCGCGGCGGTCCACCAGCAGGTTGCCCGGGTGCGGATCGGCATGAAAGACCCCGTCGCGCAGCATCATGCGGGCATAGGTCTCGATCAACGTTTCCGTGAGCCTCTCGGCACGCACCACGCCTCTTGCGAGCTGGTCGTCCAACCGGTCGATGCGCGTGCCCTCGAGAAACTCCAGGACGAGCACCGTGCGGCGCGTGAGCGCCGTCTCCACCGCGGGGATGCAGAGGCGCGGCTCGTCGGCGAATCGTTCACGCATCCGCATGCACTGCATGGCTTCCCGCTCGAAGTCCATCTCTTCGCGCACATGGCGATCGAACTCGTCGAGCACCACGCGGAAGCCCAGCACGTGCACGTGGGGCCACCGCGCGTAGACCGCGTCGACGATCTTGCGTGAGAGTCGCACGTCGCGCTCCACGATCGCTTCCACACCGGGGCGCAGGACCTTCACCACCACGTCGCGCCCTTCGTATCTGGCGCGGTGCACCTGTCCGAGCGAGCCGGCAGCGATCGGATCAGGGTCGAGGGCATCCACGATCGTGTCCGGGTCGGCCTGCCATGCCTCGCTGAGCGTGGCACGCAGCGTGGGCCAGGGCACGGGGGGCACGCGATCGGTGAGTGTGCCGAGGGCGTGGAGATACGGTTCGGGGATGAGATCGGCGCGGCTCGCGAAGATCTGCGCGAGCTTCACGAACGTGGGTCCCAGGGTGGCTACGTGGTGCACGATGGCGCGCGCCCGGCGTTCGTGGAAGGCCGCGCTGCGCACGAGCGGCGCGCCGAACCACAGCCAGCGCCGCCGATCGCGCAGGAACGACAGGACGAGCGGCACGAGCCGCCGCAGGATGGTCCAAAGCCGCGGCAGGTCACGAAACGGCATGAGCCCCCTGAGCACCGGCCGGACGTGCCTCAACATCGAGCCCCGTGAGCGCCACCGACTGCGCCCACAACTGCTCCGCGCGGGCGTCGTCGCGTGCGGTCCGCGACGGACTGCGCGGCGCGCGCTTGACCCAGTAGCGTCCGCCCTCGGCGAGCGGCTCGGCGGCGTGCGACAGCCACACGAGCGTATCCGCCCCCTGATCGGGCGTGACCGAGACGACGTCCATAAGACGGCGCAGCACACGACCCATGCGCCCGTTGTTGGTGGCGAAGCGCGTGCTGACCACGCCCGGATGCATCGCCTGCACATTCACACGCGCGGGATCGACGCGGCGCGCGAGCGCGCGCGTGAACCAGATGTTGTACAGCTTCGAGTTGGCATAGGCGCGCCAGCCGCCGAAGCCTCGCGTCAGCTGCAGGTCGTCCAGTACCGGCCGGGCATTCTCGTGTGCCCGGCTGGCCACGTTCACGATGCGGGCGGGGGCACCGGGGGCGGCCGCACGCACGAGCGCCGGCATCAGCAGCAGCGAGAGCGTGAAGTAGTTCAGATGATTGAGCGCGAAGGTGCGCTCGAGGCCGTCGACGGTCATCTCTCGCTCGAGGAACATCGCGCCGGCATTGTTGGCCAGCACGTGAATCTTCGGCAACCGGTCGCCAAGCCGCCGGGCCAGATCGCGCACTGCATCCTGGCGCGACAAGTCGGCGATCTCCCACGTGATGTCGCGACGGCCGCTCTGCGACATGATCGCCTTGGCCGCCGCGGCGGTCTTCGCTTCGTTGCGCCCCACCATCACCACGTGGGCGCCGCCCTGGGCGTAGCGCTGGACCGCCGCGCGACCGATGCCGTCGCTGGCCCCCGTGACGACGACCACCTTTCCGGCAAACGGGGCGTGGGGAGCGGCTGATGTCGGAGGCGCGTGCATGGCGAACAACTAAGGGAGCGCCCCGCACGAAAAAAGGGGCTACGAATGAACGAAGGGAGCGCCGGCAGGTGGCGCCCCCTTCTCAACCCCGAACGTCCGCGAACGGTTCGTCTGGAGGCGTCAGTTGCCGGTGGCAGTGATGGTGATCGGGCCGACCGTGCCGGAGGTGGCCGTGGCCGTCTGCAGCCCGACCTGCGGACCGAGCGTCCAGCGAACCGTCACCTCACCCAGGCTGTTGGTCACGGCCGATTGCGGAGAGAGACTCCCACCGCCCGACGTGATTGCCAGCGCGACGGTCTGACCGGGGATCGGCATGTTGTTGCCGCCCGTCACGCGCAGCACCAGCTGGACCGGAAGGGCTGTGCTCACCCGGGCCGACTGGTTGTTGCCCTGCGCGATGGTGATGTCGCTGGGCAGCACCCCGAGGGCACTCAGCGTGACCGGCTCCACACCGGGGGCGCTGCCGACCATGGTCTGGACCTGCGCGCCCGGCCCCAGCGTCCAGCGCGCCTTCACTTCGCCGTTCGCGTCGCTCTTGGCGGTGGCCGGGTCCACCGATCCGCCGCCCGCGAGCACGTTGAAGCTCACGGGCACGTTGGCCATGGGTGCGTTCTCCGTATCGAGCACACGGAGTACGACGGGGGTTGGCAGAAGGGTGCCCGCGGCAGCCTGCTGCAGATGCCCCTGCACGATGGTCAGACGCGAGGCGGCTGGGGCTTCCGTGGTCGCGGTGCACCCGGGGAAGGCCAGCAGCGTCGGGACGGCCGTGAACAGCACGGCAAGCAGGTGTGTGGGTCGGGCGGAACGCATTGGTCAGTCGGTCAGGGTACTCCTCTCCGCCTGCAGGTATCGGCCGCTGGGGCCGGCAAGTTGAGCGCAACTGCTTACGCCCTTCTAGATTGGGAGGGCCATGACTGTGACTCCCTTGCATGCGCCCCGGCCGTCCCGCCAGGCGGACCCGGCCGACCACGGCGCGATTCGCTGGCCCTCGGGGCTCGACCCTGCCACGCCTCCTGCCCGGAACCCGGGCACTGCGCTCGATCTGTC
>CAZNZG010000274.1:0-4635 GCA_964577455.1 uncultured Gemmatimonas sp. | reverse complement strand
GTGTGGGCGTGCCCACCGTGGGCGGCGAAGTGGTCTTCGATCCGTCGTACGAGGGCAACCCGCTCGTGAACGCGATGTGTGTGGGCCTCATGCGCGAGGACGAACTCATGCGCGCCGTGGCCTCGGGCGTTGGCAACCCGATCATGGCCGTCGGTGCGCGCACCGGTCGCGACGGCATTCACGGCGCGTCCTTCGCCTCCGAGGATCTCTCCGAGGCCAGCGACGCGAAGCGCCCCATGGTGCAGGTCGGTGATCCGTTCACCGAGAAGCTGCTCCTCGAAGCCTCGCTAGAACTCATCCGCAGCGGTCACATCGTGGCCATTCAGGACATGGGGGCCGCCGGTCTGACCTCCTCGTCGGCGGAAATGGCCGAGCGTGGCGACGTGGGCGTGACGATCGACGTGACGAAGGTACCCGTGCGCGAGCAGGGGATGACCCCGTACGAAATTCTCCTGTCGGAGTCGCAGGAGCGCATGCTCGTGGTGGCGAAGCAGGGGCACGAGGACCACGTGCGTGCCATCCTCGCCAAATGGGATCTCGAAGCCGCGGTGATCGGCGAAGTGATCGCCGACCCGGTCTATCGCGTGACCGAGGGCGATCGCGTGGTGGCCGAGTTCCCCGGATCGCGCCTCGTGACCGAGTGCCCGCAGTACGTCCTCGAGCCGAAGGAGAGCGAGACGCTCAAGGCCGCACGTGCACGTGATCCGCTCGCGGTCAAGCCGCTCCCGGAGGAGAAGGATCACGCGTGGACGCTTGAACGCCTGCTGGCGTCGCCCACCATCGCCAGCAAGCGGTGGGTGTGGCAGCAGTATGATTCGACGGTCCGTACCAGCACGGTGCGCGGACCGGGCAGCGATGCGGCGGTGGTCCGACTGCGCGGCACCGACAAGGCGATCGCGCTCTGCATCGACGGCAACGGCCGACACGTGGCGTTGTCACCGCGCAATGGCGGGCGGGCCGCCGTGTGTGAAGCCGCTCGCAATGTGGCCTGCAGCGGAGCACGCCCGAAGGCCATCACGAACAACCTCAACTTCGGCAACCCGAAGAAGCCGGAAGTGTACTTCCAGCTCAGCGAGGCGATCGCCGGGATGGGTGAGGCGTGCACGGTGCTCGAGACCCCCGTCACTGGCGGGAACGTCTCGCTGTACAACGAGAATCCGCAGGGCGCGATTCATCCCACCCCGACCATCGGCATGGTCGGCCTGATCGAATCGATGGCGCATGTGACGCCCTCGGCGTTCCAGCAGGTCGGTGACGAGATCGTGCTGCTTGGCGAATGCACCGACGAACTCGGGGCCAGTGAGTATCTGCTCACGATTCATGGCCTCACGATCGGCGAACCGCCGGTGTGCGATCCGGTGCGTGAACGCGCGCTGATCGATGCGTTGCTCGAGTCGATCACCAGTGGCGTGGTACGCTCGGCACACGACTGCAGTGACGGCGGGCTCGCCGTGGCACTCGCCGAGTGTGCGATGATGGACCCGGATCGCCACTTCGGCTTTGCCGTTGATCTGTCTGCATGGGCCACGCTTCCGCACCGCGCGCTGTTGTTCGGAGAAGCGCACGGCCGTGTCGTGGTCTCCACGGCGGACAGCGCCGCGGTCCTGCGGATCGCCGAACGCCACGGCGTGCCGGCGCGGGTGATCGGCACGGTGGCCAGCGCCGAGGCGCGTGCCAGTTTCACTATTTCGGATGACACGTTCACGGCTCCCGTAACGTGGCTCGCGAAGGCGTTCCACGAGGCCATTCCGCAGGCGATGGACGGCGAAACGCCGGCTGAGCATGCGGTGGCGGCGTCGCACGCTCCCTCCAACGACTGACAGGGAGTTCTCCCATGTGTGGTATTTTCGGCGTCTACGGCCATAAGGATGCGGCCGCGCTGACGCAGCTTGGCCTCTACTCGCTGCAGCATCGCGGGCAGGAGTCTGCAGGCATCGTTGCCGTGGATGAGAACGGCATGGCACGGGTGAGCCGTGCCATGGGCCTGGTGTCGGAGGGCTTCGCGGACGAGGAGATGGCGGTCCTTACCGGCCCCATCGCCATTGGCCACACGCGGTACAGCACGGCCGGTTCCTCGGCCATCGAGAATGCACAGCCGGTGCTCGCCCGCGTGCGTCGTGGGCACATTGCCCTGGCACACAACGGCAATCTCACCAATGCGGTCGAGCTGCGCCGTGCCCTCGAAGACGAGGGCGCGATTTTCTCCAGTACGATGGATTCGGAAGTCATCGTGCACCGCATTGCCCGCGCGACTGGTGACTCGCCCGAAGCGCGAGTTGCGGCGGCGCTGCAGGGAGTGGAAGGCGCGTATTGCCTGCTCGTGGTGATCGACGAGACGGTCATCGTGGCCCGCGATCCGCATGGCTGGCGCCCGCTGGTGATGGGACGCCTGGCCGACGGCTATGTGTTCGGCTCCGAGACCTGTGCGCTCGACATCGTCGGCGCCGCGGTCGAGCGCGAAAACCGGCCGGGGGAGATCGTCGCCGTGGATCGTCATGGCGTGCGTTCCATCACCGCCCTGCCGGCGGCCCCTCTCAACCGGTGCGTATTCGAGCATGTATATTTTGCCCGCCCCGACAGCAAAGTCTTCGGCGGGTCCGTCGACCGCTCGCGGCGTGCGCTCGGCCGGCAGCTCGCCCGCGAGTGCCCGGCAGTAGGTGGTGAGGTGGTGTTCGCCGTGCCGGATTCGTCCAACTCCGCCGCCCTCGGGTTCGCCGAAGAATCGGGGATTCCCTACGAGCTGGCGCTCATCCGCAATCACTATGTGGGGCGGACCTTCATCCAGCCCACGCAGTCGGGGCGTGATGCCAAGGTGAAGGTGAAGTACAACCCGGTGCGCGAGATCATCGAGGGGAAGAAGGTGGTCATGGTTGACGATTCGATCGTCCGTGGCACCACCACGCGCGGACTCGTGTCACTGGTCCGCGCCGCGGGGGCCCGCGAGGTGCACATGCGGGTGTCGAGCGCCCCCATCATCAGCCCCTGCTACTACGGCATCGATACGCCTCGCCGGGAGGAGCTGATTGCGGCGCAGATGACCCATGAGGAACTCGTGCGGCATCTCGGCGTTGACTCGCTGGGGTACCTCTCGATCGACGGTATGCTGTCGGCCATGCCGGAAGGTCCGGGTGGGTATTGCCACGCCTGTTTCTCTGGGCGGTATCCCACGGCAACACCGGCGGAGCCGGAACTCCTTCGGGCAGGCAGCATGGCGGGCATTCCGCTCGGGGCAGCCTGATCCGTTTCACGTCTGTTTCATAACACCGCAGGGGGAGCCCTCGTGACGCAGTCGGTCTATTTCTTCGGGAACGGCAAGGCTGACGGCACGAGGGACATGAAAACGGTCCTCGGTGGTAAGGGGGCCAACCTCGCCGAGATGACCAATCTCGGCGTCCCCGTCCCGCCGGGCTTCACGATTGCGGCGGCAGAATGCGTCTCGTATCTCGAGCACGGCGGCATCTCCGATGCGCTGCGCGAGGAAGTACGGGGCGCATTGTCGCGTCTGGAGCAGGCGAGCGGCAAGCGTTTCGGTGATCCTGCCAACCCGCTGCTCGTGTCGGTGCGGTCGGGAGCATCGGTGAGCATGCCCGGGATGATGGACACGATCCTCAACCTCGGCCTGAACGACACCACCGTCGAAGGACTGGCGGCTGCCAGCGGCAATCCGCGCTTTGCTTACGACTCCTATCGACGGTTCCTGCAGATGTACGCGGACGTCGTCCTCGGCGTCTCGATCCATCGTTTCGAGCAGCTGCTCGCCACCAAGCGACTGACCTCCGGCGTCGTGAACGACAGCGATCTGTCCGCGGACGCCCTCCGGTCGCTGGTAAAGGAGTATCAGCAGCTCGTGCGTGCCGTAACGGGCGAGGACTTTCCGATGGATCCCCATGTCCAGCTGTGGGGAGCCATCGAAGCCGTGTGGAACTCGTGGACGCTGAAGAAGGCGGTCGACTACCGCAAAGTGAATGGCATCTCGCACACCCTCGGGACCGGTGTGAACATCGTCTCGATGGTGTTCGGCAACATGGGAGACGATTCGGGGACCGGCGTGGCCTTCACGCGCGATCCCAGCACCGGTGAGCGCCGCTTCTACGGTGAGTTCCTGGTGAACGCGCAGGGCGAGGATGTGGTCGCCGGTATCCGCACCCCGCTTCACATCGACGAAATGGCGCGGCTTCTTCCCGGCGCCTACGAGCAGTTACTCGACACCCAGGCGCGGCTGGAACAGCACTTCCGCGACATGCAGGACATCGAGTTCACTGTCGAGCGTGGTACGCTGTACCTGCTGCAGACACGAACGGGCAAGCGGACCACTGCCGCGGCGCTCCAGATCGCGCTGAACATGGTCGACGAAGGGTTGATCACCAAGCGCGATGCGGTGCAGCGGCTTGAGCCGGGGCAACTCGACCAGCTACTCCATCGCGTGATCGCGGCGAGCTCCCAATCCACGCCGATTGCCGTGGGGCTGCCAGCCAGCCCCGGCGCGGCGAGTGGTATCGTGGTCTTCGATCCGGATGTCGCCGAACGGAGGTACCAGCAGGGCGAACAGGTCATCCTCGTCCGAGAGGAAACCACGCCCGAGGATTTCCATGGCATCGTGGCCGCGCGCGCCCTCCAGTCCGCGCGCCGCGGGAT
>CAZNZG010000273.1:0-4661 GCA_964577455.1 uncultured Gemmatimonas sp. | reverse complement strand
CCAGTCGAAGGTGTGCGCGCCCTGCGTGAGAGTCACGGCACCGAGTGCCCGCGACTTCTCGTCGGACGGGCTGCCATCTGGCTGCAGCGGCGGCGAGAACGCCGCGGGCCGCTTACCCACCAGCTCGTCCTTGTTTGCGAGACCGAGAATCGCGAGTGCCGCGGGGTTACAGTCCACCACACCGCTGGGATCGGACAGCAGCAGGCCATCCTGCGCATATTCGAACACCAGTCTGAAGCGCTGCTCGGCTTCCTTGCGCTCGGTGATGTCCTGCCCGATGGCCACGATGCCGGCCGGCTCACCCGCGGGGTCGAGGATGCGCGTGACGTTCCAGATCAGCGTACGGCGCGTCCCGTCAGGGAGCACCGAATCATCCTCGAAATTGAGCGTGCGCTTGCCGGCCAGCACTTCGAGGATGTCGGCTTTCACGAACTCGCGGTGTTCCGGCGCGATGAACGTCTCCACATAGTTCATCCCGAGCGCCTGCTCGCGCGGCGTCTGGTACAACAGCTCCGCGGCCCGGTTCCAGGTAAAGATGCGGTAGTCGGGATACAGACCGAGGATCACACTGCCGGCGGTGTCGACGATGGCCGACAACAGGGCGGTATCCTGTGGGTCAACGAACACTGGCGGCAGTTCGGACATGCGCAGAACCGAAAGGGACGCGACCCACGTGCGTCCGCGGGCTCTACTGTTGAACTATCGCCAGCTCGGTATGTTCCCGTAAGTGTCATGCCACTATCGGTTCCCTCAACTCGTGAACTCCGGAGCCCCTGATGGCCAGCAGCAAGGCAGCAACGGTGGCCGAGTACCTCGCCGAACTCCCTCCGGAGCGCCAGGAGGTGATGCGCACCGTCCGCGAGCTCGTGAATGGGGCGGTGCAGCCGGGCTTCGACGAGATCATGTCCTTCGGCATGATCGGGTGGGTCGTTCCGCTGTCCCGGTATCCGACCACGTACAATCGGCAGCCCCTGGCGTTCGTGTCGCTCGCGGCACAGAAGCGCCATTATGCGCTGTACCTGATGTGTGCCTACACCGACACCGCAGACGAGCGGCGCATCGCGGCGGCATTTGCGGCAGCAGGCAAGCGGCTCGACATGGGGAAGTGCTGCCTGCGTTTCGGCTCGGTCGACGACGTGCCGTGGGCGGTGATCGTCGAGGTGCTGAGCCGGTATACCGTAGACGACTGGATCCGGGTGTACGAGGCCTCGCGCGCCGGCCGTTGACCCGTCGGGCGCGCTGGCACGCCGGCGTCGGCTGCCGCGACGAACCCACAGCCGCTGTGGCAGATGCTCCACACGCTCCGCCTCAGGGGGCGATTTTCTCGGCGAATCAGCGCGTGGGGGGATGGCACAGACCTTTCAACAGGCGGGGAGCATGCTGACCCCTCCCCGTACCTCCCTGCTCCGTGCACCGCTTGCATTGATGGCGCTGTTCGTGCTGGCGCTCCTCGCGCTGTATCCCGGCGCCTCACTGCGGGCGCAGTCATCGCCCAGGGGAACGGGAGCCATTCCAGCCGCCCCGGCGTCGGACTCGGTCACCACCGATGGCGAGGTGGTGGACATGGTGCTCAAGGGGAAGCACGTCGAAGTGGTGTACAAGAACACCGGTACGGTGAGCACCCGGGTGATCGGGGAGCTGCAGGTGCGTGACGCCGACGGTGACGTGGTGGGCGCCCTCGCCTTCGTGGAGGGCAAGCTGGTGGAGCCGGGAAAAACGGAGCGGTTCCGGGCCACGATGCCGGCGGTCGCCGCAGGCAAGTACACGCTGTGGGCGTTGGTGCAATTCGGTGGCCCGGCCTTGGCGGCGGCACAGGCGGAGTTGGAGATTCTCCCCTAACGTACGGGATGCGCTCACTCCTCACGATTCATACGGCGCGCATGCTTGCATGTGCGCTGTTCTGCTTTACGCCGGCATCGCTTGCCGCTCAGGCATCGGCCGCGAACGCGTCGGTCGCGAACGCGTCGGTCGCCGTTCGCCCGCCTGCAGATGCGATGTACCGCGATCCCCGACGCTCGCCATCGGAGCGGGCGCAGGACCTGCTCGCGCGCATGACGCTCGAGGAGAAGTTCTGGCAGCTGTTCATGATTCCGGGGGACCGCGACGATCCGTCGCACGACTATCGTCACGGGTCGTTCGGGCTGCAGGTGGTGGCGCCGCGTGGCATGCGCGCCGAATCGCCGCGCTCCGACACGCTGCCGCCGGCACGAGCGGCGCGCGCGCACGCACAGCGTATCGCGGCGCTCCAGCGCTTCTTCGTCGATTCCACGCGACTGGGCATTCCCATGATGCCCTTCGAGGAAACACTGCATGGCCTCGCGCGCGAGGGGGCCACCACGTTTCCCCAGGCGATCGGTCTCGCAGCCACGTGGGATACGACGCTGATGGCCCGCGTGGCCGCCGCGATCGCCGACGAGACGCGCGCACGCGGCATTCGCCTCTCGCTGTCACCGGTGGTGAATATCGCGAACGATCCGCGATGGGGGCGTACGGAAGAGACCTACGGCGAGGACGCGCATCTCACCGGTGCGATGGGGCGCGCATACATCCGCGCGCTCGAGACACGCGGCGTGGTGGCCACGGCGAAGCACTTCGTGGCGAATGTGGGCGACGGGGGGCGCGACAGCTATCCGATCGAATTCAGCGAGCGGTTGCTGCGCGAGCGGTATTTCCCGCCATTCCGCAGCGCCATCCATGATGCCGGAGCGCGCAGCATCATGAGCGCCTACAACTCGGTGGACGGTTCCCCCGCCACGCAGAACCGCGCGCTCCTCACGACCGTGCTCCGTGACGAGTGGAAGTTCGGCGGCTTCGTGATGTCCGATGCAGCGGCCACCGGGGGGGCGACGGTGCTGCACCACACCGAAGCGAGCACCGCCACCGCCACGCGCCATGCATACGAGGCGGGACTCGATGTGATCTTCCAGTCGTCGTGGGAGCAGCACCGCCCCTACCTCAACGCCTTCCGCACGGCGGGGATTGCCCCGGCGCTGATCGATAGCGCCGTTGCTCGCGTCTTGCGCGTGAAGTTCGCGCTCGGCCTCTTCGAGTCACCGTACGGCAACGCTGATGAGGCCGCGCGACTGGCGCAGTCCCCTGCGCATGTGGCGCTCGCTCGTGAGGCCGCCGCCTCCTCGTTCGTTCTGCTGCGAAACGAACGCGTGACACTACGCGGAGGTCAGCGCGTTCCGCCTGTGTCCGGCGGGGCGCCGGTGCTGCCGTTCGGCGCGGGCGTCCGGCGCATTGCCGTGATCGGCGCCGACGCGATCGAAGGCCGCGTGGGGGGCTATTCGCCGCCGGGCGCACGGACCGTGACCATCGCCGACGGGATCCGCGCCGGAGCGCCGCCGGGCACGCGCGTACGCGTGCACGCGGGCGTGCCGCGCGTCTCGCGGGATCTCGTTCCGGTACCCGCCTCCGCGCTGCACTCCACACACGAAGGGCAGCGCGTGCAGGGGCTGCGCGGGGAGTACTGGGCCAACATCGACTTCACCGGAGCCCCGGCGATCACGCGCACCGATGCGCAGATCGCCTTTGCCTGGACGCTCAACTCACCCGGGCGCGGCGTGCCCTTCGATTGGTACGCGGCGCGCTGGACCGGCACCCTGCAGGTACCGGTCGGTGGGGTGCGCACCCTCGCCATCGAGGGGAACGATGGCTACCGGCTCTGGGTCGACGACACGCTCCGCATCGACCGCTGGCGCAAGGCGTCGCACGGCACGGCGCGGAGCGTCGTGCGCCTGGCGGGAGGCACCGCGCACCGCCTGCGGCTCGAGTACTTCGAGACCACGGGCAGCGCTCGCGTGGCGCTGCTGTGGGATGCGGGTGTACGCGACGAGCAGGACGCCGCGATCGCCACGGCGGTACGTGAAGCGCGCGCCAGCGACGTGACCGTCGTGGTGGCGGGGATCGAGGAAGGGGAGTTCCGCGATCGCGCGAAGCTGGGGCTTCCCGGGCGCCAGGAGGCGCTCATTCGTGCCGTGGCCGCCACGGGCACGCCCACCGTGGTGCTGCTCGTGGGCGGCAGCGCCATCACCATGCCATGGCTCGAGGACGTGCACGGCGCCATGCAGCTGTGGTACCCTGGGCAGGCCGGCGGCGATGCGGTGGCCGACGTGCTCTTCGGGCGCCGAGCCCCCGCCGGGCGTTTGCCGATCACCTTCCCCATGCACGAAGGGCAGGTCCCGCTGCACTACGGCCACAAACCCACCGGCCGCGGCGATGACTACCTGGACCTTACGGGATTGCCGCTCTTCCCCTTCGGCCACGGTCTCACCTATACCACGTTCACGTACCGCGATCTCGACGTGGTGATCCGCCCTCGAGACGACAGCGTGGCTGTGCGCGTCTCCCTTACGGTGCAGAACACCGGCGCGCGCGCCGGCGACGAGGTGGTGCAGCTCTATCTGCGTGATGTGCTGGCCAGCGTGGCGCGGCCCATGATGGAGCTGACGGGCTTCACCCGCGTGTCGCTTGCGGCGGGTGCCTCGCAGCGCATCACGTTCGACGTGCACCGCTCGCAGGTCCGGTTCCTCGATGCGTCGATGAGGCTCGTGGAGGAGCCGGGCACGTGGCGCGTGATGGTGGGGGCATCGAGCCGCGACATCCGGCTCAGGCGCGAGATCGAGCTCCCGTAAGGAACGATCGTAGGGAACGCTCGT
>CAZNZG010000272.1:0-4661 GCA_964577455.1 uncultured Gemmatimonas sp. | reverse complement strand
CTCGTTGTCATCCCCCGTGCCCTCCGTCCCCCGTGAGCCCCGACGAGCTTTCCGCCTGACCGCGCGACTAGATTGCAGGCATGAACCTCGAAATCGTCACCATCGGCGACGAGCTGCTGCTCGGCTTCACCATAGACACCAATGCCGCGCATCTTGCGCGGGAGCTCGCCGCACTCGGCGTGCGCATCGTGCGGCGCGCCACCTGTGGCGATGATGCCGAGAGCATCAAGGCCGCCGTGCGCGAGGCACTCGAACGCACCGGCGCCGTGATCACCACCGGCGGGCTCGGGCCCACGGCCGACGACATGACCAAGCCCGCGATCGCCTCGATCTTCGGCAAGGGGATGGTGATGGATCACGAGATCCTCACCGCGTTGCGGGACCGCTGGCGCAAGCGATTCAATCACGAACTGCCCGTGAGCAACGAGCAGCAGGCCATGGTCCCCGACGGCTGCACCATCCTCCCCAACCGGCACGGCAGCGCGCCCGGCATCTGGCTCGAAGACGCGCAGCAGCGATGGGTGGCCATGCTCCCGGGCGTTCCACGTGAAATGCGTGGCATGCTCGCCGACACCATCATCCCGCGCCTGCGCGATCGCCTGCCCGCTGGCGGGCGTGTGATTCGCAGCCGCACACTGCGCACCGCCAACATCGCCGAGTCGGCGCTGGCGGACCGCCTGGGGGATCTGGCCCGCGGCGTGAATGGCCTGTCGCTCGCCTATCTCCCCGGCAGCGACGGCGTGGACCTGCGGCTGACCAGCTGGGATCTCGAGCCCCGTGCAGCGGAGCAGGCGCTGACCGATGCCGCCGCGCAGCTGCGTGCATGCGTGGAGCCTTTCGTGTACGGCGAGGGGGACGACGATCTCGCCGCAATCATGTTGGCCGAGTGTGCGGCGCGCAACGCCACTATCGCCGTGGCCGAGAGTTGCACTGGTGGCATGCTCGGCATGCGCCTGACCGCCGTCCCCGGATCGAGCCGGACCGTGCTCGGCGGGACGATCGCTTACGCCAACGAGGTGAAGATCCGCGAGCTCGGCGTGCCGGCCGAGGCGATCGCCGAGCACGGAGCCGTCAGCGAGGAGGTGGCGCGCGCCATGGCCACGGGGGCGCGCCTCCGCTTCGGCAGCACCATCGGCCTCGGCATCACCGGTATTGCCGGTCCCGGCGGTGGCACTCCCGAAAAGCCGGTGGGTACGGTGTGGGTGGGGGTAGACATCGACGGCCACGTACACGCGGTGCGCGCCGTGCTGCCGGGCGACCGTCACGAGATCCGCTGGCGTGCGGCGCAGCTGGCCTTGGACCGGCTTCGCAAGGCCTTCGCGCGCGACACCGACAGCGCCGCCTGGACTACCCGCGGCTGATCCAATTGGCGGACGCCGCTTGAGCGTGGTGCCATTCTTCCAGATGTTTGGAGATGTATCAATCCGATGGGTTCCGGTCGACGGCCGGTAACCTTTGCGCGGCCCCAGCCGTAGGGGCCGAAGCGATCAGACATCAACCGTGGTGTGCGCCGCCCAGTGTGCGGCGCCTCCCGCTGTTCACCGCTGGACCATCCCATGACTGAGCCCATGTCGAACGACGACGCGACGACCGAATCCCTCCCCCAGGCTGACGGGCAGGACACCGCGCCCGCTGCCGAGGCGGCGGACGAGCGCCAGCGCGAGCTCGATGAGCTGAAGGACAAGCACCTGCGCCTGGCCGCGGAGTTCGAAAACTTCCGACGCCGCGCCGTGAAGGAACGACAGGAAGCCGGCTGGCGGGCGCAGGGTGACCTCGTGCGCGGCATCATGGACGCCATCGACGACATCACCCGCTTCGCGCATGTGGACCCCGCCACCGTCGACGCCAAGGCCGTCGTGGACGGCGTGGGCATGGTGGAGAAGAAGCTGTTCAAGTCGCTCGCCGGGCATGGCTTCGAAGTCATCGACCCGACCGGGCATGCGTTCGATCCCAACTTGCACGAAGCCGTCACCACCACGCCTGCCGGTGTGGCGGAGGAGGACGGGACCGTGGCCGCCTGCTTCCAGGCGGGCTACGTGATCAACGGACACGTGCTGCGCCCCGCGCGCGTGGTCGTGAAGCAGTGGACCGGCGCCTGAGCTGACCGCTCCGGCTCCCCAGCGAGGCTTCAACGCACAGCATGGCCAACGGCACCGATTACTACGCGGTCCTCGGGGTCTCGTCGTCCGCCACGGCCGACGAGATCAAGAAGCAGTACCGGCGACTCGCGAAGCAGTACCATCCCGACGCGAACCAGAACGATCCCAAGGCGGCTGACCGGTTCAAGGAGATCTCCGAGGCGTACAACGTCCTCGGGGACGCCGAGAAGCGGAAGCAGTACGACGACATGCGTCGCCTTGGTGCCTTCGGTGGCTTCGGTGGCGGTGCGCGTACGTCGCGTCCGGGCACGGGAAGTGCGCGCGGGCCGGGACAGGCTGGTGCCGGGACGTTCACCGACTTCGATGTGGGCGGAATCGGCGGGCTGGGCGATCTCTTCTCCAGCATGTTCGGGGCTGGTGCCACGGCCGGTGCACGCGGCGGCGCCCGTCGTGGCGCCCCTGAAAAGGGGCAGACCGTCGAGCAGACCATCGAGGTGCCCTTCCGCGTGGCTGCCACCGGCGGCAAGGTGCCGGTGGAGCTCGAGGTCAACGAAGAGTGCATGATGTGCCGCGGCAGCGGAGCGGCTCCCGGTGCGCAGATCAAGCCGTGTGGCGAGTGCTCGGGCCGAGGCGTGATTTCGTTCGGCCAGGGGAGCTTTGCCGTCAACCGTCCCTGCCCGGTGTGCATGGGGCGCGGGAGTGTGCCCACGGAACGTTGCGGCACGTGCCGCGGTACTGGAGAGGCACGGGCACGTCGCACCGTCAACATTTCGGTGCCGGCGGGCGCCGAGTCGGGCACGAAGGTGCGATTGCGCGGACAGGGGGGGAAGGGCGCCGCCGGAGGACAGGCGGGCGACCTCGTGATCACCTTCGAAGTGCAGCCGGACCGCTTCTACAAGCGTGACGGGCTCGATCTCATCGCCACGGTGCCGATCAATGTGGCGCAGGCCACGCTCGGCTCGCGCATCAGCGTGAAGACGCTCGACGCCAAGAAGGTGGCCATTCGTATCCCGCCCGGCACCTCGGCGGGGCGCCGCTTCAAGGTGACGGGGCAGGGGATCGAGAAGGACGGCAAGAAGGGGGATCTGCTCGTGGAAGTGACCATCACCGTACCGGAGAGCCTCACCGAGGCACAGGAGAAGGCGATGCGCGAATTCGCGGACGCGAGCGGGTTGAAATACTGATGCGCGCCACGCGTGCGGTCACGGCCGGTGGGGCGGCACTCCTTTGCGGCGCGCTGTCGTCGGTGGTGCCTGCCGGCGTCTCCGCGCAGGTTGCCGCACCGGTTTCGCCTGCGCGCGCGTCAGGCGACAGCACGCCGCGTACTCCCACCACGCGCTGGCAGTTCGATCAGTGCATGGGGGGGCTCACCTATGGTGCGCCGCTCAAGTGGGCGCTGAGCTACGGCATGGGGCTGGTGCGCGAAAGCGAGCAGCGCGACTGGTGCTTCCTCGGTGCCGCCAAGGTGGGTTTCGGCGGCGCGAGCTTCAACGTGGGAATCGCCAATTCGCTCGGCCACTGGGGCAGCGGCGTGGCGCTCACCGCCGGCGTGCTGCGCACCTTCAACGATCCCCTGGGCGCGCTTGCCCAGCGCACCTACGTGGGCGGCAATCTGCATGTGTGGCCGCTCCTCGCCCTCGGCGGCGACGTGGGCTACTACGTGCCGATCGGCAGCAACGCCCCGGGCAGCAAGGGGAAGGGGATGGTGGTGTGGTCCACGGGCTTCGGGTTCTGACGGGCTGAGGCCGGGCTTCCGAGTTCGGATATCGGACGGCGGACGGGCCTCGAGGTGCGAGGTCGGACGGTGGTCGGATGGGCGGACGCCACGGTGTTGGGGACAGATCGCGCTGCCGCCGCCGGGATGGGAACGCGTGGTACCCCGGCCGGCGGCACGCCGTGAACCACTCGCCTACCCCGTGGCGTCTGCCCATCTGGCCCCAGTCAGGCATCCGACCTCTACGCCCGTCTGAACTCCGAACTCGGATCCCCGAACTATTGCCTGTAGCGTCGCTCCGCGCATGGGCGTAGGTTCGCGCGCATGAACGGTCAGCCGCCCAAAAGTTCGCCGCTGCGCTCCACCGGCGTTCAGGTCACCCTCGGTCTCGTCGCGGGCCTCGCGCTGGGCATGTGGCTCTCGCGTGAGACGTCGCCGTCGGCATTCACGACGGCATTCATGCCCGTGCTCGATATCATCGGTACGGCGTGGATCAACGCGGTGCGCATGACCGTCATTCCGCTGGTCGTACCGCTGCTGATCGTGGGCGTGGCGGGCGGTGAGGATCTGCGCGCCACGGGTACGGTGGGCGCCAAGGCTTTCGGCTGGATGCTGCTGCTGCTCGTGGCCTGCGCGGCGCTCTCCACGATCGTATCGCCGCTGTGGTTCGAGACACTCACGCTCGACGCCGACGCTACTGCGCGCTTGCGTGCGACCGCGAAGATCGACGTGCCCAACGCCGACGCGCTGTCGATCCGCACGTTCATCCTGTCGCTCATTCCGCTCAATCCCATCAAGGCCGCGGCCGACGGCACGTTGCTGCCGGTGGTGCTCTTCACGCTGCTGTA
>CAZNZG010000271.1:0-4686 GCA_964577455.1 uncultured Gemmatimonas sp. | reverse complement strand
AGTCACCCTTCACCACACCGGCCACAGGTGCAGCACCAAGCTGCGACTCGAGGGTGCCGGAGATGGAGTCGCCCTTCTGCGTGAGCGTCATGAGGCTCGGCTGCGTCCCATCGGGAGTGGCGACGGTAACGTTCCACTTGCCGGTGAGATCGGCCAGGAGGCGCGGGGCCGCGACGGCGGCGCTGGCGGCGACGGAGAGCAGGGCGACGGAGGCGAGGGCGCGACGGAGGAGAGTCATGGCGGTTTTGGGAATACCGTGAAAGGCTGACGTACTCGGCCAGGGCGGAATGTACCCACCGGTGCGCCGAAAGTTACTCCCCGTACAACGGCACGGTGGAGGCCCGTGTTTCGGACTCATCCCGCCCGGCGGGCGCCATCACTTCGATGATGAGCGGTGGCAAGGTTCACTGTGTACGTTCAGCCAGCTGGCGACGGACGATCGACAGGATCTGCTCGGCCGACGCCGGCTTGGCGATGAAGTTCTCCCCGGGGACCATGGTCACGTCGGACGGGTCGTACTCCGGGTCGTATCCGCTGGTGTAGATGATGGGGAGCGTGGGAGACAGGCGGCGCAGCTCACGCGCGAGCTGCGTGCCGCTCACCCCCCCGGGCATGACCAGATCGGTGACCACCAGATCGACGGCGTGCCCGATCCGGCTCCAGCTGTCGAGCGCCTCACGTCCGCTTGCCGCCATGTGCACGATGTAGCCCTCGCGCTCGAGCACCCGCTGCATGAGGCGTCGCACGGTGGCTTCGTCTTCGACCACAAGCACCGTGGCGGCTGCGACATGCTCGCCGGTGTCCTGGTCGAGCTGGTCAGCGGCGCCCTCCGCCTCGGGAAGCGGCACCTCGCTGATCGGCACCCACACTTCCATCGTCGTACCGAGCCCCACCCCGCTGATCGCACGGATGGTGCCGGCGTGCTGCTGCACGATGCCGTAGGCCGTGGCCAGCCCGAGCCCGGTACCCTGCCCCGGCGCTTTGGTGGTGAAAAATGGCTCGAACAGTCGAGGCAGATGCTCCGCGGCGATCCCGTCGCCCTGATCACGCACGCTCAGCACGGCGTAGCGGCCGGCGGCCAGATCCTGGGCATCGGCGCTTTGGAGGCGCTCCGCGGTGGCGATCGCCACGGGGCCACCGCTCGCCTGCGCGTCGCGGGCATTGAGGACGAGATTGAGCAACACCTGCTCGATCATGCCGCCGTCTGCCGACACCACCAACGGTGCCGGTGCGCAGGTGACCACGAGGGTGTGCGTGCTGGGCACCACGCGGCGCAGGAGCCGCACGTGATTGCGCACGAGGGTGTTGAGGTCGAGCAGCTGCGGCTGCATGGCCTGCTGCCGACTGAACACCAGCAGCTGTCTGGTCAGCCGCGCGGCGCGCTGCACCGAGCTCTCCACGTCGGTGATGAGCTCCCGCCCCACGCGGGGCATTTCACGGACGAGCCGCAGCTCGTCGAGCTGCATCATGATGGCGGCCAGCACATTGTTGAAGTCGTGCGCCACGCCGCCGGCCAGCTGCCCGATCGCCTCCATTTTCTGGCTTTGCCGCAGCCGCTGTTCGCTCGCGCGCAACGCGGTCACGATCTGTGCATTGCTGCGGGCGGTGTCTTCCTGCTCGCGCAGTGCGGTGGCGAGCACCAGCGCCGCGATGGCCGTCACGCCAAGAAAGACCTGGAGGGCCGTGAGCGCCGCGCTGCGTGTGGGCGCATCGAGGAGCAGCGGATGGTCCGTGAGCAACAGCGTGAGCCCCACCACGCCGACCTGAAACACCGCAAGCAGTGCCCCGATCTGTCCGAAGCGCAGCGTGGCCCAGAGGAGTGGCAGCGTGAGCATGTACGGGTGCGCCACCACATCGCCCGCGATGTGGCGCTCGGTGAAGCCCCATATCGCACCGACCGTCACGATGGCGGCCACGAGCATCGCCTCGGCGTACCACCACACGCTCGATGGCTGCCGGTGTGGCGTGCGCGGTGATTCAAGCACCAGGACGGTGAGCGGCGTGAAGACCAGGTAGGCCAACATGTCGCCGACCCACCAGAGCACCGCTGACTCGATCCACGAGGCGCCGGTCCCGATGCGAGCCACAACTGCGGCAATCGGCGCGCAGACCAGCGCGGCCACGGTGGTGGACACCAGCAAGGCACTCGCGTCGCGCACGCGCGCGAATCGAAGCGGCCACTCCGGACTGATGCGACGGAGGAGCCACTCCGCCAGAAACAGCTCCGAGAGGCTGACCGCGAGGTAGCCGAACCCCGACGTCGTGGCATACCCTTGCGCCGCATTGGACAGCGTATCGATCACCGCGTAGCCCACATATACGAGCGCGCGGTGCGACGCAGGCAGCAGCAGCAGCGCGGCGAGCCCGATCCCCACCGGGGGCCAGGCAGGCGCCAGCGGCCCGCCGTAGCGGATCAGCAGCAGCGACAGGACATGCGCGACGGCAAACCCTGCCGCGAGCGGGAGCGCAGTGCGAAGTTGGAATGGTTCGGGGAAGAGCCAGCGTGGGCGCATGATTGCCGGCGAGGGGAAGCGCGGCTGTCGGATGTTCAGGGGAGTGGCGGTCGTACCAACGCCGGTACGGGTAGGAAACGTCGCAGGGCCACTGCTGCCAATGTACCGCCAAGGAGAGCCACCGCGTATCCGTAAGGCGCAAACGCGGCCGTCAGGCCGCAGGCGGCGGCAAGCAGGAAGGCCGGGGGCGTGTGCCATTGATCCCGCACGAGCAGCAAGACCGTCACCGCTTCCACCACCAGGAGCGTGCCGAGGATCGGGCCCGGAACGAGGCGCTGGAAGGCCGCGGGATCTCCCACGAGAAAGAGCCCCGCCGTGACCAGTACCGCGCCGTAGATGACGGCACTGCCGCCGCTCCGCGCACCGAAAAAGAAATGCCCGGCAATCCCCCCCGATCCGTGGCAGACAGGCAGCCCTCCCAGGGGTGCCGCCAGGAGGTTCATGAGCCCATACGTGGTCCCGATGCGCTTGACCGAGAGAGGTTCGCGCTCCGGGAAAAAGTCCGTCACCACCTGTCGGGTGGCGAGCACCGAGTTCCCAAGGGACAGGGCGATCTGCGGGAGCGCGAGCAGTACAGCGGCCTGCGCGAATTCGTCGCCGGTGGGCCAGCGCGCGGGGAGCGCCGGCAGCTGCAGCCCCCATGGTGAGGGCGCCGCGGCGGGCCAGGTGACCGCGGCGTAGCCCACGCCGAGGGCGAGGACCACGAGGGCGGCGGGCACGTGGCGGTTGGTGCGAAGCAGCAGGATGAGAGCAAGCGCGGTGGCGGCGAGAAGCCAGCCCACGGCGCCGTTCTGCGGCAGGAACCGGGTGACGGCCAGAGTGAGGAGTTGCAGACCGAGCCCCACCTGAATGCCGCGCACGACGGTCTTGGGGACGGTCCGGGCGATCCAGGCGAGGGCGCCGGTGTTGGCGAGGACGAGCATGGTGACGCCCACGATGAGCCCACCGGCCGCCAGCAGCGTAGGGGCCAATTTTCCGGCGATGGCGATGGCGGCCATCGCCTTGAGCGGCTGGACCGGCATGGGGAGGCGGTAGGCGATCCCGGAGAGGATCTGCAGAACGCCGAAGACCACGAATGCGGCCGGGGCATCCATGCCGGTGGCGATCACGACACCGACGAGCAGAGGCAAATCCGTTCCCAGGTCCCCGAAGGCGCCGGCGAATTCGTGGCGGGAGAAGGAAAGGCTCGTCGTCATAAGGGAATACTCGCACAATTGCCCCGTGCTGTGAAATGCCGCATCATGCGATCCAACGCGCCCCGGATTCTCCGCGATGCATCCTTTCCCCCAGTCATCACGAAGGACTCATTGTCCGCATGCCTTCAATGAACGACAGCGGCGTACGCATCGGCTCGAGGGCGACACTCGCACTGAAGTGGCTGCTGTACCAGTGTGTCCTGCGATCGGACCACCGATATCTCGCGATCAAGTCGCGGCTCGTACGGGTGGCGGCACGACTCGGGTGGTACGAATCCGACTTCCTCCGAAAGCTTGACAGCATCGTGCCTCAGGGCGGCACCGCCGTGGACGTGGGCGCAAACTGCGGCGTTTACTCAGCGGCCTTGCTGCGTGCGGTCGGCCCGACCGGGGAGGTTCACGCATTGGAGCCGAACCCGTTGTATCGGTCGTTGCTCGAGACGTGCGGGGAGCGCCACCCCGGGTTCAGCTATCATGCGGTCGCCGCCGGTGCAACCGAGAAGGAGCAACGCCTCCACGTTCCGCGCCTCTCGATTGGAACCCCGGAACCATCGCTCGCCAGTCTCGTGGAACGATCGGACTCCGGCGCCGACCTCGACGTGCGCGTGATGCCACTCGATGCCCTGTTGGCATCGTGCAAGCGGTTGGACTTGATCAAGATCGATGTCGAGGGACTCGAGCTCGAAGTGCTCCACGGGAGCATGCGACTCCTTCACCGCTTTCGACCAGCCCTGATCATCGAGACGCTCGATCTTGAGGCACTGGAACGGCTGTTCCGCTCGTCGGACACCGGCTATCGTCGCACCTATCCCCGCGCCGCTGCAGGTACTGAGCAAACGCTGTGTTGCACCTACCTGTTCGAGTGGCATGACGAGTAAGGCCCGTCCCGTGGAGTTCTGGGGAAGGGCCTATCTCTTCGCCGCGCTCCTGCTTTGCGCTCCAAGCTACCTCGCGTGGTTCCGTCCGGGGTTCAACCT
>CAZNZG010000270.1:0-4701 GCA_964577455.1 uncultured Gemmatimonas sp. | reverse complement strand
TCCACGTTACGCCGTTCGCGCGCCACGGCCGCGATGATCGCGTTCTCCACGATTGGCCTGGTGGGATCGGCCGGGGCCTTCGGCGCCTGCAGCGACGGCGAGCCGTCGGCCGCCGCCGATACGGCGACCACTTCGACAGCCGCTGCGCCGCGCACCCCCGGTTACACCTTCGACGTGGTGGCGGAGTATCCGCACGATGCGGGCGCATTCACGCAGGGGTTGCTCTGGCACGAGGGGCGCCTGTTCGAGAGCACGGGGCAGGTGGGTACCTCCAACATCCGCGAGGTCACGCTCGCGTCGGGAAAGGTGGTGCGCCAGCAGGATCTCGAGGAGCCGCACTTCGGCGAAGGGATCGTGATCATCGGCCCCACGCTGTACCAGATCACCTGGCAGAGCGGCAAGGCGTTCACGTACGACTGGAAGACGTTCAAGCGTACCGGTGAGCTCCGCTACGACGGGGAAGGGTGGGGGCTCACCACCGACGGCACGTCGATCATCATGAGCAACGGCAGCAACACGCTGATCTACCGTGATCCCAAGACCTTCACGGCGCAGCGCGCAGTGACGGTGACCGAGCGGGGGAACCCGGTGTCACAGCTCAACGAGCTGGAGTGGGTGAAGGGCGAGATCTGGGCCAACGTGTGGCAGAAGGACTCGATCGCGCGCATCGATCCTGCCACCGGCAACGTGACGGGGTGGATCGATCTCACCGGCATTCTCCCATCACTCGATCGCACGGGCAAGGAAGACGTGCTGAACGGCATCGCCTACGACGCGGCTACCGACAAGATCCACGTGACGGGAAAGCTGTGGCCGAAGCTGTATGAGATTCGGCTCAAGGCGAAGTAAGCGGGACTGACGACGGAGAACTTCCACTGACCACTGAAAACTCCCCGGCCATCGCGTGATGTGCCGGGGAGTTTTCAGTGGTCAGTACAAGTCTTCAGTCGTGAGCGCCCCACCTCAGCGCAGCCGCACCAGCCCATAGCGCAGCGTGCCGGGCGGCAGGGCACCGTTGCTCGACAGCGAGATGAGCGCACGCTGCCCCGCGGGTACGGAGAAGCGCACAAAGCTGCTGGTGCCGCCGGCCAGCGTGATGCGCTGCGGCAGGTTGCTGAGCAGCGACCGCGTCTGGATGGGATACACCCCCAGCGCGGCGCCCCCCGAGAGACGCAGTCCGGGATAGATGCTGCGGAAGTTCCAGGCAGGATTGGTGTAGCGTGCGCCAAGTCCGTCGCGCGTGGCGGCGCTGTAGTCGTCGGCGATGAGCGAGACGGTCCAGTCGCGCAGATAATCGGCGAAGGCGCCGCCCGAGAGCACCTGCTGCAGGTTGTCCACGCCGGTCACGCGTGAGTTCACGAGCTGCCGGAGGAACGCCGCTTCACCGTTCGCCCCCTGCCGCGCCGCGGCGAAGCGCAGGAAGTTCCAGATCGCTCCGCGTGTGGCAAGGGAATCGTTGGGCGCGTATGGCGAATTGGTTTCGGGGCTGATCAGAAAGTTGTAGAAGCGCGAGAAGTTCTGCGACGCGTACGTGGTGAAGTCGGTCGCGCGTGTTCCGTTCACATCCGTGAGCAGGAGGTTCTGCCGCGACGTGTAGTTGGCAATCCGGAAGTACAGCTGCTCCTCGGCCAGGTGCGAGAGCCCCTCGTCGAGCCACACGGTTTCGTTGGTCTGCGCGCCGGTGTTCACGTAGATGCGGCGCGACGAGTTGATGAGGTGCTGCAGCTCGTGCGCGATCGTGGTGAGGTTGAGGCGTGTCACGTCGGCCTTTTCGCGACGATTGCCGTTGACCGTGCCGGTGGGATCGGGCACGAGCAGATAGAACATCTCGTTCTCGTTCGACGCGCTGCAGGCGGCGAGTCCATTGCGTGCCGTTTTCGGATACAGGTCGCGCGCGAAGAAGAAGCCGCCGATGGTGAAGCTGGCGTTGGCAGGGGTGAGCTGGTTCACCGCCCGTGTGTAGAAAAGGATGATCTTGCCGTACTTCGAGATGTTGCTCGGCGCGCCGAAGGCGGTGGTGTCGAGGGGATAGACGAGCGTGTCGAAGGTGGCGAGGATCGTCGAGAACTCGGCATCGGTGTAGCCACCGGACGGGTTGTCCTTGTCGCTCACGATGATCGCGTTGGTGCCCACGGCGGCCACTCGGCCGGTGCGCGTGTCGGCACTGGAGCAGGCCACGTTGGCGTTGGCGTTGAGCCGGATTTCGTCCCCCACACTGACCGCGGTGAGCGAGGCGCGCGGTGTGGACAGGTCGACGGCGGCGTTTGCCGGGGTCACCGTGCGCAGCGCGGCGGCGCCGAAGGTGTCGCGCGCGTCGTCGACGAAGGCGCCGAGCTCGCGGCGTTCGGTCTCGCGCAGCCGCCGTTCGAACTGCTGGTGCGGCGTGAGGGCGACGCCGGTCTCCTGCACGTCGGGGAGGTCCGCGGCCGGGAAGACCATCGATGGCGCGAGGAGCGCACTCGTGACCGGGCCGTTGGTGCCGATGCCGAGTACGTCGGCGACCGTCGTGGTGCCGAAGCTGGTGCTGGTGGAGATGAGGGCGAGCGCGAACTCCGCCGAGCCGGTGGCGGGCGCGATGACACACGCGGTGAGGGCGCTCGTGCCGGTCGCGGTGGGGTCGATCACCTGGCCAAGCGCGAGCTGCTGTGCCGGTACGGGACCGCAGGGCGCAGTCCCGGCGGCGCCGACCGTTACCGGCACCGTGTCGGCGCGGGAGGCGGTGCTCGCCACGATCCGGGCCGTGCCGATCGCCACGGCGGTCGCGAGCCCTCCGCTGTTGACCGAGGCTACGGCGCCGTCGAGCGACTGGAAGTCCACGCTCTGGCCAACTATTTCGTTGCCGAACTGATCGCGCACGGTGGCGCGAATGCGGAGCGTATCACCAACCCCGAGGTAGGCGATGCCCGGGGTGGCGACCACGGCCGCGGCGGGACCGGGGAGTACCGTGGCGGTGAAGGTCGCCGGGGAGACGCCGTTCACTTGGGCGGTCACGCGGGCCGTGCCGGCGGTAGAGCCCAGTGTCCAGGTGGTGGTGGCCACGCCGCGGGCGTCGGTGGTGCTGCTGGCGGGGGACACCGTGCCTGAGCCGGGGCCCACGTCCCAATCCACGCGTCGGCTGCGAACGGGTGCGCCGTCGCGGTCGGTGACCACCACGCTGAGCGTGGTGGGAAGTGCGGCGCCGGCCACGCCGGTCTGACTGTTGCCCGTTTCCACCCGCACGGCGGTGGGTGTGGGCCCGGGTCCGGTCGAGCCATCGGATGTGCAGGCACCCAGGAGGGTGGCCGCGAGCACCAGCGCGGTGGCAAAACGGGTCGTCGACAGGATGTCGCGCGGCGATTGAGAACGCATCGAAGGAGTGGCTCGCGGTGTACATTCCAGCATGCGCTCAAGCCGGTGCTTACGTCCGTGCTTACGCGTGCGCTGGTCTCCCCTGCTATTTCCCCTCGTGCTGCTCGGCTGTTCCGAGCGGGCGCGATCGGCAAGGCAGGGGACGGATGGTTGGTTCCGTACGTCGGTGGCGGCGGAATGGCCGGACGAACGTCGTCAGGTATAGAACGACGACGTGCCCTTCCGGTATCCCGTGCCGCTGGTTCCTGGGAAAGTGCAGGGTAATGTGACGCTTCGCCCGTTCGTGGAAGCAGACGGGCGCGTGGTATCGGAGAGTACACGTGTGGTCGAGCCTTCGGGGCACACCGCGCTGGATTCGTCGGCACTGAGTGGCGCCACGGCCCTGCGTTTTCGTCCCGCCTGTCTTCGCGGCACGGCCATGCCCGTGTCGCTGCTCTTCCCCGTGCACTTCCGGCATCCCGCGGCGACGCCCGTCTCCCGGGATTCCCGGTGACTGTGTGACCTCCCCCACACTTCGACGTACCCCACGATGGCCACCTCGCTCCCCACCGACGTGACGACCATACCCACTGTTGCTGCCGACGTGCCAGGTGAACACCTGCGGCACCGGAAGCCCTACGACAGCGTCCTCGATACGATCGGCTGGACGCCGCTGATCCGCCTGAGCCGCGTGGCCAAGGGGATCCGTACGCCGCTCTTTGGAAAGGCGGACTTTTTCAATCCGGGCGGCAGTGTGAAGGACCGCATCGGCATGCCGATGATCGAAGCGCATGAAGCGGCCGGCACGCTCAAGCCGGGCGGCGTGATCGTGGAGGCCACGAGCGGCAACACGGGGGTGGGGCTGGCCATCGCGGCGGCGCTCAAGGGCTATCGCTGCATTTTCACCATGCCCGACAAGATGAGTCAGGAGAAGGTGCGTCTGCTCAAGGCGTTCGGGGCCGAGGTGATCATTACGCCCACGGCGGTGCCGCCCGATCACCCGCAGAACTATGTGCAGATGGCCAAGCGCATCGTGCGCGAAACACCCGGTGCGGTGCTGGCGGGGCAGTTCGAGAACCCGGCCAATCCGGCGGCGCATGTGGCCACGACCGGCCCCGAACTCTGGGAGCAGACGGAAGGGCGCATTACGCACTTCGTGGCGGGGGCAGGTACCGGCGGCACGATCAGTGGGGTGGCGCGCTACCTCAAGAGCAAGAACCCCAACATCAAGATCATCGCCGCCGATCCGCAGGGGAGTGTGCTGGCGGAGCTGTGGCGCACGAAGGGTGAGGGGCATCCCACGGGCGCGCCGTACAAGGTGGAAGGGGTGGGGCAGGACTGCGTGCCCGCCACGCTCGACATGGACATCATCGA
>CAZNZG010000269.1:1017-4709 GCA_964577455.1 uncultured Gemmatimonas sp. | reverse complement strand
GATGTCGGCCGCGCGTTGCGGTGACAGCGTCTCCGATCCATCGATGGGCATGTTGTGGCGCAGGAAGGTGGCGAGCATGGTCTGTCGGGCGAGCCCGGCACCGATCGAGTAGCTCCCCGCGCCCCACACCCCGGGGGCGATGCTCTTCACGCCCTGCCCGTCTGCGCCGTGGCAACGCGCGCAGGACGCGGCGTAACTCCGGCGGCCGCGCGGCACGTTCCCCACCAGCTTGACGGTGTCCACGACTGGGGGACGCGCTCTGGAGTCGAGCGAGGCGATGTACGCCAGCATGTCGCGCATCTCGCGACTGTCCTCACGCACCATGCGGCCGGCCAGACTTCGGGCAATGCACTCATTGACCCGTTGCGCGAGCGATTCGTTGGTACCGGGGCGGCTGCGGTAGCGTGGATAGCGAGACGCCGTCCCGATCCACGACATGGCGCGGGCGCGGGTACCGTTCTCCAGATGGCAACTGACACAGCGCAGGTCGTTGCCCTTGTGCGCCGGCAAGGAATCGCCGAACGCCGACAGCAGGGCCAGGCCGCGTGCGGCGTTTCCCTGCCCCTGCGCGTGCAGGGGGGGCGAGCCGAAGAGCAGCAACCCGAAGAGCAGCACCACGAGGCCGAGTCGGGTGCGACGCGCAGAAAAGACCATGCGCATAGCATGCGACGGAAAGCGAAACGGCGCCAGCACCCGAGGTGCCGACGCCGTTCGTCTTCCCGCTTGAGGTTGCCGGCCGCCAAGGCGGCTCAGCCCGACCCCGCGACCGCACGCGGTTCCTGCCGCTTGGCGCTCGCCACGAGATAGTCCCGGTTCATCCGCTTGATCACGTCGATGTTGATCTCCTTCGGGCACGCCTCCTGGCACTCGCCGGCCAGCGTGCAGTGCCCGAAGCCCTCGAGATCCATCTGCTCGACCATGGCCAGTGCGCGCTTCTCGCGTTCCGGCTGACCCTGCGGCAGCAGGCCGAGGTGCGAGATCTTGGCACCTGTGAACAGCGACGCCGACGCGTTGGGGCACGCCGCCACGCAGGCGCCGCAGCCGATGCACGCCGCGGCGTCCATCGCCTCCTCGACCACGTCCTTGCCGATCAGGATCTCATTGGCATCGCGTGCGCCGCCAGTGTTGACCGACACGTAGCCGCCAGCCTGAATGATGCGGTCGAACGACCCACGGTTCACCACGAGATCCTTCACGATCGGGAACGGCGAGGCCCGCCACGGCTCGACCGTGATGATGTCCCCGTCCTTGAACGCCCGCATGTGCAACTGGCAGGTGGCCGTCCCCTTCCAGGGGCCGTGAGCCTGCCCGTTGATCATCATGGCGCACGATCCGCAGATCCCCTCGCGGCAATCGTGCGAGAAGGCGACCGGCTCCTTCCCCTCGAGCGTGAGTTTTTCGTTGAGCATGTCGAACATCTCGAGGAACGACATGTCGGCGCTCACGCCGTCGAGATCGTACGTCTCCAGCTTGCCGGGCGCCTGCGCCGCCGGCTGACGCCAGACGTTGAGTGTGACCTTCATTACTTGTAGCTCCGCGTGGAGAGGTGCACGTTCTCGTACACCAGCGGTTCCTTGTTGAGGATCGGATCCTTGCCTTCGCCGGCGTATTCCCAGGCGGCGACGTACGCATACGCGTCGTCGTTGCGCTTGGCTTCGCCCTCTTCCTGATACTCGGTGCGGAAGTGACCGCCGCACGACTCCTCGCGATCGAGCGCGTCGCGGCACATGAGCTCACCCAGTTCGATGAAGTCGGCCACGCGACCGGCCTTTTCGAGTGACTGGTTGAGCGAGTCCCCGCTGCCGGGCACGTTCACGTTCTCCCAGTACTCCTGCTTGAGCGTCTGGATGAGGCCGATCGCCTTCTTGAGCCCTTCGCGATCGCGTGCCATGCCGCAATAGTCCCACATCACCTTGCCGAGCTCCTTGTGGAAGGAGTCGACGGTGCGCTTGCCCTTGATGCCGAGGAACGTGTTCTGCCGGTCACGCACGGCCTGCTCCGCCGCACGGAACTCCGCGTGCGAGGTGTCCACCTTGTCCAGCTTGGTGCTGGCCAGATAGTCGCCGATCGTGTACGGCAGCACGAAGTAGCCGTCCGCGAGCCCCTGCATGAGTGCCGACGCCCCGAGACGATTGGCCCCGTGATCGGAGAAGTTGGCCTCACCCGCCACATGCAGGCCGGGGATCGTGCTCATGAGGTTGTAGTCCACCCACAGGCCGCCCATCGTGTAATGCACGGCGGGATAAATGCGCATCGGCTGCTCGTACGGATTCTCATCCGTGATGCGCTGGTACATGTCGAACAGGTTCCCGTACCGTTCGGCGATGGTCTGCTTGCCGAGGCGCTTGATCGAATCGCTGAAGTCGAGGTACACCCCGAGGCCGCCGGGGCCCACACCGCGGCCATCATCACACGCTTCCTTGGCCGCGCGCGATGCGATGTCACGCGGCGCAAGGTTGCCGAAGCTCGGATACTTGCGCTCGAGGTAGTAGTCGCGCTCCGACTCGGGAATCTGCGACGGCGGTCGGTTGTCACCCTGCTTCTTCGGCACCCAGATGCGGCCGTCGTTGCGCAGGGACTCCGACATGAGCGTGAGCTTGGACTGATGCTCGCCGCTGACCGGAATGCACGTGGGGTGGATCTGCGTGTAGCAGGGATTGGCGAACGCCGCCCCCTTCTTGTGCGCACGCCACGTGGCCGTGACGTTCGAGTACATGGCGTTGGTGCTCAGATAGAACACGTTGCCGTAGCCGCCGGTGGCGAGGACCACCGCGTCGGCGGCATGCGACGTGATCTTGCCGGTGAGCAGGTTGCGCGTGACGATGCCCATTCACCACCACCAGTTCGAGCATCTCCTCGAAGGTGTGCATCTGCACCTTCTTGAGCCCCACCTGGCGCTCGAGCGCCTGATAGGCGCCAAGGAGCAACTGCTGCCCGGTCTGGCCGCGCGCGTAGAACGTACGCGAAACCTGTGCCCCGCCGAACGACCGGTTGGCCAGCAGGCCGCCGTACTCGCGGGCGAACGGCACGCCCTGCGCCACGCACTGGTCGATGATGTTCACCGACACCTGGGCGAGGCGGTACACGTTGGCCTCGCGGGCGCGGAAGTCGCCGCCCTTGATGGTGTCGTAGAACAGACGCCGCACCGAATCGCCGTCGTTCTGATAATTCTTCGCGGCGTTGATGCCACCCTGCGCCGCAATGGAATGCGCGCGCCGTGGCGAATCATGGAACACGAAGCAGGACACGTTGTAGCCAAGCTCCGCCATCGAGGCGGCGGCCGAGGCGCCGGCAAGGCCGGCCCCCACCACGATCACGTGATGCTTCCGCTTGTTGGCGGGGTTCACCAGCTTCATCGAGAAGCGGTGCTGGTCCCACTTCTGCTCGAGGGGACCGGTGGGAATCTTGCTGTTCAGTTCGAGCATGTCAGTGCGTCTCCGCCGCGGCCGTGGTGGTTTCCGCAGCGCTTTCCTGCAGCGCGGGCGCTTCGGGGAAGAGGCCGGCCATGGTGGCGACCGGAATGGCGATGAACCCGCCGGCAACGACGAGTGCCAGGACGAGCGCCAGCGTGCGCTTGAGCGGCTGCGCCGCCGGGCGTGCCGCACCGAGCGTGCGCACCGCCGCCCACGTACCGTGGAACAGGTGCAGCCCGAGCGCTGCCATCGCGAGGATGTAGAACGCGGCGACGGCCG
>CAZNZG010000269.1:0-1007 GCA_964577455.1 uncultured Gemmatimonas sp. | reverse complement strand
GTTGGAGAGGCCGATGCGCACGTTGTTGTACGGGTCGAGATGCGTGAACTGCGGGTGCACCGTACCCAGCGTCATGTGCAGGATGTGGAAGACGATGAACACGAGGAGTAGAACACCGCCCCAACGAATCGTCTTCGCCGCGAAGGTCGTGACCTGCGGGCGGCGCACCGCGTAGGCATCGGGACGCGCCGCGCGCGAGATCATCGTGAGCTGATAAGCGGCCAGCGCATGCAGGGCGACGGCGGCGAGCAGGCCGAGGCGGATGGCCCAGAGCAGCGGCATGCTCGTGCGGAGCAGAAGGGCGTAGTCGTGCATCGCCCCCTGTCCCTTGAACATGAGGAAGTTGCCCGACATGTGGCCAAGGACGAACAGGATCCCGATGATCCCCGTCACGGCCATCACGATCTTCTTGCCGATCGTGCTCTGCCAGAAACGCGAGAGAGCGTACATAGGTGGGGTGAGAAGAAGGAACCGGCGCAGTCACCGTGGTGAGCGCGCCGGTTCCGTCAGGATCAGAGGGAGAGGACCGACATCGGCTCGCGCACGGCCTGCGCGGACCGCTCGAGCGACGCGCGCTCATCGGCGGTGAGCTCGATCTCGAGCACCTTCTCGAGGCCGTTCTTGCCAAGCTTGCACGGCACGCCAAGGAAGAGACCGGACATGCCGTATTCACCCTCGAGCCAGGCCGCGCAGGGGAGAATGCGCTTGCGGTCATGCACGATGGCGTCGACCATCTCGACCGCACCCGACGAGGGCGCATAGTAGGCCGAGCCGGTCTTGAGGTACTTCACGATCTCGGCGCCGCCATCCCGGGCGCGCTGGACGATCGCCGCCAGCTGCTCCTCGCCCATCAGCTGCCGGATCGGAATGCCGCTGATCGTCGTGTACGACACGAGCGGAACCATCGTGTCACCATGACCACCAAGCACCATCGCCTGAATGTCACGGACCGACACGTCGAGCGCTTCTGCGATGAAGGAGCGGTAGCGCGCCGTGTCGAGCACGCC
>CAZNZG010000268.1:0-4722 GCA_964577455.1 uncultured Gemmatimonas sp. | reverse complement strand
ACTTCAAGCTCCTGGGTTACGACTGGTTTCTCGGTGTGCACGACATTCAGTACAACCAGTACGAGCACGGCGACAACGTCCTGCGCGCCGGTGATGTCATCGTCGACGCGGGCGCCTTCATCGGCGACACGGCGGTGTTCTATCACCACAAGCTCGAAGGCGCGTGTCACATCCACAGCTTCGAGCTGCTCGACGAGAACCTCCAGCTGCTCGTCCACAATTGCGAACGAAACGGCGTGAGCGAAGACCGGATCACGCTCAACAAGCTGGCACTGACCGACAAGACGGGGGACGAGATCGTGATGGGGCGTGGCGCCTCACAGGGCTCCACCTCGATCTTCGGGCGCGAACCGGACGGCGATCGCGTGCAGACCATCCGCCTCGACGACTATGTCGTGGGCGCCAACGTGGCGCGCATCGACTACATCAAGATGGACATCGAAGGCGCCGAAGTGGCGGCATTGCGCGGCGCGCAGAACACGTTGCGCCACTTTCAGCCGCGACTGGCCATCTGCCTCTATCATCTGTGGGATGACATGATCACCATTCCCGAGGTGATCCTCGAATCGGGGGTCGATTACCGGTTCTCGTTCAAGTGGGTCCAGCTCAGCGATGGATGGGAGGCGGTGCTGCACGCGGTGCCGGCCCATCTGGCGACCGACGCGAGCGGTCCGGCTGACCCGACGGTCGACGACGCCACCTCGGCCGCATCGCGGGCCGCGGGGATGGCGCTCGAGACACTGGCGAAGGCCTACACCCGCCGATCGAGCCAGCTCGACACGCTGCAGCGGGCCGTCCGCGAGGCGTCGCGGCAGACGGCACAGACGGCCGTCGCGTGACACCGGTGGCGTTCGCCTGGGAGCGGCTCGGGCTCGTGTATGCACCGCACGGTGCACACGGGTTCGACATGTCGCATTGTCACAAGCCGACCCCGCTGCTGCTCGACGACGAGACCATCCGCGTGTACTTCGGGGTGCGCGACAGCCGAGGCATGACCCGCACCACGTTCGTGGACATCTCCGCAAGCGATCCCACGAAGGTGCTGTACGTGCACGACCGACCCGTCCTCGACGTCGGCAAGATCGGCACCTTCGACGACAGCGGCGCCAACGTGTCGGCGGTGTGTCGCTCGGCCGACGGGATCTACATGTATCACATCGGCTGGAACCCGAGTACGACGGTGCATACCAGGAACGCCATCGGTGTGTCGGTGAGCCACGATGGCGGGACCACGTTCACGCGCTGCTTTGACGGTGCGGTGCTCGATCGCTCGAAGGAGGAGCCGTACTACACCGGTGCGGTGGACGTGATCCGGGAAGATGGCCGCTGGCGCTGCTGGTACACGTCGGGAACCGAATGGACGATGGTGAACGGCAAGCCGGAGATTCGCTATCACATCAAGTATGCCGAGTCGGCCAACGGTTTCGACTGGACCCGCGAGGGCCTGAGTTGCATCGCTCCGGCCACCCCGGTGGAAGCCACCGCCCGTCCGTCGGTCCTCCGCATCGGGGACAGCTACCACATGTGGTATTCACGGCGTGATGTCGTCGACTTCCGGACGGATGCCACACGCGGCTATCGCGGTGGCTATGCCGTGTCCGCCGATGGTATGCAGTGGTCGAGACATGATGAGCTCTTCGGCCTCGACTGTGCCGCCGCAGGGTGGGACAGTGAGAGCATCGCGTACCCGTACGTCATGCGACTCGGCAATCGTCTGCTCATGTTCTACAACGGCAACGGCTTCGGCCGGAGCGGTTTCGGCGTGGCCGTCAGCACGGTAGCCGCATGAGCCACTCCCGACGCATTCCGGTGATCGTGACGGGCGGCGCGGGCTTCATCGGCTCGGCGCTGGTGCGCCGCCTCGTGCATTCGAACCGCTACCACGTGACGACCGTGGATAAGCTCACGTATGCCGGCAATCTCGATTCCCTGGCCGATGTGCTCGAGGATCCGCACCATCGTTTCGTACAGGCCGACATTGCCGACGCGAACGCCATGCGCGCCGTGTTCGACATCGCGTGTCCGGAGCGGGTGTTTCATCTGGCGGCGGAATCGCACGTGGATCGTTCCATCGACGGGCCGCGCGCGTTCGTGGAGACCAACGTGATGGGGACGTTCGTGTTGCTCGAGGCCGCATTGCAGCACTGGCGGACGGCGGCCGACGACGTGCGCGATCGCTTCCGGTTCCTGCACGTGTCCACGGACGAGGTGTTCGGCTCGCTCGGCGAAACCGGAGCGTTCACCGAAACCACGCCGTACCGCCCGAGCTCACCGTATTCGGCCACGAAGGCGGCGTCGGACCACTTGGCCCGCGCGTGGCAGCACACGTTCGGGCTTCCGGTCATTGTCACCAATTGCTCCAACAACTACGGGCCACGGCAGTTTCCCGAGAAGCTCATTCCGCACATGATCGTGCGGGCGCTCGCCGGCGAGTCGCTGCCCGTGTATGGAGCGGGGGCGAACGTTCGTGACTGGCTGCACGTGGAGGACCACGCGTCGGCACTCGAGTGCATCGCGACCGATGGGCGCATCGGTGACACGTACCTGATCAGTGGTCGCAGCGAGGTCCGCAACCTGGATCTCGTTCAGCGACTGTGTGCCTGCCTCGACGAACTGCGCCCGCGAGCCGACGGCGTGGCCTACGCGACGCAGATCCAGTTCGTGACCGATCGCCCCGGTCATGACTTCCGCTACGCCATCGATGCGACGCATCTCGAACGCTCGCTCGGGTGGCATCCCACGCATTCGCTGCACGACGGGCTTCGCGCCACGGTGCAGTGGTACCTCGAGCACGAATCCTGGTGGCGTCGCATCCTCTCGGGTGCGTACCGAACCGATCGTCTCGGCCTTCCGGGGAACGCATGAAAGGCATCATTCTCGCCGGCGGATCCGGCACGCGGCTCTACCCGCTCACGCGGGCCATGAGCAAGCAGTTGCTTCCGGTCTACGACAAGCCGATGGTGTATTACCCGCTGAGCACGCTGATGCTGGCGGGCATCCGCGACGTACTGGTGATCTCCACACCCACCGACCTGCCACGTTTCCGCGACCTGCTCGGAGATGGCTCGCAGTGGGGCATGAACCTGTCGTTCGCGGAGCAGCTGACGCCGAATGGCATCGCGCAGGCGTTCGTGATCGGTGCCGACTTCATCGGCGACGATTCCGTGTGCCTCGTGCTGGGCGACAACATCTTCTACGGTGCCAATTTCGTCCCGCGGCTGCAGGCAGCCGGGCAGCGGGAAGCGGGCGCGACGATCTTCGGCTACTATGTCCGTGATCCGCGCGCGTACGGCGTGGTTGAGCGGGACGAGCGGGGACGGGTCATCTCCATCGAGGAGAAGCCCGAGAATCCGCGGTCGAACTATGCGGTGGTCGGCTTGTACTTCTACGACAACGCCGTCATCGATATCGCGCGATCACTCGAGCCGAGCGCCCGCGGTGAGTATGAGATCACCGACGTGAACAAGGTGTATCTGCGACGCGGCATGCTGAATGTCGAAATGCTCGGCCGTGGGACCGCGTGGCTCGACACAGGCACCCACGAGTCACTGCTACAGGCCTCGACGTTCATCCAGACCATCGAGGAACGACAGGGCCTCAAGATCGCGTGTCCTGAGGAGATCGCGTTCCGCAGCGGGTGGATTTCCCGTGCGGAACTGGCGTTCCTCGCGCAGCAGCACGGGAAGTCTAGCTATGCGCGGTATCTTGACGATCTCGCCAATGATCGCGGCGCCGCGTTCCTCCCGGAGCCCACGGGCAGTACTCCGTTCGCGGCATAAGCCGGCCCAAGAACATCATGAAATCGTCCATTCCCCGTTTTCAGTCCAGTCGTCCCGCGCGTAAGGCGGACACCGGATGGCAGGCGAACTACGAGACGGCACGTGCATTCACGAAAGCCGGACGCTACGCTGATGCAGTTCCGTTGCTTTCGCAGATCGTCCAAGCCGCACCACACCTGCACGACCCCCGACGCGACCTCGCGAGCGCCTACTACCGGATGGGGCGCCTGAGTGATGCGCTTCGGGAGTTCAACGAAGTATCTGTCCGCTTTCCGGAGCGGAGCGATGCCGCCAACAACGTGGCCGGTGTGCTGTCAGCCATGGACCACCAGACACTCGCTCTGCAGTCCGTGGAGCGCGCACTCGCGCTCGATCCCACGAATGTCGCCGCGCTCAACAATCTGGCCGAGATCCTGAAGCACATGGGAGACTGGGCGGGCGCGAGGGAAGTCTATGGCATGGCGGTCCAGCTCGACCCCTCGGATGCCAAGGCGCGTATGCAACACGGCATGACGATGGTGGCGCTGGGTGACTGGCAGGCGGGATGGCGGGCACTCGAGGCGCGTGAAGCGGCGATGAGCGCGGACGTGCTCTTCACCGAACGATTCACATCGCCGCGATGGGACGGAGCACGGTCGCTCACCGGGGTCCGCCTGCTCGTGCAGCATGAACAGGGGTTGGGCGACAACATCATGTGCGCGCGCTTCGCCGCCGACCTGGCATCGCGTGGAGCCGAGGTGCACTGGCGTTGCCCGGCCCCGCTGGTGGAATTCCTGCGCGGCGTCCGGGGCGTATCCTCCTGCTCGGCCGTGGGGAGTCCCGTCCCGGATCACGACCTGCACGTGCCGATCATGTCGTTGATGGCGGCATTGGACCTCACCACCGAGACGCTGGCGGGCGAGCGCTACATCACGCCGACCGGTGAGTGCCCGTCGTCCGTGGC
>CAZNZG010000267.1:0-4749 GCA_964577455.1 uncultured Gemmatimonas sp. | reverse complement strand
GATCTCCATGTCGAAGTCGTCGTGCAGTTCGGGGCGGACGTACTGCTCGCGCTCCGCCACCTCGGCAAAGCTCGACAGCACGTCGATCGTGGCCACACGGCGCGCCACCACCTGCCAGCGCGCGATCGCGGCGCCGGCTTCGCGACGCAGCACCTCGAACAGCTCCCGCTCGCGCGTTTCGATACGCTCGGCGGCGCTCAGCACCTTCTCCTCGTACTCCTTGAGCGCCGGCGTCACGTAGCGCTCTGCACCCGTGAGCGTTTGCCGACGCTGGTAGTCGTCGGGCACCAGGTGCCTGTTGGCGTTCGAGATCTCGAGGAAATACCCGAACACCTTGTTGTATCCCACCTTGAGCGACGAGATGCCGGTGCGTGCGCGCTCCTGCTGCTGAATCGTCGCGATCGCATCCTTGCCGCCGTCGCGCAGCGCCCGCAGTTCGTCGAGATCGGGGTCCACCCCTGGTGCGATCGTGTCTTCCTCGCCGATCATCAACGGTGGCCGTGCCACCAGCATGTGCGTGATCTTCGAAGCGCAGTCGGTGCCGTCGTCCCAGTCGTGCAGCATGGTGGCGAGCTCACCGCCCTGCGCGCCGCCCTGGTTGGCATGCGCCAGCACCTCGCGCACCGCCTTCGCCACCTGCGGCAGACGTGCGAGTGAGTCACCCAGCGCACGCAGTTCGCGGGGCGTGGCGCGGCCTGCCGCCGCCTTGCTCGCCAACCGCTCCACATCACGCACGCCGTCGAGCGCCTCACGGAGCGCCGCGCGCCCCACGGGGTCGCGCACCAGCACCGTCACCGCATCGAGACGACGCTCGATGGCATCACGCTCGAGCAGCGGCGCCAGCAGCCACTGCCGCAGCAATCGCTGCCCCATGGGCGTGGTGGTGCGATCGAGGACCGACAGCAGCGTGCCCGCGAGTTCACCGCCGCGCAACGATTCCACCAGCTCGAGATTGCGGCGCGTCATTTCGTCGAGCGGCATCACGCCGCCCGGACGCTCCACGATCGGGCGTGCGAGGTGCGGGAGCCCACCCGGCTGCAGTTCGCGCAGGTAGCGCAGCAACGCCCCAGCCGCACCCACGGCGGCCGCATCATCGGCACCAAGGCCGAACCCTTCGAGGCTCGCGATCGCGAACTGGCGCGTGAGTTCGTCCGTGGCCAGTTGCGCGTCGAATTCCCACCCCTCGCGCTCCGTGACGAGCACGTTGTCCACCACGCGCAGCGCGGGATCGAGCTCGGGGTGCGCGCTGTTGCGCACCAGCAGCATCTCACGCGGCGCGAGCCGCGCAAGCACGGCCGGCGCATCGGCCGCCGAGACCACGAACAGCCGCATCTCTCCCGTAGAGAGATCCGCCGCCGCCACCCCGATCTGCTCGCGGACGGCTCCGTCGCGCACCGCCTGCTTGCCGACCGTGTCGCGGCCCATCGCCACGGCGCACACGTAGTTCGCGCGCGCACCGTCCAACAGATCGTCGGCAAACACGGCCCCCGGTGTGATCGTTTCGATCACTTCGCGCTTCACGATCCCCTTGGCGAGCTTGGGATCCTCCACCTGCTCGCAGATCGCCACGCGATGCCCCTGCCCTACCAGCCGGCGCAGATACTCCGCCGCCGCCTTCACCGGAATGCCGGCCAGCGGCACCTCGGCCGCTCCACCATTATTGCGCGACGTGAGCGTGAGCCCGATCGCGCGCGACGCCACCTCGGCGTCCTCGTAGAACATTTCGTAGAAGTCGCCCATGCGGAAGAACAGGATCGCGTCCTGATGACGCGCCTTGATCTCCCGATACTGCTGCATCAGCGGAGTGGCACTCCCGCTCACTTCGCGATCTCCGCGATGAAGCCCGTCTCTCCGCCCCGCTTGAGCTTTGCGAGCGCCGCGTTCGCGTCGGCGCGTGTGCTGTAGTAGCCCGACCGCACGCGATACGGTCTGGCCTCGCCATCCACCCGCGTGACGATGCCGCGCGCTGTAAAGCGCGCCACGGCCGCGTCGGCCTCCTCGCGCGTGTCGTACGCCGCCAGCTGCACGCTGAAGCGCGCATCGGCGGGGATCCTCGTGGCGTTCTTTCCGCCCTTCCCAGCTCCCGCAGTTTGGGCTCCCGTACCACCCGCTCCCGCCGTTCCCGCTCCCGTTTCACGCGCTTGGGTCGCAGGCACGGATCCCGCCGCCGTAACCTTCGCGATCGCCTTCGGGTCCACCGTCGCACAGCGGCGCCCCATCTCGTCCGCCTGCAGACGAAGCTCGCCGTCCGGTACGCCACTGTTGCTCGCCTCCACCAGCGCCACGCAGGCGCGCGGAAGATCCTTCTGCGCGGCCCAGCTCTTCACGATCCCCATCTGGCTCTTCGCACGGGCAAGACCGGTAGGGTACTCACGTACCACGCGCTCGTAGTACGCGCGGGCATCGCCGGGACGGCCACGCAGCATTTCGAGTTCGCCCAGGCGTACCATCGCATCGGCGGCACGCGGCGAAAGCGGCGCCTCGATCGTGAGGCGCTTCCAGTCGCGCTCCGCCTCGCTCACCCGCTCCGACAGCGTGGCACGCCAGTACAGAGCTTCGGCAAAGTCGTTGCTGCCGGTCGCCGCGGTGCGCACCAGCGAGTCGAGCAAGGCACGGGCTTCGACGCCTTCGCCGTTATCGAGCAGCGCGCGGGCACGTCCGATCGCCCGATCGAGCGCCGCGGCTACCGCCGGCGTACCCTGTGCATCAGCCGCCGGCGCAGCCGACACCATCGTCGCCATCAGGACGGCCATGGGCCACACGAATCGAGTCATCACGCCGCCTTCCGCGTGCGGAGGGCGCACAGTCCCAGAACCAGCGACATCAGTATCTGCTCCGCATTGGAGACGGTGGTTTCCTTGAGTGCCATGTCGGCTTCCAGCAGGAGCGTGAGTGCGCGCTGACAGGCGGCGGCGCTCCATTGATCGGTGACCTTGGTCCACGCCGACGCCGCCTCACCCCACGGGCGCCCCGGGTAGCCACCGGTCTCCTTGAGGAAGGCGAAGAATTCCTGGGGCAGCCGGTTCGTGGGAATCCCGGCATCGCGGCGCGCGCGGCCGAACGAGAGCGCGAACGCCTGCGTGCTGAGCATCATCACCACCTGCACCGCCGTCACCTTGGGCTGGCCCAGTACATGCCCCACGAGCGCCACCGCGGTCCTGGCATCGTGACGCGCCACGGCATCGAGCAGGTCCGTCACCGTTTCGCCGCGACGCACTCCCACCACGGCCGAGACGGCGTCCACGTCGATCGTTGCGCGAGCTTCGTTCGCCTCGGCGGCATCGTGCGCCCCCAGGACGTAGCTCGCGCACTTGTCGATCTCGGCCGCCAGCAGGTGCAGATCATTGCCCACCGCCTGCTGCAGCAGCTGCGCGGCATCATCGGCGATGTCCACCTGCAGCACGGTCGTGGCGTGGTGCGTGATCCATTTGCGCACGCGCTCCGGCGTGAGCGGCGCAAAATCCAGCGACACGCTCGCCTGTGCGAGCGCAGTATCGGCCTTCGTGCCGGCGGGACTCACCAGCAGCACGAGGGTGTCCGACGCGGGGTTCTTCAGATAGCGATCGAGCTGCGCGCGCGCGGCCTTCTTCAGGGCGGTGACATCGCGCAAGACCACGGCACGACGTTCGGCGAGCATGGGCGGAGTGGTCAGCAGGCTCGCGAGCGCCTCCGCATCGAGATCGTTGGCGCGGCGCGTTTCGAGATTGAAATCGCGCGTGCTCGGATCGATGGCTGCCGCGAGCAGATCGCGGACCGCGCTGTCCTTCAGGTAGTCGTCGTCACCGTGCAGGTAGTACACGGGGGCGAATTGCCGTGCCTGGACGGCGGCCTGCACCACGCGGAGCGGAGAGGCTTCCTTGGCGGGTGCGGCGGCAGGCTTCGGAGGCATGCCGGAAAATAACGACTCCGGCCGCTCGCATTACCCTCGAGGCCTATCGCATGTCCGCGAAGGAGTACTCGGCGTTCACGAACCCCACCGGTGCTTCTTCCATCATCATGGCGGCGGGCCACACCGGGTTGCCCGTGGACATCGCCTGCACCAGCGCCGGCGTGATGTACGGGGTGGTCGACAGCGGCGCCGGGCGCGAGGCGATCACCGGCTGCATCGCCACCTTGGGGACCGTGTCTTCGCTGAACGATTGCCAGGCCATGGCGCCGAGCATCGCCGTGGCTGCCACCACCATGACCGTGCGCGCCGGGCGCGAGCGCGCCGCGAGCGCGGCCGCATTCACGGTGGAAGCACGAAGCACCCAGCCCACCGACTCTCCGCGCCCCGAAACGTCGAGCGAGGCCCGCTCGCTGGCGCACTCGTCACGGCAGACCGCCAGACGGGCCCGCAGCCGGGACTGGAACTCCGCACTGGGCTCGATGGTGGGCATGCTCCGCGCGACCATGAGCGAGCGCCGAACCAGCGTGTCATGGGCGGCGCAACCGTCACAGAGAAGAATGTGCCGTTGCGCCTGGGCCATCAGATCACCGGGAAGCGTATCGTCGAGATACGCCAGGTGATGTTTGCGGAAGTGCTTGCAGTCCATCGGAGCGAAGCGGGAAGCCTTCAGGGATTCGGTCACGGCAACGTACCCACCGGGACAACGACGGTTCCGGGAGGATCCCTGACGATACCGGATACAGCCGGCTTTCGCGATGGGAGGAAGTGGGCGCGCCTATCGGCGCGCCCTTTTGGGTTAAAAGGCAGGGAGCAGGAAGAAGGCGGCCAGGGGGAAGAAATGAGGGGGCACCAACGCGTGG
>CAZNZG010000266.1:0-4750 GCA_964577455.1 uncultured Gemmatimonas sp. | reverse complement strand
TCAGGGCGATGCCATCCGACAACGTGGTGACGATCGTGGACGGGTTCGCGCCGACGCCTTCGATGGTCAGCCCCTTTTCGATAATCACGGAGGGCGCTGGGTGGTCGCCGGCACACAGTTGAATCCGCCCGCTCCGGGCGACGAGCGGGTACGCACCCTCGATGGTGGGCATGGCCTGCGGCGAGTTCGGGCACACGCGGATTCGGCTCACCAGCACACCGACCTGTGTGAAGTGATCGATCTCGCCCGTCGCCGTGCCCGCGGCCTCGTCGAAGCGGGGATTGCGGAGCGGCTCCCACACGCTGTTCGCATCCCGGCGCCAGTACAGTGCGGGCTCGGCGCCCGGGGGCAGTGTCGTGAGGTCGTACGGCAGCGTGATCGTCAACGGTCTGGCAAACTCAGAGCCGTCGGGACCGAAGTCGTACACGTTCAACACCCCCGCCGCGGGTTCTGGCGCGATGGGCTCGGCCGTGATCTGGGTCGTACCGGTCACCGCGCCGGCCGGTGCCTCCACCGATACCGCACCGCCGGCCAACGCCAGCGTTCCGCCTGCGGGTGAGAGCGGCACACCGGCGAGGAGTGCGATATGCAGGAACGACTCAGGAGCACCCTGGACCAGCACTTCGAGAACCACCGGGCGCTGCGCACCGATTGGCAGCACCAGCGTCGTACCGGCGAATTGCTGCGAGAAATCCGCCGGCACCTGCACGACTTCGCCGTTCAATCGAACCGTAGCTGCCGATACACGAAAATCGCCGGTCGCGGAACCATTGGTGATGGTGAATGTGAGCTCACGCGTGGACGCTGGCACGTCGATGACGGCACGCTCGACCTCAGGAACACCACGGCCGCGGGTAAAGGTGCGCGACAGGTAGCTGACCGATGTCGCCGATGTGACCACAGCGCGCGGATGTACCGGCTCGGTCGTGGAGGCATTGGTGGCAGAATCTCGACAAGCGCTGAATACAGGCAGCGAGAGGCACACAACAGTGAAGCGGCGCAGAAGTCCGGACATTATCGGAAGGGAAATGGAGAAAGAGTCGCTTCGTTCCCATTGGAGAACGTGAGCGATAGCACTTCGTGGTCGTGTTTCACACCGGTCGGGTGCCGGCGCTCAGCGACTGCTGTTCGTCGCGGGTTTTCGCGGGGGCGCCGCGTCAGAGCGTCAGCGTGTCAGAGCGTCAACGTGTCAGAGCTCAATTCGGTCGCCGAACCGAACGCGTGGGGTGAACCGCATGACTCCGGCCAGAAGCGAGACGCGCACTCGCAGACACAATCAGCATGGCAAGCTGTCAAAGGAGGCAAAAGGAATCAGCAATGAACTGCGCGAAAAAGTCACGGCAACGGTACGTGCCACGAACACCTCGGTCAATACGTCAATCGGAAAAAGGCTCGCGCGAGAATACCGAGGTGCCGGTCACCACACGTGCCCACTGGTAATCGACACTGCTCGACCTGCACGTCTGCTTCAGCGAAGGGGGCACCGTCCAGGCGACCTCTGCTGTAGAGCGACTGACCAACGGCGCCGCCATCGGCTATGCGCCGCTCGATCTCCCACTCGTACGCGATGAGCGGCAGGTCCACTTCGAAGCTCGTGCCCGGGAACGTGGCGAAGAAGAGGTTGCTCCCGGTGTGCGCGCGCAGGCTGCCGCCGGTCGGGTCGCCGATGAGCGTCACGCCGGGCTGGCGCGCCAGCAGGCGTAGCAGCAGGCGCAGCAGCAGGCGCAGCAGCAGGTGGGATGCCGAACTGTTCACGTAGCCGGTCAGGACAATCACGCAACCGGTGAACGCATCCGCTGCCACCGGGATGCGCGCCGGCCAGGCACCCGTCTGGTTCAGCGCGAATAGCCCGTCGCCGCGAGGCGTGACGTGCCCCCGACGATCGTAGAAGGCCTTGTCTCACGTGCTCAGTAGCGGACGCAGCGTGGCCGGCACGGTGTCGTAGGCCACGGCGAGCCACAACGTCGGAAGGGTCAGCGGCGCCCGGAGGAGATGACGCAGCAGGTACTCGGCGAGGCTGTTGAGCGCGCCGAGCGTGAGCAGGAAGCTGAGGGTGCCGAACTGAATCATCGCGGGGAAAGATGCCCCGCAGCGCGACGGCGGGTGAGGGCGCCCAGCGGGCGGTGATATCGGCGCTTTCGCCGTGGGACGGCTCGACGGTCGAGATCGGGGCGCGGGATCTTGATACAGCAAGAAAAGTTGATATATTCAACAGATGCCAGTCGCCGAAGTGCTCGATCTCGCCCGCTCCGCCCGGCTCTTCCATGCGCTCTCCGACGAGACGCGCCTGGCGGTGCTCGACATGCTGCGCGACGGGGAACGGTGCGTGTGCGACCTGCAGGGCGCGCTCGATGCGGCGCAGTCGCGCCTGTCCTTTCACCTCAAGGTGCTTCGTGAGGCGGGCCTCGTGAGCGATCGCAAGGAAGGACGCTGGTCGTACTACCGTCTCAACGCCGAGGCGCTCGAGGAGGTGCACGATCTCGTGCGCTTCCTTGGCACAGACGGCTCGGCCGCCAGGCGTTCGCTCAAGGTCTTCGGCCGCTGCTGCGGCTGAGGACGACGCACGATCCGGGCGCCAGGTGGCGCCCTGCTTCAGCGCGCATTCATCAAGATTTCTTGCTGTACATACCGCCGCATCCGATTCCAGGAGTCATCATGTCCGTCACCACCCCCGACGTTTCCTCCATCGTTCGAGAGAAGTACGGCGAGGCCGCACGCCGCGTGCTCGACGAGGCCGAGCCCGCCGCCGCCGGCTGCTGCGGCCCCGTCAACTCCTGCTGTGGCGGCGCCGCGTTCAACGGGACCGTCGATCCCATCACGTCGAATCTCTACGTGAATGGCGAGACCGACGAACTCCCCAATGCGGCCGTGCTGGCGTCGCTCGGTTGCGGCAATCCCACCGCGCTCGCCGAGCTGAAGGAAGGCGAAGTGGTGCTCGACCTCGGCTCTGGTGGCGGCATCGACGTGTTGCTGTCGGCCCGCCGCGTGGGGCCCACGGGCAAGGCGTACGGGCTCGACATGACCGACGACATGCTGGCGCTTGCGAAGCGCAATGCAGAGGAGGCCGGGGTGACCAACGTGGAGTTTCTGCGTGGCCGGATCGAGGAGATTCCGCTGCCGTCCAACACGGTCGACGTGATCATCTCGAACTGCGTGATCAATCTCTCCGGCGACAAGCGCAAGGTGCTGGCCGAGGCGTTCCGCGTGCTCAAGCCCGGTGGTCGGTTCGCGGTAAGCGATGTGGTGGTGCGTGGTGAGGTGCCGGCCGACGTGCGCCGCTCGATGGAGCTCTGGGTGGGATGTGTGGCCGGTGCGCTCGAGGAGCAGGAGTTCCGCACGCTGCTGGCCGAGAACGGATTTACGGAGATCGACATCGAGCCCACGCGCATCTACAAGAGCGAGGATGCCCGCGTGTTCCTGCAGGAATCGGGGGTGAACGTGGACGAACACATCACGGCGATCGATGGCAAGTTCATGGCGGCGTTCGTGCGGGCCACGAAGCCATGAGCCGCGCCCCGTTTCGCGTGCTGGTGCTGTGCACCGGCAACTCCGCGCGCAGCCAGATCGGTGAGGCGCTGATCGCCACGCGTGGCGCGGCGCGCGCCGCAGGCGTGGTGGAGGCAGAGAGCGCCGGGTCGCGCCCGGCGCCGCGCGTCAATCCGTATGCGGTGGAAACACTCGCCAATCGCGGCATCGAATGGGACGGCGGCATACCCAAGTCCATCGACGATGTGGCGGGTCACCCCTTCGACTTGGTCATTACCGTCTGCGGCAACGCGCGGGAGGTGTGCCCGTTCTTTCCGGGGGCCAAGGCCCAGGTGCACTGGGGGCTCCCCGATCCTGCGGATGCGCCGACCGCTGAGGAAGCGCGTCGCGCATTTGCCCTGACCTACGATGCGCTGAGCGAGCGCGTGGATGCGTTGCTGGCGCTGCCGTTGGAGGCGCTGGATGCCGCGGGCCTCGAGGCGGCCGCCTCGACGATCCACGATTCCCGGGCGGTCCCCGTCTTCTGAGCCGGGGCGGCACCGGCGGAGACGCCGGTGCCGCGGCAGGCTGGAGTGTTCCGCGAAAGCACCGCGAGGTATGTTGCCCGGGTGCACATACCTGAACCTCTGGTCGCGAAGTGTGGACGAGTCGCGGCATCGATCGCTTTGCTGGCGATGCTCCCTGCCGCGCTCGATGCGCAGCGACGCCCCGGCGTGGGGATGGGCTTCTACACCTACACCGGTCTGCTCACCGCTGAGGTCGAAGGCGGGTCCGTCAGCACCACGAGTGGGTATGCCGAAGCGCCCACCTTCGCCATCTCGGCGCACGTAACGGCGCCGCTGGTCAAGTTCCGCAAGAGCGCCTGGATCGTGGGCGTGCGGGGCACGCCGCTGTCGCTTGGCAACGGCGACGCCTGCCTCGTATTGCCCGGCGAGAGTGGCTGTCAGAGTCGGCGTTTCGAAGAGCGCGTGGGGCTGCTCACCGGCGGTGCCTTCGACATCCGCGAAACGATGCTCCGCGTGATGGCCGGGGCAACGCTGTACGACGTGGAGGACACGGGCGCACGCATCGGCACCACGCTGCGCGTGGACTTTTCTGCGCCGCGACTGCGCGGGCCCACGCCCACGCTCTTCCTCACACGCACATTCCTCGGCAACCAACGTGGTGAAGCGTTGGGGCTCACGACGCTGGGTGCCGGCTTCCGCTGGGTGCGGAAGCGTTAGCGGCGGAAGCGTTAGCGGCGGAAGCGTTAGCGGCGGAAGCG
>CAZNZG010000265.1:3206-4757 GCA_964577455.1 uncultured Gemmatimonas sp. | reverse complement strand
CCCGGCGATGCTCACGGTCATCGACGGGTTCGTGCTGGTGAGCATCGGCGGGCTCGTGCTGCTGGACGTGGTGCCACACGCGCTCGAGCGCGCCGATCTGCTGGCCTTGGGCTTCATGCTCGCCGGCTTCATGCTCCCGTCCATGGCCGAGCGGTTGCTCCGCTACGGGGTGCGCCAGACGCACTTCGTCGTCATGGTGCTGGCGATGCTGGGGGTCGCCGCGCATTCGCTCCTCGACGGCAGCGCCCTCGCGCAGGCGTCGGTGACGGACGGTAGTCTCCTTGGCGTGGGCGTGGTGTTGCATCAGCTGCCCGTGAGCCTGATGGTGTGGTGGGTGCTCAGCGATCGCCACCGCCTGGTGCCGTGGGGCGTTCTGGCGCTGATGGCGCTGACGACGGTGGTGGGCTACGTCAGCGAACCCGCGGTTTTCGCCGCCTTGCCCTCGCGCGCGGCCGCGTTGTTCGAGGCGCTTGTGGGCGGATCGCTGCTGCACGTGATTGCGCACCCGGCGCACGACCATGACCCGGCGCACGAGCATGAGCCCGGTCATCCGCACATTGACGCGCATACGCATACGCACACGCATACGCATGCCCACGCGCACGAGCACGCGCACGCGCACGCGCACGAACATACCCACGCGCCCCCGACCACGGGGGGCGAGTCGTTGCAGCTGCGGACCAACGGCGTGGGCGCGCTTTTCGGGGCGGCCCTGCTGATGGTGTTGCACATCAGCCGACGCGATGCTGCCGGCGTACTGCCCTTGCAGGCCACCTGGGATACGTTCTGGTCGTTGTGCCTCGACAGCGCCCCGGCGGTGCTGTTGGCGTACATCACGGCCGGGGTGGCGTACGCGTGGCTTCCTGCCGGCTCCCTGGCGTGGATGAGTCGCGGATCCCGATTGCGTCAGGGACTTGCCGGCGTCGTGGTGGGGCTGCCGCTTCCGATCTGTTCCTGCGGCGTGGTACCGCTCTATCAGCAGCTGATTCAACAGGGCGCATCCACGACGGCGGCGGTGGCATTTCTCATCGCCACGCCGGAGCTGGGCATCGATGCGATCCTGCTGTCGGTACCGCTGCTGGGCACCGAGTTCGCCGCCGTACGCGTGCTTGCCGCGGCCATCGCCGCCCTGGGCGTGGCGTTCGTGATGGGGGGGCTGGTCAAGCGGACGCGTCGTGCCTTGCCACTGCTCGGTGATACTCCGGCGCCGTCACGCACCGCGCAGGAACGGTTGCAGCAGGCGGCACGGTCCGGGCTCGGCGAAATGGTCGATCACACCGCGCCGTGGATTCTCGTGGGCGTGATCGTGGCGGCCATCGCCTCGCCAGTGCTGAGCGGATCGTGGATCACGGCGTTGCCGACCGGTGTGGATGTACTTGTGTTCGCCCTCGTGGGGCTGCCGCTCTACATCTGTGCGTCGGCTTCCACGCCGCTCGTGGCGGTGCTGGTGGCGGCCGGGGTGTCACCGGGGGCCGGACTGGCACTGCTGCTCACCGGCCCCGCCACCAATGTGGCGACCATCGGCATCCTCACCCGCATGCACGGCAAGCG
>CAZNZG010000265.1:0-3106 GCA_964577455.1 uncultured Gemmatimonas sp. | reverse complement strand
TCGCCGTGAATCTGCTCTGGCCCACGTTGCCGGACACGCAGCCGGCGCTGGTGGCTGAAGCGCAGGGCCGCTGGTGGCAGATCGGCAGTGTGGCCATCGTGGCGCTCCTCTACGCCGCGTCGGTCCTGCGCCGCGGGATTCGCGGCTTCCTGTCGGAGCTGCAGTTGTCGTCATCCACGTCATGATCCCGCTCGTGCTCATGGCGGGGTTCCTCGGCAGCGGAAAGACCCGCCTGCTGACCGAGCTCATTCCGCAGCTCACCGCGCGCGGAACCCGCGTGCGCATCATTCTCAACGACTTCCAGAACGCCCGCATCGACGCGGCACGGCTGGGCGCGCTCGATGCGCTCGTGACACCGCTCAATGGGGAGTGCGTGTGCTGCGGATCGCTGCGCGAACTGCTGCAGACGTTGTACGAAGTGCCGCCCGATCCCGGCAGCGTGATGCTGATCGAAGCCAACGGCGCCACCGAAACCGACGAGTTGCTGGGGCATCTCACCACCGATCCACGGCTCGCGCACTTCACGCTGCCGCTGCAGCTCACGGTGGTGGACGCGGCGCGGTGGCAGAAGCGCTGGTGGCACAACGGCCTCGAACGCGCGCAAGTGAGCACCGCCACGCAGCTGCACCTCAACTGGACACACAAGCTCGATGCGGCCCGCCTGCGCGCGGTGGAGTCGGCGCTGCGCGACGTGAACCCGCGTGCGGTACACGTGACGATCGAGCAGTATGCAGTGTACCTGCACGACCTCGCGGCGGCGGTGCGCCACGATACTGCGCGTGACGGCCGGTCCGGCGCGACGTGGGCCAGCCGCTCCGGTGAACGACGCGAGCACCGGCACCCGTTCGGCAGTGCATCGCTGCCGTTGCCGGCCGTGGTGGATCGGGCGGCATTCGAACGCTTCGTGGACGCGTTGCCCGAGGCCGTGGTACGTGCCAAGGGGCTCGTGCGCTTCGCCGATGAACCCGGACCCATGTACGTGTGGCACCGCGTGCCGGGGAAGCAGGGGGTGAGCCTCGACCGGTCGTGGCCGCATGCCGATGCGTTGCCCACGGCGCTCTTCATCGGGGTGGAGATGCCAGTGGCGCAGCTGAATGATCAGATTGCGCAACTGATCGCCTAGTTGCGCACGAGCCGGCGGCCCTCATCTCCGGAACTGCTTCCGTTAGCTTGGGTCTGAGAGTGAGACCCGTTCGCCCCTGCCACTCCGACGTTTCGTCCACGTGATCTGCTCATGACACGCCGCTTTCGCCCAAGCACGGCCGCCGTGGCCATCGCCGTCACCGTTGCCGCCGCACCCTTCTTGGCGCCTGCGCTGTCGGCGGCCCCTCTGCCGCACCTCAAGCTCAAGCGGTCATTCCCGGCGAAGGACACGGTGCTGACCACGTCGCCCGACGCGATCCGACTGTGGTTGACCGAAAAGGCGGATCTGCCGGCCACCCGCATCAGCCTCGCAACCGCGAGCGGTGCGGCGGTGACGGTGGACAAGCCCACGCGTGCCGCCGCTGCCGACGCCCCGATCGAAGCCAAGGTGCCGCAACCACTGGCTGCCGGCCGCTACCTGGTCACGTGGAAGACGATGTCGAAGGATGGACACGTGGTGAACGGTACGTTCGGCTTCGAGGTCAAGGTCAAGTAATGGCATCGGTCGCGCGGCTGCTGCTGTACGTGGGCGTGCTGATCGCGATCGGGCGCGGGCTGCTCACACTCACTGGAAGCGACTGGCGTGCCGGTGAGCGGTCGGTGCACAGCGCGGCGTTGCCGCAGTGGCTGGCGCGAGGTGGAGCCCTCCTGCTGGTGCTGGCACCGCTGATCATGGTGCAGGTGCAACTGACGGCCCTCGAGATGACGCGCGCGGACCTGCCCACCCTCCTCGGGGAGACCGGATGGGGGCAGGGTTGGTCGCAGCTCATGACGGCCTGTGTCCTGGCGTCGATTGCGCTGGTCCTCCCTGTCGGAGGCTCCACATCACTGATGCTCGTCTTCGGCGCGCTTGCCGTGGCCTTCGCCATGAGCGGCCTCGGTCATGCCGCGGCCGACGAGCAGTGGCCTGTGGGTGCGCGTGTGCTCGACGCGACGCATGTGCTCACGACCGGCGCATGGATCGGCGGGCTGCTGCTCACGTGGAGCGTTGCGCGCGTTCGCGACTTTGCCTTGGGCACCGTGGCGTGGCGCCAGTTCAGTCGCGTGGCCACCGTGGCGGCGCCACTGTCGCTGCTCACCGGGGGGATCGGCGCCGCGCGCGTACTGCGCCATGCCTCCCCGGCAGTGGCCGTGGCAAGCGGATACGGCCAGTTGCTGCTGCTCAAGACCCTGCTGGTGCTGGCGGTGCTGGCGATCGGCGCCCGGCAGCGCGCGCGCATCGGGCGCGGCGACGTCCCGGAGGCGCGCCGTGTGCAGCTGGAGCTGGGCGTCGCGCTCGGCGTGCTGCTGGTGACGGCCCTTCTTACCGGAGCGGAGCCGCCCGGGGAGTAGCGCGACCGACCCGAAACTCGAAACCCGAACGCCGGCCCCAGAGCTGAACAGCTCCGGATCGTGCGTTCGGGTTTTGAGTGGTGAGTTGCCGCGGTGGCGGCCTCTCCGGCGCTGCCGCCTTAACGGCCGTAGCGCTTCTTGAACTTGTCGACGCGACCCTGCGTGTCGATGAGGCGCTGCGTGCCCGTGTAGAACGGGTGCGAGTCGCTCGTGATTTCGAGCAGGACCAGCGGGTACTCGTTGCCGTCGTCCAGCTTGATCTTCTGCTCGCTCGTCATCGTGGAACGCGTGAGCACCAGCGCGCCGGTCGACGCGTCCTTGAAGACCACCGGGTGGTACGGCGGATGAATGCCTTCCTTAGCCATCTTCGTAGCTCCAGCATGCGCCACCATTGCCGGCGGTGTGCGCGTTCTTGAATGGGGTATCCCGGGGCGGCGCATGGGGCACCGCTCGGGTCGCCTGAGTGCGTCGGCTCGAACGAGTGACGCGGCGGCGAGATCCCGTGCCGGGCACCGACGAGGCGGCGATCCAACACAGAGCCCATAAACCTGACCAGTTCGTGGGCGCAGTTCAAGCCGCCGGCGCTATTCCACTCAGTGTCTTGAAAAATGCTGATAAATCAATATCATAA
>CAZNZG010000264.1:0-4891 GCA_964577455.1 uncultured Gemmatimonas sp. | reverse complement strand
GGTCGGAGCGGATGCCCATCGTGACGTTGTCGAAGTCGATGAGCAGCGCCGCGTTCGGCGCGTGCGCGGGCGGCGCCACATTGGGCTGGGCCACCGGCGCGATCGGCGCCACGGAGGCCGGCCCGCGATGGAACGGCGCGATGGAACGGGTCGGGGCATTGCCCGACCGGGATGGATAACGACTCATGCTGAACTAGCCTGGATACGAAACTGGGTGATCGAGCGCGTTCGCGTGGGGCGCCATGGCGCCCATGGAGTTCGCACTCAGCGCGATCGCACGCGCGAGTTCTCGCCGACGCACCTTGCCGCTCCCGGACATCGGGAACGTGTCGAGGAAGCGGACGAGGTCGGGGACCTTGTCGGCCGACATCATGTCGCGGGCGAAACGCTTGATTTCGTCGCCCGTGATGACGGCCCCTTCCACTGCCACGATGCACGCGCAGACCAGTTCCCCCATCACATCGTGGGGCACGCCGATCACGCAGACATCGTCCACGGCCGGATGTGCGCGCAGGCGATCTTCGAGTTCGCGCGGATAGAGCTGGGTGCCCCCGCGCGTGATCGTTTCCTGGCGACGTCCGAGAATCCTCACGGTGCCGTCCTCGTCGATGATCCCGAGATCACCGGTGAGAAAGAAGCCGTCCGGCGAGTGGACCTTGGCAGTCTCGGCCGGCATGCGGAGATAGCCCCGCATGAGGTTGGACCCGCGGACGGCGATCTCGCCGACCGCCTCGGGTCCGTGCAGCTGGCCCGTCATGATGTCCATGGCCATCACCTCCACCCCGGGCAGCGCGGCGCCAACCGTCTCACGGCGGGTCGCGTCTCCATCGGTGAAGCGGGTCATGGTCACCGCGGCGCCGGTCTCGGTGAGCCCGTACGCCACCAGCACGTCGCACCAGCGACGCACCTTGCGCACGAGCGCCTCGCTCACCGCACTGCCGGACAGCAATCCGGTGCGCAGCGAGGACAGGCGTGACGGGTTGAACGACTCCTCACGCATAAGGAGGTGGTACTGCGTGGGCACACCGTGCAGCACCGTGACCTTCGCCTCGGCGATCAGCGCCAGAGCGCCCGCCGCTTCGAAGGTGGGCTGCAGCACGAGCGTGGCCCCCGTGGCCATGGCTCCCAGCATCGCGCTGAGGCCAAAGACGGCCGAAAACGGAATCGCCGTCAGCACTCGGTCCTCGGGAGACAATTCGAGGAGCTGCGAGGTGCGGACGGCGTTCTCGACGAGGGCCCGGTGCGACAGCTGCACCCCTTTCGGCTTGCCCATCGTTCCCGAGGTGTAGACGACCGCCAGATCGCACGTGTCGTCGGAGACATCGGGGCGCGGGGCCACTTTGGTGGCTCCGCTCGACACCAGGTCTTCGAACTGGAAGATCCGGTCGTCGTACCAGAGGTCCTCCTCTCCCACCGTGACCACGTACTGCAGGTCGGGCAGGTCCCCCAGCAACTCCTCGAACCGCTGCAGGAAGTCCACGCCGTTCCATCGCTCGATGGTGACCACGGCACTCACTTCCGCGTGACGCAGTTGATAGCGCAGATCATGCACACTCAACTGCGGGCTCACCGGCACCAGCACGGCGCCAAGCTTGGCGGCGGCCAGCGTGGCGATGATCCACTCCACGCCGTTCGGGAGATTCACGGCGATACGATCGCCGGTACCCAATCCCAGTTCAGAGAAGGCAGCAGCCAGGGAGGATGCATCGGCATCCACCTGCTTGAACGTCCATGTTTTCTCGCCGTTGGTCGCGAGCACCCGATCGGGATGATCGTGTGCGCGGTGTTCGACCAGCGGAGCGAGGGACCACGAGGCTGCCACCGGCAAAGCCATCTCACTCCGTGAAAACGGGGCCCGGGATTGTGTACAGCCACGTAAATTACCGACTATGAACGAGATGCGGAAGCTGACAGTGGGGAAGAACGGATCGCGCGCGCCATTTCGCACGCGCCTGTTTGCCATGCTCCTGCTCTTCGCCGTGATTCCCACGGTCACCGTGACCCTCCTCTGGACGGGCCTCGCCGCCCGCACGTTGTCGCTCTTTTCCGCCCGGTCGGCATGGGAGCGGATCGCCGAGAGCGGAGAGCAGACCGTGCGCATCGTGGGGACCGCCCCGCTCACGGCGGAGCAAACGGCCGCCCTGTCGCGGCATCAGGAAGAGCTCCGCGAGTCGGTGCAGCTGGCCCAGCGCTTCGATTTCGTCACCGGCCGTTCCATGCGCCTGGTCCTCGTGGGCGCGGTGCTCGTGGTGGTCCTCGTGGCGCTCGGCGCGTCCCGGGTGGCCGGCCACCTCAGTCGTCAGCTGAGCCGCCCGCTTGATGAACTGGTGGGGTGGACGGGGCTCATCCGCATGGGCCGTCCCATTCCGGCCCGCGCGCAGCGGCGCGGCGCCCCCGAGTTCGAGGTGTTGCGCACCGGCATGCGCACCATGGCCGCCGAGCTCGAAAGCGGACGCCGGCAGGCCCTCGAAGCCGAACGCGCCGAAGCCTTCCGCGAGTCGGCCCGCCGCTTCGCCCACGAGCTCAAGAACCCGCTCACCCCCATCCGCTTCGCGGTCGACCGGCTGCGCCGCACCGCCCCCGAAGAGCTCCGCGACACCGTGGAGGTGCTCGCCGAGGAAGCGGCCCGGCTCGAAACGATGGCGAAGAGCTTCGCCCAGTTCGGCCGCCTGCCCGACGGTCCGGCCGCGGCCATCGATGTCGCGGAGCTCGTGACCCGGGTGGCCCGCCATACCGTCCCCGAGCGACTGACCCTCGAGCTCCGCTGCCAGCCAGGGCTGCCGCTGGTGACCGGCTACCACGAACCGCTCGTGCGGGCGGTCACCAACGTGCTCCTCAACGCCGTCGATGCCACCCCGGCAGGCGGGACGATTGCGGTCACCGTGGGGGCTCCGGAAAATTCCCCGCCCGATGCTGACACCAATCAGGTGGTCATTGCCGTACGGGATAGCGGGTGTGGCATCGCACCCGGCGCGCTCGAACACATCTTCGACCCCTACGTGACCACCAAGCCGGGCGGGACCGGGCTGGGTCTGGCCATCGCCCTGCAGACGCTGCAGGCGCATCGGGGCACGATCGAGGTGGAGAGCGACGTCGGACGCGGCACCACGATGACGTTACGACTGCCGGTGACGGCATGACGGGAGAGGCGATGCAGCAGGAAGAAGCGACCATGCAGATCCAGCCGCGCAACGATGGGGGCAAGTCGGTCCTGATCCGGAAGAGCGACGGCACCGAGCAGCGTATCGAGCTCTCGAATGCCGGCGACGTGATCACGTCGACCGTACAGCCCTCCGTACAGGGCACACCGGCAACGCTGGTGCCGCCGCCGGCACCGCCCGCGCCGCGCCGCAAAGCCCTCCCGGACGGGTTGGTGGACATGATGGGGATCATCATGGCAGCCGTGACGATCACGACCCTCGGAACCCCGCTGGTGAAGGCGTGGGCGCGGCGTTTCGAGCAGCGACATGAGGTACAGCAGAACATCCAGATCGCCCAGCGCCTCGCCGCCATCGAACAGGCCATCGAAACGGTCGCCGTGGAAGTGGAGCGCATCAGCGAAGGACAGCGATTCACCTCGAAACTACTGGCCGAGCGCGCGCCGGCGGAGCAGGAGCGGACACGATGATCCGACTTCGCGTGGAAGTCGTGCTGCAGCGGGCCAGTGAGCCGGTCGCGGCGCAGTCTGTCGAGCAGGCAGCCCAGAAGGCGGCACGCGCGCAGGCCAAGGCGGACCAGGCGATCGAGGAAGCCATTCGCGCAGCCGAGCAGGCGACCAATGCGGCGAATACAGAGGTGAGTGCGTCGGTGAACGACGCGCCACCGCCGGCATCCGGCGGAGGCCCCGTCGTGTTCTCCACGGACGATGGACAGCCGGTGAGCATGTCGTTCAAGGATGGTACGATCTTCCTCACCCAGGAAGGCAACACCCAGGCGATCCCGTTGCGTGAGGCGATCCCGCGCGAAGCAGCGCAGATCGCGTGGGCTGTCCCGGCCACGCTCTCGATTCTCCTGATCTGGTGGCCGCTCTCCCGCGCCGTGGTGCGCTGGCTCAACCGCAAGAACGTGGTCACCAATGAGGCCGCCGCGCTCGAAGCGCGCATGCGCGACCGTTTCGAGACACTCGAACGCAATCTCGACACGGTTGCGGTGGAAATGGAGCGTCTGTCGGAGGGGCAGCGGTTCACCAACAAGCTGCTCGCCGAGCGCGCGGAGAAGGAACGCGTGCCGCTCGACGCGCGGCACTAGGGCCCACGCATGCCGAGCGTCCTCATCGTCGACGACGAACCCAACATCCGTCGCATGGTCGGCGCGCTGCTCAGCGCCGAAGGCTACGACGTGCGCGATGCCGCCGACGGCACGACCGGCCTCGCGCTCGCAGAAACGGTCGAACCCGACGTGGCGCTCGTGGACCTCATGATGCCCGGTGAGCTGGATGGACTGGGGCTGCTCGAAAAGCTCCGCGAACGCCGCCCCGACGTCCCGGTGGTGATGATGAGTGGCCGTGCCGCACTCACCGATGCCGTGCGTGCCACCAAGCTCGGTGCATTCACCTTCCTCGAAAAGCCGCTCACCCCCGAAGGCGTCCTGCTGGCGCTCGCGTCGGCCTTCGAGCTGCGCCAGGCGCGGCGCACCGCCGCGGCGCTGCGCGAAGACCTCGGCATCTCCGGCGAAATGGTGGGCGACTCGCCCGTCATGCGTGACGTGCGCGCACTCATCGCGCGCGTGGGGCCCAGCGAAGCGCGCGTGCTCATTACCGGCGAGTCGGGTACCGGCAAGGAGCTCGTGGCCGCGGCGCTGCACGAGGCCAGTCCCCGCCGCGACAAGCCGTTCGTGCGCGTGAACTGCGCCGCCATTCCGCGCGACCTCGTGGAGAGCGAGATGTTCGGGC
>CAZNZG010000263.1:0-4894 GCA_964577455.1 uncultured Gemmatimonas sp. | reverse complement strand
CATGGCGAACGACAACGACGGGGCAGTACCTTGGTATCAGGGGATCGAGTTCTACGTGGCCATGCGGCGTCTGCAAAAGGAGGCGTACATGGTCGTGTACAACGGTGACGAGCACAACCCGACCAAGCGCGCCAACCAGAAGGACATCGACCGCAAGATGCAGGAGTTCTTCGCGGTGAAACTTCTGGGGGCGGAGCCGCCGTCGTGGATGGTGCGCGGCATCCCGTTCCTCGAGAAGGGTCGCGACCAGGTGAAGATGTCCAACTCGAATGCGACCGGCGCCACGCCGGCGCGCGCTTCCGGAGGCAAGTAAATGGCGGCTGACGAAATCGATTACCAGATCATCGGCGACGACCTGCAGGCGGTCATCGTGACGCTCGACCCGGGCGAAGCGGTATTCGCCGAGGCCGGCGCCATGATGTTCATGCGTGAAGGCATCACCATGGCCACCACGCTCGATCCCAATGCCAAGTCGGGGTCACTCTTCGACAAGCTCATCGGCGCGGGCAAGCGCGTGCTCTCTGGGGACTCGTTCTTCGTCACGCTCTTCGGCAACAGCGGGGCGCGCCGCGCCGATGTGGCCTTTGCGGCCCCGTATCCGGGACGCATCGTCCCGCTCAATCTCCGCGACTGGGGCGGCACCGTGATGGCGCAGAAGGACGCCTTCCTTTGCGCAGCGCGCGGCATCGACATCTCCGTGGCGTTCACCCGCAAGATCGGCGCGGGCTTTTTCGGCGGTGAAGGCTTCATTCTCCAGAAGCTGCAGGGCGACGGCCTCGCCTTCCTGCACGCCTCGGGGACGCTGCACGCCATCGACCTCGCGCCCGGCGAGAAGCTGCGCGTGGACACCGGCTGTCTGGTGGCGTTCCAGCCCACGGTCGACTACGACATCCAGACGGTGCCGGGGATCAAGACGGCACTGTTCGGTGGCGAAGGGTTGTTCTTCGTGCAGATGACCGGTCCGGGGCGCGTGATCCTCCAGACGCTGCCGTTCTCGCGTCTGGCGGATCGGATCATCGCCTCGGCGCCGTCGGCCGGCGGCCGCCGCGTGGGGGAGGGCTCGGTGCTCGGTGGTCTGGGTGGCCTCCTCGACGGCGACAACTGACCCCGGTGGACGCGTCCAACCGGTCTCCCTGACCGGTCACATTTCTTGTCACAATCCGGGCGGTTCGTGCCGATGGCTCCCTCCATCGGCACGAACCGTCTAGCTTTCCGCCCCTATGGCTACTCGAATCCAGCCCATCTCCGAGCCGGCGCCTGCCGAGCCGTGGTCCATTGAGGCCGCCCGTGCCCTCTACAACGTAGAAGGGTGGGGCGCCGGATATTTCGACGTGAACGATCGCGGACACGTGATCGTGCGTCCCGATCCGGAACGGCCGCATCTCACGCTCGATCTGCGCGATCTCGCCGCCGATCTCGAGGGACAGGGCATCCAGTTGCCCATTCTGCTCCGCTTCTCCGACATCCTGCGCTCGCGTATCGAAACGCTCAGCGAGCGCTTCGACGCCGCCATGCGCGAGTTCGAGTACACCGGTGGCTACACCACCGTGTACCCGATCAAGGTGAACCAGCAGCGGCACGTGGTCGAGGAGATCGTGCAGTTCGGCAAGACGCACGGCGTGGGGCTCGAGTGCGGCTCGAAGCCGGAGCTGCAGGCCGTGCTCGGGCTGTCCGAAAGCACCGAGCACCTCATCGTCTGCAATGGCTACAAGGACCACGAGTTCATGCGCCTCGCGCTCATGGGCCAGAAGCTCGGGCACAAGGTGTTCATCGTGCTCGAGCAGGTCAGCGAACTCGACGTGCTGCTCGAAGTCGCCGATGAGCTCGGCGTGCAGCCCACCTGCGGGGTGCGCATCAAGCTCGCCTCCGAAGGGGCGGGGCGCTGGGCGCAGTCGGGCGGCGAGAAGAGCAAGTTCGGCCTCAGCTCGGCGGAGCTCATCAAGCTCATCGACCGGCTCGAGTCGGCCGGGCGTCTCGATATTCTCAAGCTCATTCACTTCCACCTTGGCAGCCAGATCACCGACATCCGCTTCATCAAGTCGGGGCTGGCCGAAGTCGCGCGGTTCTATCTGGAACTGCGCGCGCTGGGCGTGAACATCACGCATGTGGACGTGGGGGGTGGGCTGGGCATCGACTACGACGGCACCAACTCCACGAACAACGCGAGCGTGAACTACACGCTGCAGGAGTACGCCAACGACGTGATCTACACGATCGCCGAGGCGTGCCGGGAAGCCGAGCTGCCGATGCCGCACATCATCAGCGAGTCGGGGCGCGCGCTCACGGCGCACCACGCGCTGCTGCTGCTCAAGGTGATCGACGTGGAGTCGCAGGCGGAGCAGCCCCTCCCCACGCTCAACGACGAAGAGCACTCGCTGCTGCACGAGATGTACGAGGACTGGCGCACGCTCACCGAGCGGGACCCCAAGCCCCGCAAGGTGCTCGAGGTGTTCCACGATGCCTCGTTCGACAAGGAGCGCGCGCGCCAGTACTTCAACTCGGGCGTGCTCAGCCTGCGCGGGCTCGCCAAGGCCGAAGTGATCTGGCTGGCGACCATGAACGCCGTGTACCGGATCGCGAAGGCGGATCCCGACACGTACGAAGACATCCTTCCGGAACTCGAGTCGGCCCTCGTCGATCGCTATTTCTGCAACTTCTCGCTCTTCCAGTCGATTCCCGACAGCTGGGCGATCGATCAGCTGTTCCCGATCATGCCGATCCATCGCCTCACCGAGGAGCCGGTGCGTCGCGGTACGCTGCAGGACGTGACCTGCGATTCTGACGGCAAGATCGATCGCTTCGTGGGGGACAAGGCCGGTCGCCCCAGCCTCGAGCTGCACGAATTCCGCGATGGGCAGGACTACATCCTCGGGATCTTCCTGACCGGGGCATATCAGGAAATTCTGGGCGATCTGCACAACCTGTTCGGTGACACAAACGCTGTGCACGTCCGTATGAATGACCATGGCGGGTACGACATCACCGATCTGGTGGAAGGCGATACCGTCACGGAAGTCCTCAACTACGTGCAGTTCGGCGCCTCGCAGCTGCTGGCCACATTCCGCCGCAAGGTGAACTCCTCCAAGGGGCTCACGCGCGACGAAATGAACGCCTTCATCGCGGACTTCGTGGCCGGGCTGGAAGGCTACACCTATCTCGAGGGAGAAGCAGCACGATGAACGACGAGTCCGCAGCACCTGACAAGAAGGGCAGCGTCTGGGAGGATGCACTCGAGGTGTTGTGGGCTCCGGCGACCGTGTTCGATCGGTCACGGGGAGCAGGGGTGGGCATGTACATGCTGGTGCTCACCGCCATCCTCGCCATCGTCGTGGTGGCCACGAAGGGGCTGCTCCAGCCCTACGTGGATGCCAATTACGATCTGCAGATGATCCAGATGGCGAAGCAGACGGGGAAGCCCATTCCTGCCGAAGCCGTTGCCGCCGGGCGCACCGTGGCCGGCTACTTCTTCCTCGGTGCATCCATCCTCACGCCGGTCCTCGGTGGGCTGCTCGGCGGGCTCACCACCTGGGGGGGCGCGAAGCTCCTCGGCGTTCCCCTCACGGTGGGGCGTGGCATCTTCATCGCCACCCTTTCGACCGTCCCGCGCATTCTGAGCTTCCTGGCCATGGCGGTGCAGGGCGCGGTGCTGGATACGTCGAACATTACCTCGCTCTTCTCGGCGTCGATCGGCCCGGCACGGTTCGTGGACGGCACCAGTGTGTCCCCCGCCGTCCTGGCGCTGCTGGCGAGCCTCGATGTGTTCTCCCTTTGGGGGGTCGTCATCACGGCGGTGGGCATTTCGGTGGTGGCGCGCGTCTCGCGAGGGACCGGCTGGGCCGCGTCGGTGGTGGGGTGGGGTATCGCGATGGCGCTCACGCTGATCCCCGCAGCCTTCAGCTGAGCGCCGGCCGGGGAATGCGGCGGCAGACGGGCGGGACAACGGAGGTACCACGCGGTACGTTGTAGGTCCGCGCAGGTCGCCCTCCGAACTTCCCGTCGCATCCGATGCAATTCGACGCCAAGCTGCTGCTGCTCATCGGCCTCGGTCTCGTGGCCGTGTATCACATCGTCTCACTGGTGCGAGGCCTCCCCAAGCTTGGCTCGGTCAAGCCAACCCCTGGACTCATCCTCCACGGGACGGTCACCGATTTCTTCGATACCCTGGGCATCGGCTCGTTCGCGACCAGCACCGCGATCTTTCGTGCGACCAAGTGGGTGAAGGACGCGCTGATCCCGGGCACATTGAACGCCGGGCATACCATGTCCACGCTGGCCCAGGCGTTCATCTACACGCAGGTGGTCGAAGTCGAGCCGGTGACCCTGATCGGCATGATCATCGCCGCGGTGGTCGGTTCGTATGTGGGCGCCGGCCTCGTGGCCCGCTGGCCCACGCAGCGTATTCAGCTCGGCATGGGACTGTGTCTGGCCGGGGCGGCCGTGCTGACCGCCGCCCAGGCCAAGGGGATGCTCCCGGGCGGTGGCGAGGCCATCGGACTCACCGGCGCGAAGCTCGGCATTGCACTCTTCGGCAACTTCGTGCTCGGTGTCCTCATGACGATCGGCATCGGCCTCTACGGGCCGTGCCTCGTGCTGGTCAGCATCCTCGGCATGAACCCCGCCGCGGGCTTCCCCATCATGATGGGCAGCTGTGCCTTCCTCATGCCGTTCGCGAGTGATCGCTTCATCCGCCTCGGCAAGGTCGATCCGCGCGCCGTGGTGGGCAACATCATCGGCGGCCTGCCCGCTGTGCTGGTCGCCGCCTACATCGTGAAGTCGCTGCCGCTCACGGCACTCCGCTGGCTCGTGGCGGTGGTCGTTGCGTACACGGCCGTCACGCTCATACTGGCGGCACGCCGGAAGACCCAGGAAGCCGTGGTCTAAGTAGAACTGAGAA
>CAZNZG010000262.1:0-4916 GCA_964577455.1 uncultured Gemmatimonas sp. | reverse complement strand
GCATCACCCGCCACCAGGCCGGTGAGCGAGAGGCTGTTGGTGGCGATCGCCGCCGCCGCCGTCGCGTCGTAGGTCTTGTTGCTGGCGGTGAAGGAACCGCCGATCGTGAGCTCCTTCGCCGTGATCGCGGCGGTCGCGGTGGGCGAGCCGGTGAGATCCACGGTATACGAACCGGCGTTGGCGCCACCGAGCGTGATGCCCGTGATGACGACCGTCTTGCCGGTGCCAACCGGTGAAGTCTGGAAGGCAAGCGTAGCCGAGGCGATGTTCACGCCGGCGGGCGAACCGGACAGCGTGAGGCCGGAGATGTCACCGGTCGCGGCGACGAGTCCGTCGTACACCTTGTCGTTGGCGGTGAAGCTGCCGCCAATGGTGACCACGTTGGCGACGGTCAGTTCGTTGACGGACGCATCACTCAGCGTGTAGCCGTCCAGATCGGTGATGGTTGCAGCGACTTCGTACGTGCCTACCGCAAGCGCCGAAGGCAGCGTGAGCGACCAGGTGGCCGGCGAGGTGCCGTTGTTGAACGTGATGGTCGGGGCGCTGTACTGCACACCGTTCACGATGACCGTGAGGACCTCGTTCGCGCCGAGCGATACGGTGCCCGTAATGGTGGGCGCCGTGCTGGCGGAGACCGTCGCGCTGTTGACCGTGACGGGACCGCTCGGTCGCTGTGCGTTGACGATGTCGAGATAGGCGTTGAGGTCACCCAGCGTCCCGGCGGCGTTACCGCTCTGGTCGGTGCCCGTGAGCGGCGCCGGTGGGGTAACCCCGTTGAAGTAGCCGCCGATGTTGCTGCCGCCAGTCGTGGAGCCGTCGGTGATCGTGAACGACCCGCCAGCGTGGGTCCAGGTGAGTGAACTGGCCAGCCGCGGAATGAACCCGATCAGCTCCGTGGTGCCGCCACCCTGCCGCCACACCGCCGAGGCCGGAACATCGAGGGTGTTACCCGCTGTGCCGACGATTCGGATAGTGCCAAGAATGTCATTGCCCTGCAGCTGCTGAAACCGTCCGTCACTGGTGGACTGGATGAAGAAGATGCGGGCGATGTTGAGGTCGGCGAACGACGTGACGTTGTCCGACTGCTGGGGGTTGGCGCCGGTGGAGCCGATGAACCCGTTGTTGAACGGGACGCTCGCCACGATCTGCGCCTGGGCGGCGCGAGGGGCAAGCATGACCGCCGCGACGAGCGCGAACGCGGTCATGATCCACGAGGCGGAACGGGCCCATGGCCCATGCCGCCACCGCGACTGATGGTGCATGAATTTCTCCGGGAGTGTCTACTGCTCGACGGCGGGATGGCGACATGCCATCCCGTCCTCCCGAGTGTCGGGGGGCTCGAACCACTCTTGAGTCTCGATGCACGACGTTTTGGCGGATCTGCGCATCCTCTTCCCGTAAGGCATTCCTTATCAACGATTTCCAATAATGGGATATGGGAATACTTTCATTAAATGTTGGTCATCTGCGCGGTGGCGGCACGTGGTGTTACGCGCTGTGTCCCCGCCGTCACACTCTGGGCACTGCTGCCGGCTGCACTACTGGCGTGACGCCCGGGGCGTTTGCAGCTGCTCCGCCAATCGCAGCGCCATGGCTACGATCGTCAGCGTCGGATTGGCCGACCCGGCGGTGGGAGCAACGCCGGCGGTGGCGATGAGCAGGTTGGTCACGCCGAGACTCCGGCCAATGCCTCGGGCACCGAACTCCCACGCTACCGTTCGGTACGTCTCGGTACATATCGGTATATGGTGCCCGTGCTCCGCAGGTCGACCGCTCGCACGTGCCCGTCGACGCGGGCGCGCGAGCCGCCCTCATGAACCGTCGCTGACCGGCGTCGTGCTTACCGCGCGCGCGGTCGCATGACGAGGTGATCCAGCAGCACGTCGCTCGATGATCGGGAATCGTCGCTGTCGGTCTGGATGGTCAGCGCGACCACGCGCAGCATCCCGAGTGGAATCGCCGGATAGGCACGGTGCACGTCGTGGGCGAAATCACGCTGCACGGTGATCCATTCCCCTTCCTGCGACGGCCCCCCCACGTGCATCAACCACGCCTCGGGGAGTACCGAGAAGGCGATGCGTCGCCGTGAGGCACTCCCTTCCGTGAGGGAGTCGGCAGCAGGGAGGTTGCCCTCGGCGTCGGTCGCCGACCACATATAGCCGAAGAGCAAGCGGCGCCCCTTGGCCTCCGGACGCTCGTCACGCAGCACGTACCAGAGCTTGATCGTGGCGTCATTACGGCCACGTCCGCCCTTGCTCCCCGTGACGCCCCGGACGCTGCGCAGCACCTTGGCGCGAAGCGACAGCGCCGGGAACTCCGATGGACGGAACCGGAAGGCAATGGTGGTCATCTTCATGGCGGTCCGCGTGGTCTGCAGGCGGCATGCCCGGCCGCTCGTGCTCCCTGGGGCGTCCACCAGCGCAAACCCGCTCCCGGGCGTGTCGTCGCTGCCGCCATTGCCCGCGTCATAGCGGAACTCATACTCCGCGCGGAACGTCGTGATCGAGCGCTGGTCGCAATGGACCGCGATTCCGTCCGGCAGATTCTCGGCCGTCGCCTCCGGAATGACCCGATCAGCGAGCGCCTCGAGATTGTTCATGCGGAACGTACGATCGGGTCGCCACGTGCTGTCCCGTTGCGGCAGCACGGTCACGCGGCGACGTGATGCCGGCGGATCGTCGTGTGTATCTGCGGCGCTGGTGGTACTGGTGTTGCTGCTGTTGTCTCCGCCGGCGACGGCACTCGCACCGGAACCGGCAGGCGCGCGTCGCCACGTGGCGGCGGCCGCTTGCCACCGGTGCCGTGCGCCCTCGTCCAGCAGCCCCATGTGGGTCACGGCAAGCACCACGGCCTCGAGCACACTCTCCTGCGGAAACGCGGACGCATTACGCGCGGCGATGTGGTCCCCGTTGACCGTACCGAGGTGCACGCTGGGTAACGTGTGCGGGAAACGCGATGCCGAGACGGTCACCACGCCATCGTTGTCCTCGCTGAACTGCGCGATGCGCTTCGTGATTTTCATCCACGGGTGTGCATGCTGCATGTCGATCGTAAACGACAGCGACACCAGGGGGATGCGTTCGGCCAGCTGCGTACCATGGGTCCCCCAGAACGCCGCCCGGTTCGCTGGCCAGAGCGCCTCCACCGCGCGGGTGGTGTCACAATGGCTTGGCCGCGGGCGCGACACCAGCGATTGCAGCAGCGCATCCGGAAGATCCGCCCGCTCGGCCACGGGCGTGCCGCCGTGCGGCGCGGCGAGAGTCACGAGCGCGAGAATCTGGTCGTTCGTGAACTGTGTGTCGCGGGCGAGCGCCTCCGCCGCGTCCACCCCGCCCTTGGAGTAGCCCACGATCAGATAGCGCGGTCTGCCGTAACCGCGCTCGATCCGCCGCCGCGAATCGTCGTGAAGCGTGCGAAGCAATTGGGTGGCGTTGTCGCCGGCGCTGCAGCGGCCGTCCGTGCCGGCAGGGATGATCCGCATGCCCAACTGCTCGCGCACCGCACGAAGACCGCGCCGCCAGATCTCATCGTCGAACAGTTCGCCGAAAATGCCCGGCACGAACACGAGCGCGACATCCCTGGGGGGATGATCGTACAGCAGCGGCACCGTGGCGCCTTCCACCCGGCGAGTGAGCTCACGCTCAGCGAGGATCTCTCGAAAGAGCTGCGCTACCAGCCCCGTGTCGCCGATCAGTCGGGCGGGTTCACGCCGGATCGAATCGCGCAATCCGCCGTGCCAGCGCCGCGCGAAAACGCGATCCCGGGTGTCGTCGATGGAGTCGGTTTCGGGGGCATACAACGCCGCGTCGGCGTAGAAGGGGAAGGTCCATGCCGCCATCATCGCGCCGCGGGCGGGCACGCCGAGCGCCGGCGCCGTCTTTCCGCGCGCATCACTGCGCCAGATGTCACGCAGCTGTGCCAGCGGCGCAATCGATGGAATGTCCCGTGCCCGCTTCGCGGCGAGGTCCAGCCACGGGCTGAGGGAGAGGGTGGACTGCGCCGAGAACGACGGTAGCGAGTCGCCGAGTGCCACGAGCGTGTCGATATGCCGGGTTGCGGCGGTGATCACGTCGCTGCGTTGGATCGCCGAGCGGGTTCGTGTGAGGCGACGTCGCTGAACGCGCTGTGCCGCAGTGTCCACCCGCACGGCATCGGCGAGCGTGCGCAGTGCTGCGGCGTCGAAGTACTCCGCCGACAGGGTGAGCGGACGTACGCGTCGGAGAAAGTGAGCATCCGCATGGCTCTCCGTGCGACCGGTCGGGATCCGCGACGGCGCCATGGCAAGACTGTCGGCGAGCGCACGTGCATCGTGCGGTGCGCGGTGCAACACCCGGGCAAAGAGCTGTGAGGGAGACAGGCCGATGAGCGGGAGAATCTCGGTGCTGCGCACATAGGCTGGTACCGAACGTGAGGTCGCGGCGACGAGCCCCAGGGTCGACCGGGCGCTCAGTGCGCCGTGTGTACGCACCATCTTCACGTAGCGCCCCAGCGATCCCGCCCAGCAATAGCCGTCACGGAGGCTGATCACGAGATCGGGAGCATTCTCGACGTCCTTCAGCGCGCCGCGCACGAGGCGATTCACCGCATCCGGGTACGGGCCAGACTCGCTCACGGTGCGCCACACATCATCGGGCACCCACCGGTCGATGGCGCGTGAGTGGAGCGAATCCGGGAGTTGGAGCGGATTCCCCCGCACTGGCCGATACGCCGCGCTCCCGTCGGAGCGCCATCGCAGGTGGGCCTCACCCTGCGTGCCGCTGATCACGATCCGTTGATCGGGGCCGACCACTTCGAGCCACGTGATCAGGTCGACCCCCGGCTCACGAAGCGCCGCTGTGGCGAACGCGCGTCGCTTCTCGAGGTCCGCGAAATACACGTTGACCATGCTTGCGAGCGCCAGCGTGACCACACTTGCC
>CAZNZG010000261.1:0-4931 GCA_964577455.1 uncultured Gemmatimonas sp. | reverse complement strand
GGCCAAGTGGGGCGTCGGCACGTTGAGCATCGCCTCGGGCAATGGGCAAACCGCTCGGGCTGGAACCAGTCCGAACCTCTCCCTGACGATTCGCCTCACCGACGCGACGGGTGCGGGTATTGGCGGCTCACCGGTCACATGGCAGGTCACCGGGGGGGGAGCGCAGTTCGGTCCTGCCGCGACCACGTTCAACACCGTCACCGACGGGACCGGTTTTGCGTCGGTTCCCGTGACGGGCGCCACCGCGCTCAGGGTTGCCGCCGGGAGCAATCAGATCTCGGCATGGCTCTCGTCCACGGCGGGACAGGGCCAACGCGTGGTGTTCACCGTGACCGGGACCCCCTAGGGCGAGTCGGAAGCGCGCGTTCGCTTGTGGCAACGCGACTCAAGATTCAATCGGTTGCGACGATACTCCCGCAGTGTGGGATCATGACGCCCACTTCATCTTTGCGGAAAACGAAACGCCACCATGCTCCGATCGCTCCGCCGACGCTGGCCGCTGATCCTGGCAACCATGCTTTCCATGGGTTGCCAAGGGGATCGGGCATTGCCCTCGGCACCTGTCGAACCCGGGAGCGCGCCGCGCACCAACACGGCCAACGCGGCGCCCACAGCGCTGTTCACCGTGTCGCCGCGGTGGCCCCGCCCGGGCGATACAGTGACGGTCGACGCGTCGTATTCGCTCGACCGCGACGGAAGCATCGTTGGCTATGAATGGAATCTCGGGAACGGGGCCACGCAGGTGACTGGCGCACGGGCCCGTACGGTGTACACGCGGGCCGGCAGCTTCCCGGTCAGTGTGACCGTGGTCGACGACAGCGGTGGCCGAAGCACCCGTTCTCTGTCTCTGGCGGTCTCAAACAGCGGCGCACCACCCACTGCCGTCGACAGTGCCCAGTCGCTGGTCACCGCGGCCAGCTCGTCGCTGCTCGCGGCGGCCAGCACGCTCGTCACCGTCACCGCCCGGAACGCGCTCGGTGTCCCCGTGGCGAATGTCCCGGTGTGGCTGAGCGGAAGAGCGCGCGAGTGGCGTGTGACCCAGCCAACGGCGCTCTCCAGCGCACTCGGTGTCGCGACCGGCAGCGTCGGCAGTCCGGTCACGCAGAGTGCGCAGCTGCTCGCGATCGCCGATTACACCCTGCTGCGATCAGTGGCCATGAATATCGGCGCGACCGCGCTCGAAGCGTCGCGCAGCAGCGTCCGCCTCACGGACCCTGTCGTCGCCGCGGCCGGTGACTCGACGCTGCTCGAGGTCACGGCTCGTGACGCCGAAGGAAATCCCCTGGCGGGTGCTACCGTCACCGTGACGATCACCGGCGGGACCAGCACCGTGCGGAACGAAGGGGCGACGGACGCCGGGGGACGCCGAACGATCGTCATCGAGCCCACCACCTGCGGCGGTGCCACACTCACGGTGACGGCCCACGTCAACGGTACGCCCCTGCCCGTCACGCCGTCGGTCACGGCGGCCGCGCCGGCCACCTACGGCGCGTGCGGGCCCGCCTTGTGGCTGGATGCCGCCGATGCCAGCACCGTCACGCAAAGCGGCGGCGTGCTGACCGGGTGGCAGGACAAAAGTGGTGCCGCGCGGCACAGCACCGCCGCCAATGGGCCGTCCGTGATCCCATCCGGATTCAACGGCCGTACGGCCCTACGGTTCAACGGCACGAACCAGTTCGTTCCCATCACCGACGTGGCCTCCGGTTCAGCCTACACACTGGTCGTCGTCGAGCGCCGGCGCTCCGGCCGCAGCGCGAATTTCGTGATCGGGGGAACGTCGGCGGTCGCCCTCAGCAACGTTTTCCTCGGGTATCTGACGGGCACCGGGCTCCGCTTCGCGAATGGGATCGACCAGCTCGACGTAACGGTCCCTGCCTTCACGACGGAGGCCACGGAGCCAGGGCGCGTCCTGATCGGTCACTGGACGAGCGGGCAGCGCAACCTCTTCATCAACGGCGCGCTGGTTGGGGGTGATGCGTCTGCTTCCGCCCTCCTGAGTTGGGCTGGGGCCGCGATCGGCCGCGTCAACGCCGGAGGCACGCTCACCTTTTTCGACGGCGACGTTGGCGAGGTGCTGCTGTTCCGCCGCGCGCTGAGTGCGGCCGAACGCACAACGCTCAACAACGGGCTCATGGCCAAGTGGTCGCTCGGCACCCTCGGTGCGTTGTCCGCGGTGACGCAATCCGGGGCCGTCGGCAGCGCCGCGCCCACTCCGCCTCGTGTGCGTGTGACCACGCCGGGAGGAACACCGCTCGCCGGCGCCACGGTGACATGGCAAGTGGTGGCGGGCAGTGGCACCGTAAACACCGTTAGCACCACCACCGATGGCAGTGGTGAGGCATCGGTCACGTGGGTACTCGGCAGCGGGGCCAACACGCTCCGCGCTGCTCACGGCACCAGTAGCGTGGACTTCACCGCCACGGCCGGCGGTGTGTGTGTCTCAGTCACGATCTGCGATCCTGCCCTGTGGGTGGATGCGACCGATGCCAGCACGATCACCACGTCGGCCGGCGCCGTGACCGAATGGCGCGACAAGTCCGGATGGGGACGCCACTTCTCGGCGGTTGCGAGTTCCGCGCCGTCGGTGCAGATGAGCCCCCTCACGTTCAAGAACATGCTCCGCTTCGATGGAACGGATGTCATGTCGCTCGCCAACCGCACGTGGCCGGGAACGGGTGCGTACACCCTCGTCGTGGTCGAACGTCGACGCAGCGGAGGCGCCTCCGCGTTCTTCGGACGCAGCGCACCGAGCGCCGATCCGGTACCCATCCTGGGGTACAGCTCCTCCACGGCTGCGTATGTCTCGCATGGCAGCAATCCGCTATCGGGCGCAGTCTCCGCATTCACCACGGCCACGGTGCAGGGAACGCGCGTGTGGAGCGTGCAGTACGCCAATGGCACGCGCAGGCTGCGCATCAACAACGCCGTCGTCGGCACTGACGACGCGGTGGGCAGTGTGATGACATTCAGCGGTGCGACACTTGGCCGGCATGATGCCACATGGTACAACGGTGACATCGGGGAGGTCGTGCTCATCCCTCGAGCCGTGAGTGACGCGGACCTGCAAGCGTACACCCTCAGCCTGATGGCCAAGTGGACCGCGGGCGTGTTGACGATCGAGGCGGGTAACGCCCAGACGGCGAACGCTGGGACGACGGCCACGACAGCGCCCCGTATTCGGTTGTCCGACGGCAACGGCAATGGCGTGGCCGGCGCAGTTTTCAATTGGCAGGTCACCGATGGTGGTGGCCGCGTCGCCAATCAGACGTTCACCCAGGGGATGACCAATGCGACGGGGTTCGCTGACGTCCCTCCGGGTGGATGGCGTCTCGACAACGGCACGAATCAGCTCACGGTGTGGCAGTCGCTGACCAACGGCGAGGGGCCCAGTGTGGTGTTCAGTGCCACCGGTCAGTTGCCGGCAACGCCCAGAGTCCATTTCGATGCACAGGACGCGTCGTCCTTCACCCTCAACGGATCGAACGTGTCGCAGTGGCGTGATCGCGCCGGGTCCACCCGCACCGTCGGGCAATCGGCACCGGGGCAGCAACCCACCCGCGGCGCGTCGGTCATCAACGGGCGGCCGGCCGTAGTGTTCGATGGGTCGAACGACTTCCTCATCGGCAACAATGTCGCCTACGGGATCACCGGTGCGCGAAGCGTCTTCATCGTCACCCGTACGACGGCGACCCCTGGCAATGGTGGCTGCAACGATGGGAACGGTCAGTATCTCATCGATCGTGACCCGTCGGCGATGGATTCGCCGCTCACGAGCATCAAGGCCGTCAATGGGCGCTGGGTCGTGCAGACCCGCCTGGACAACAACAGCGGGCTGGGCTGCGTGCCGTCCAGCGGCGGCGTCGCCATCGCCAACAACGCCACCACCATCTTCTCGATGGTGCAGAATGCCACCAGCATCTCCGTCTGGGGAAATGGCACGAGTGCGGGGAGCGCGCTGATGTTCGGTACGAACACCATGCAGCCCATCTCCATCGGGCGACACGGGAATCAGGGATCGAATCCCTCGCTCACTGGAGCGGTCGCGGAGGTAATTGTCTTCCCCAGTGCGCTCTCCACCGCAGATCGTCAGATCGTGGAGCGCTACCTTGGTTGGAAGTGGGGCGTCACCGTACCGTGACGCCTCAACACGCTTGACTCAGTCGCTACGATTCGCCTCGGCGATCGCGTCGTTGAAGGCCTGCTCCTCGACGCCCGCAAACAGTCCCACGCGCGGGCGCCACCGCAGCAACAGGCGCGCTGCACTGATATGTGGCGGATGGGTCGAGCGCCGCTCGTCGAGCCGATCGATCGTGTAACTGAGGGGGGTGCCGACGATGGTCTCGACGGTCGCCACGAGGTCACGCGTCCGGTAGGCGGTGGCACCCGCCAGACGCACCCGAGTCGGGCCATCGGCCGCCAGCATCTTCACCACGCCATCGACGGCGTCGCGCACATGCAGGGGCCAGTGCAAACCGTCCCACGGGGCCGCGAGCTGTAGCGCGGCAGAAGAGATCGCCGCGGATAGCAGCGGTCCGAGGACCGGATGTCTCTCGTCTCCAGCGGAGTGACCGCCGTACAGCCCCTCCAGTCGGCACACGCCGGCATCGAGACCGAGATGCCACGCAGCGCGCGCGACCCGCTGCTCGAACTCCCACATGGCGCCGCGCGCGGCAGCAACTCGCGGCGCGGCCGTGGCCAGAACGAAACGCGCCCCGCGTGCCTTGGCCACCTCGGTGGCGCGATCCACAACCGTGGAAAAGCTCAGATCCCCTTCGCCCTTCGACTTGCTCTGGGGCCCCGCTATGCACAACACGCGGTCGCACGCGAAGGATTCCGCGTGTTCCATCATCGCGTCGGCCCAGTCGCCCTGCCCAGCACTCTGGGGGAAGTCGGGGCCGCGAATATCCAGCACCACATGCCCGAGTTCGATG
>CAZNZG010000260.1:2154-4939 GCA_964577455.1 uncultured Gemmatimonas sp. | reverse complement strand
ACCGCGATGCCGAAGCGCTGGTTGGTGGCCGCGTTCACGCGCACCATGTTGCCGTTCTGGCTCGAGACGTAGTAGATGCTGGGATTGTCGGGGTTGATGGCGGTGAATGCGCCATCGCCGCCCCACACGCCTGTCCACTGCGCCATGCCGTTGCGCGCGAGAATGGTGCCGTTGTCCTGCAGCCCCGTGAGCACGCCCGTGGGATCGGTGGGGTGCAGCGACATTCCCGGATAGTGCAGCGACGTGGCCAGCCCCGCGTTGAGCGACTGAAACGTCTGCCCGCGATCACGCGACAGGAAGGCGCCGCCGTCGTTGCCCACGAACACGCGCCGCGAATCGTTCTCGTCGACCGCGATGGCGTGCCAGTCCACGTGAATGCGCTCGGCCATCTCGCGGAAGGTGGTGCCGCCATCGGTGCTGCGATACGCGCGCACGCCGCCCACGTACACGATGTTGGCATCGTCGTGATCGACGGCGATCATCAGGTTGTACTCACTCTGACCGCCGAAGTTGAGACGGCCGTTCGGCTCGGGGACCCGCAGCCCCGTGGCGTCGAGCGCCACGCGGGTGCTGGTGGCATCATCCCAGCGCCACACGCCACCCAGCTGACGGTCCGGGCGCCCCGAGAGCATCCACACACTGCCGGGGCGCGCGCGCGACACGGCGATCTCCATGCGCACGACCGAGTCGGTGGTGAACGTGGTCACCGCCGTCCACGACGCCCCGCGATCGAGCGAGCGCCACAACCCCGGTGGCGTGGCGCTTCCCGACACGCCGTAGCGCGCCGCGTACATGATGTTGGGATCGGTGGGGTGCTGCTTGAGATCGCTGAAGGTGAGCGCCGCGGTGACCAGCTGCCAGGTGAGCCCGGAGTTGGTGGAGCGGATGATGCCGCGATTGGTGGCTGCCACCACCGTGGTGGCATTGGTGGTGCCGGCGCTCGCGCGGTCCACCACGATGCTGTAGATCGGCGCCGCACTGGCCGCGCTGGTCACCGTCACATTCTGCGCGTAGGTGGTCCACGTGGCCCCGCCGTTGGTGCTGCGCAGAATGCCGCACCCCGCGGTGGTCTCGGACTGCTCGCCCGTGCCCACGTACACGATCTCCGGGTTCACCGGATCGATCGCGATCGCGCCGGTCACCATGGAGCATTCGGTATCCGTGAGCGGCACCCAGCTCGCGCCCTCGTTGGTGCTCTTCCACACCCCGCCCGCACTCGTGCCCACGTAAAGCGTGTTGCGATCGGTGGGGTGAAACGCGAGCGTGGGCACGCGCCCCGCATCGAGCTGCGGCAGCGAGCCGAAGAAGCCGTTGTCCATGTACAGCCCGCGCGGCCCGATGCTCACCCACTGCTGCGGCTGCGGCACGGTGACGAAGGAGCGCAACGCCGCACCGCTCGCCGAGCCCACGGCGGAGAGCCACTTGGCAAACGTGACCCCCGTGTTGCCCTCCGTGCTGCCCGCCACGCCATCCCACTGCTCGATCAGCGCCTTCCGCCGCGCCTCCGCATCTCCCTCTCGCTCCTGCGCCGAGAGCGGCGCGCCAAGAAGGAAAGCGGCCATGACCGCCGCTGTGAGCGCTCCCGTGGTACGAGCTCCCGTGTTCCGAGCTCCCGTAGTCCAAGCTCCCGCAGTCCCGCCGTTCATCCGCCCACTCATCGCGCCGTTCCCCCGCTCAGCTCAAAGCCCACGCCATTCGACGTGCCTCGCGTCGTTTCCACGCGCACCTCATATCTCCCACTCGGCAGCGGCATCACCGGCGACGCCCCGCGATCCACCAGAAAGGTGTCATCGGTGGGCACCGTGAACTGCAGCGTGCTGTCCGACGTGCGCGGCACCCGCATGAGCCGCACACGCCCGAAGTGCACCGTATTGAGCGAGTCGAAGCCCCGCCCCGTAGCCGTCACCACCACCACACGGCCACCACTCACATCAGCCGCAGCCGGCGCCAACGACGCCAACACCGGCGCCCCACCCGAAGCGCTGCGCACCGCGCAGCCGCCAAGCAGGAGGGCAAAAGCTGGCGTCAGCGCACTGGCGCCCATCGTGCTGGCGCTCATCAAGCTGGCGCCCATCTGCTGGCGCCTCTTTGCTGGCGTGGTTGCTGTCATCGCACCCCCTCCCGCCGCACACTCACCTCTCCCTCTCTCACCGGCTCCCCTCTCGCCGTGTGCATCTCACGCACACTGAGCGCCCACGTCTCACTGCTCACCCCTGCCGCGCGCACGAAGCGCAGCTGCACGAGCGCCCCGAGATTCGTACCCGCCGCCCACGCGCCCGCCACACGCACCGCACCACTGTGCGCCTTGCACGCCACCATCCCCTCGGCGTTGGGCGACGCCGCGTCGCACCCCACGAACGTCCAACCAGGCGCATGCTCCACCTCGCCGGTCACACTGCCGATCGAGAGCGCCACCGCCCCCTCGAGCGAGAGCGACACCCGCGCCGTATCGCCCGTCGTGGCGGTACGCAGCAACAACACCGTCCCCGCCTCGGGAACCGGCGCCTCGGTGAAATCAGTCTTTCGGCACGCGCTCACAAGCAGGAGCGCAGCGAGAAGCGAGAAGCGAGTGAGAGTCATGAGAGTTGAGAGTTCAGACTTCGGAGTTCAGAGGTCGGAGTTCGGATTTCAGAGGGGGCATCGACGCCAGATGTCGGAGTACGTCGGATCGTCGGACGCCACGGGGCATGCGGACACATCCCGCCCCCACCCCGACCCCGACCCCGACCCCGACCCCGACCAAGACCCCGACCCCGACCCCGACCCCAACGCGCGGCGAAGCCCC
>CAZNZG010000260.1:0-2144 GCA_964577455.1 uncultured Gemmatimonas sp. | reverse complement strand
ATCGACGCCAGATGACGGTGAACTTCGCATCGTCGTACTCCAAGGGGCATGCTCAAACAACCCGCACACACACCGAATCCTACCCCCACCAAGACCCCAACGCGCGGCGAAGCCCCGCGCCCCCCCGACCAACAGTGCCAGCAACATCAGCGCGATCCATCCGCCCACCCCGTGGCGTCAGACCATCAGTCCAACCGTCAGGCCTCGGACCTCCATGACAATCCGATGTCCGATCTCGGAAGTCGGAAGTCAGAAGTCCGATCTACCGTCAGGGAATGATCAGGAACGGGTTATACACAGAAGCCGAGGCGGTGACATCCGTCATATCCCCGCGCAGCAGCTGGTTGAGTGTGATCACGATCTCGTTCCCGCGATTGCGGCGCAGCACCCGTCCACTGAAGCGGAACAGCTGGACCGGTCCCGCCACCGGTGTGGCGCTCGCCCACGTGACGCGCAGGATGTCCTTGTTGTCGCTGCGCTGAATCACGACCCCGCTGCGCAGCGGCAGCCACCCCGTCACGTCGAAGGGCGCAAAGAAGCTCGTGGCCACGCCCGGCCACACGAATTCCAGGTCGGCGGCGGCGAACGGCTGGCCGTCGCGTGCCACCAGCTCCACCACCATCGAGAAGGTGTCGGTGGGAATGCGGTACGTGGAGAGCGTGGTGCGCACGATCGGGCCCGTGCCACTGCGCGGCACGAATACCTGCAGCGAGTCCGCTACCGTGGGCGTGCGGCTTCCCTGCGCCACCACGAACGTGCGCCCAGGCAGCAGCCCCGTGATGCGGCCATCGGCGGCCACACTCGCGCGCGACGGATCGCGCACCACCCAGCGAATGCCGGCGTTGGTCATTGGCTGCTGCAGCGCGTTGCGCGCCTGGATGAACGGCAGGAACGAGCTGGTGGTGGTGGCCAGTTCGAGCGTGCGCACCGTGGTGTCGGCGGCGCTCACCGCCGTGGTGAGGAAGCTCGGCTGCGGTGATCCATCGGCCTGCAGCACTTCCAGCGGGCGTGACGACACACTCGCGAAGTTGTCGGCCGCGAAGAGCACCGGAACGGTGCCCGTGCCGCTCGCCACCGTGAGGGCGGTGAAGCTGGCGCGCCCCTGATCGTCCGTGAGCACCGTGGCGCCCTGCAGCGTGCTCCCGGCGCGCGTGGCGCGTACCTGCACGCCGGCCTCGGGTGACGTGTTGCCGAGCGCGTCGAGCAGACGCACGATCGGCGCGGGGGTGATCGGGGCGAACAGCTCGATGCTGGCCGGCACATCGCGTTCGATCGACATCCGTGCCGGCACGCCGCCCACGATCGAGGCGCTCACACTCGGCGCACTCGCGATCTGGTCCGTGCGGAACGTGAGCGTGCGCGTGCCGGCGAGCGCGGTGATTGTGAGCGCGTCGAAGGTGGCGCGCCCCTGCGCGTTGGTGGTGGTGGAGAGCCCCGACGTGACCGCGTCGCCGAGGCCGGTGCCCACGGTGGCCGTCACCACGCGACCGGCCACGGCGGTGTTGTTGCCTTCGCTGTCACGCAGCTGCAGCGCGATCGCGTTCCCCGAGGCCCCGGCGGCGATGCCGCTGCGGAGGCGCACCGTGGTGCCCACGTAGGCGAGCGCGATCGGTGGGCCTGCCACCAGCTCCACCACCGCGGAGGTGGCGGCCGTGAGGCCGGGCGACGAGAACACCAGCGTGCGCCCCCCGATCGTGCCGCCGAGGGCGAGGTCGGTGAAGCGGGCCACGCCGCCGGTGGCGGTGGCGGTGAGCGTGCCGGTGATCGTGCCCGAGCCGTTCACCGCGGCCACGACCGTGGCGCCGCTGGTGGTGACCAGATTGTCGGCGGCGTCGCGGATCTCCACGACCGGTTGCGTGGTGAGGCGCACGCCGGCCGCCGCGCCCGCGGGCTGCGTGGCGATCACCACCTTGCTGGCCGCGCCCGGGTTGACCGTGACCGGGATCGTGCCCGTGGTGCCGCTGCTGGTGGCGGTGATGGTGGCCGCCCCCGCCTTGGCACCGGTAACCACACCGGCCGCGGAGACGGTGGCGACCGCGGCGTCGCTCGAGCTCCAGGTGAACACCGCGTTGGGGACCAGCTTGCCCTTGGTGTCGCGGTAGGTGGCGGCCCGCGACACCGCGCCCCCGGAGAGGATCGTGGTG
>CAZNZG010000259.1:0-4942 GCA_964577455.1 uncultured Gemmatimonas sp. | reverse complement strand
GCTGGTGCACGAGGGGCTCGCGTGAGCGGTCACGGCACCGTACAGCACCGCGCCCCGGCGTTCCTTGCCGACGCGATCCGCATTGCGCGCAAGGATCTGCTGATCGAGTTCCGCACCCGCAGCGCCTTCCTCGCCGCCACGGTCTTCGCCGTGCTGGCTGTGGTGATCTTCCGCTTCACCTGGGACCCCACCGCCATTCCGGCCTTCGATCTGGCGCCCGGGGTGTTGTGGGTGATCTTCACCTTCTCCGGATTGCTGGGGCTCAATCGCAGCTTCGGTCTCGAACAGGCCGAACGGGCCTACGACGGCCTGCTGGCCAGTCAGGTGAGCCGGGAAAGCATTTTCGCGGGAAAGGTTCTGGCCAATCTCGCGTTCGTCTCCGGGGTACAGGCGCTGACGCTTCCGGCGGTGGCGTTGTTCTTCGATCTTCAGGTGGGCAGTGCGTGGGGCGTGCTGATCGGCATCGTGCTCTGCGCCTCGCTCGGGCTGGCCGCGGTCGGGACGCTGTTCGCCGCGATCGCGGCCAACACGCGCCTGGCCGAGCTGCTGCTGCCCATGATGACGTTGCCGTTCTTCGTGCCGCTGGTGATCCCGGCGGCACAAACCTCAGCAGTGATTCTGCGCGGGCAACCGCTCGACGACGCGCTGCCGTGGTTCAAGCTGTTGCTGGCGTTCGACCTGGTCTTCGTGACGGCGTGCCTTGCCGTCTTTCCGTTCACGATCGAGGAGTAGTGCACATGGCGACTTCGGCCGCCACCACATCGCCGGGCACGTTGCCCGAGACCAAGGCCATCGACGGGTTCCTGCTGGTGTCCATGGTCGCGGTGATCGCGGCCTGCGTACGCGCCATCTGGTTCACACCGGTCGACGCCATGCTCGGCGCCGCGCAGAAGATCTTCTACGTGCATGTACCCGCGGCAATTGCGGGGCTCTACATCGCCTGCGGTCTCCTGGCGATCAGCAGCATCATCTACCTGTGGATCAAGGACGAGCGTCTCGATCGCCTCGCCGAAGCGAGCGCCGAAGTCGGGCTGCTGTTCATGGGAGTAGTGCTCGTGACGGGGCCCATCTGGGCGCGCACGAGCTGGGGTACCTGGTGGGTGTGGGAGGCGCGTATCACCAGCACGCTGTTCCTGTGGCTGCTCGTGCTGGGCTATCTCGTCCTGCGCGGGGCGGTGGAAAGCGCCGAGAGCCGCGCGCGCCTCTCGGCGGTCATGGGATCCCTGGCAGCGCTGCTGGTTCCATTCATTCACCTCACGGTGAAGCTGTTCCGCGGCATGCACCCGCAGCCGGTGGTGATCAAGCCGGAGAAGCCGTCGATGCCGCCCGAGATGCTGGCCACCTTCGGGCTGGCAAGCGCGGCCACGCTGCTGCTGTTCTTCGCCCTGCTGCGGGTGCGCTACCGCTGGGCCACCCTCCGCGATGCCCGTGCCGCCCTGGAGGCCGCATGAGTATGACCGCCATCATGCCACTCGTGGCTGCGGCGCAGGACACGGTGGCCTACGTGGCCAAGACGAGTGGGCCGCCGGCCAGTGAACCGTACATGTGGGCGGGCTACGCGATCACCATCGGTGCGTATGCCGCGTACATCGTGCTCATGGCCCGTCGCATTGCGAAGTCCCGGAACGGCTGAGGGGGCAGGGTGTCGGGAGCAGGGAGCCGGGGGCAGGGCACTGCATTGCCGCAGCTGCTCGCAGGCGTGCGCATCGCCGTAACGCGTGCCGGTGAACGGGGCGGGCCGCTGGCCGATGCGCTGCGTCGCGTTGGGGCTTCCGTCCACGAGATTCCGCTTACGCGCATCGAAACGCTGGATCTCGCCCCGCTCCACGCCGCGGTCGGGCGACTGGCCGAGTACGACTGGATTCTACTCACCAGCGTGAACGCGGTGGAGCATCTGGCCCGCGTGGTGCAGGAGCGCGGTGCGGAAGCGGCAATGGCCACGCGGCGCCTCGCCGTCGTCGGTACTGCCACCGCGCAAGCCTGCGAAGCCCGCGACTGGCGCACGCCCACCGTGCAGCCGGAGAAGTCGCAGGCCGAGGGGATGGTGGACGCGATGGCCGAGCGTAGCGACATCGAGGGGGCGCGCATGCTCTATCCGTGTGCCGCCGGTGCGCGCGATGTGCTCCCCGAGGGGCTGCGTTCGCTCGGCGCCTCCGTCGACGTGATTCCCTGTTACCGGAGCGGCGCCGATCCCGATGGGCAGGCACGCATTCGGGCGCTTGCCGCCGCCGGCGAACTGGATCTGGTGACCGTCGCCGCACCGAGCGCGGTGGACTCGCTGCTCGACGCGCTCCCCCCGGAGCACGCGAGCCGCCTGCCCGTGGCGGCCATTGGGCCGGTCACCGCCCGTGCCGCACGCGGGGCCGGCTTTCCCGTGAAGGTGGAAAGCACCGCGGCCACGATGGAAGGGTGGGTCAAGGCGATCGTGGCAGCGTACCGGCGGTAGGCGCCCGCCCGACTGGTAACTGGCAACTTTCACCGGAAACTGAGAACTCCCTCGGAAATCACGCGATCCCGGGGGAGTTTTCAGTTCCCCGTTCAAGTTGTCAGTTCTCAGTCTGCAAACGTGCCTCGCCGCCCGGAAACGCTTAGCTTATCGGGATGACCGGTCCACTTCGCATAGGAACCCGTAGCTCCGAACTGGCCTTGTTCCAGGCCCGTCAGGTGGCGTCGCTGCTCGCGGCGCTCGGCGTGGAGTCGGAGCTCGTGACGTACACCACCATTGGTGATCGCATTCTCGACAAGCCGCTGTCGGCGATTGGCGAGAAGGGGCTGTTTACCGCCGAACTCGAGGCGGACCTGCTGGCCAGGCGCACCGACTGCGCGGTTCACTCCCTCAAGGACCTCCCCACGGCCGATCCGGACGGGCTGACGATCGTGGCCCTGCTGGAGCGTGAGGATCCGCGCGACGCCTTCGTCACGCGACCCGGGGTGAGCGCCACGACCATCGCCGATCTGCCCAAGGGCGCGAAGGTGGGCACCAGTTCGTTGCGCCGCCGCGCGCAGCTGCGCGCCATGCGCCCCGATCTCGAGGTGTGTGAGCTGCGTGGCAACGTGGGCACGCGCCTCCGCAAGATCGATGAGGGGCAGGTGGATGCCGCGCTGCTCGCCGCGGCCGGCCTCCGTCGCCTCGGCCTGGGGCATCGCATCGTCTCGCTGCTCGATGCCCCCGACTGGCTGGGCGCGCCGGGGCAGGGCGCCATTGCCGTGCAGGCCCGCGCCGACGACGAGGCGATGCTCGCCATTCTGCGCCAGCTCGATCATGCCCCCACGCGCCTCAGTGTGGCCGCGGAGCGTTCGTTGCTGGCGAGCCTCGAAGGTGGCTGTCAGGTGCCGATCGGTGCCGCCACGCTCGACGAACCGCAGTACGGGCTCATGCTGCACGCCCTGGTGGCCAGCGTGGATGGCTCGAGTGTGGTACGGGGCGGTTTGCCCATCGATGTGAACGATCCCGCGGCCAGTGGCCGTGAGCTCGCCCGTCAGCTGCACGACGCAGGCGGTGCCGGCATTCTGGCAGAGCTGCGCGCGGCACATCCCCATCCCTCGCCGTCGCAGACAACGGAGCAGCCCAAGGGAGTGGAACCGTGAGCGAAGGCAGCTTCAGCACCGAACAGTTCGATCCCGCCGACTTCGGCATGGCGCGTCCGCATCCGGTGCGGCTGCGTCGGCTGCGTCGCACCGAGGCCATTCGTCGCGCGGTGCGCGAAACGCGCCTCGATCCGGCCCAGTTCATCTGGCCGCTGTTCGTCCGCAGTGGCGAGGGGATCCGCACGCCCATCGGCAGCATGCCCGGTGTGTACCAGACCAGCGTGGACGAGCTGCTCAAAGATGCGCAGAAGGCCGTCGACGCGAAGATCGCAGGCATCCTGCTGTTCGGTATTCCCGATACGAAGGACGACATCGGCTCCTCGGCGTGGGACCCGCACGGTCCGGTCGTGGAGGCCGTGCGCGCCGTGAAGCAGGCGTTTCCGCAACTGCTCGTGATCACCGATGTGTGCATGTGCGAATACACCTCGCACGGGCACTGCGGCGTGCTCACGACCGAGGGCGACGTGGACAATGACGCCACGCTGCTGCTCTTGGCCCGGGAGGCGTTGGCGCACGCGGAGGCTGGGGCGGACATCGTGGCCCCGAGCGACATGATGGACCATCGCATCGGTCACCTGCGCGAGGCGCTCGACGACGAGGGCTATTCCCACGTGCCCATCATGAGCTACGCGGCAAAGTACGCCTCGGCGTTCTACGGGCCCTTCCGCGAGGCGGCCGAGAGCACGCCCACCTTCGGAGACCGCCGCAGCTATCAGATGGATCCGGCCAATGGCCGCGAAGCGTTGCGTGAGGTACGGCAGGATGTGGAGGAAGGGGCGGACATTCTCATGGTGAAGCCCGCCGGTGCCTACCTCGACATCATCGCCGCCGTGAAGCGCGAGACCGGCCTGCCCCTCGCCGCCTATCAGGTGAGCGGGGAGTACTCGATGATCAGAGCCGCGGCGGACCGTGGCTGGATCGATGGTGAGCGCGCGATGATGGAATCGCTCGTGGCCATCGCGCGCGCCGGTGCGGATCTCATCATCACCTACTTTGCTCTCGATGCGGCCGCCGTGTTGGCGCGCCGTTGAACAATCCCGGAGTACGCCGAATGCTGCACAACCCCTGGCATGACATCGCTCCCGGCTACGCGCCGCCGGAGCAGGTCACGGCCATCATCGAAATCCCCTCGGGCTCGCGCAACAAGTACGAGCTGGACAAGGAAACCGGTCACTTCAAGCTCGATCGGGTGCTGTATTCGGCCGTGCACTATCCCGGCGACTACGGTTTCATTCCGCGCACCCTGCACGAAGACGGCGATCCGCTCGATGTGCTGGTGAAGATCAATGAGCCCACGTTTCCGGGATGTCAGATCAACGCGCGCCCGATCGGCGTGTTGATGATGCTCGACAAG
>CAZNZG010000258.1:0-4979 GCA_964577455.1 uncultured Gemmatimonas sp. | reverse complement strand
CCGCTACACTAGCCGCGCTCGTCGGCAGCAAGCTTCGTTAGGCCGGACTCTCACAAGTGCCCGGGCAAGGCTGGCGGTGAGCGAGTAGCGACCGGCTTGATGACTACCTGCCCACCTCAGCTCGGAACCAAGCCCCGTGCTCGGGGCCAACAGTCTGCTCGATCATTTCAAGTACGGCGGGTGTGGTGCGGAGCGGCTCAGTCATGAAGCGAGTTAGCAGCGAGTCCATTAACGCGCTTCCAACGCGCGATTCGAGCTCGGCGAGCAGCGCCGGAGCTTTTCGGTATGATATGTTCGCGTGTGGGCGTTCTGTGCTGGCAGCCGTCCAGATGGGGCCCTGTCCAACGGCGCCCTGACGCCATGACTGCAGGATTCGTATCCAAGCCGCTTCTCCGTGAAGGGTCCGCACTGCGCGACCGGACACGAATTCAGCGAATCCTTCATTTAGCCAGTTGTCGGGACCTGACGGATTGGCGCCAGTGCTCCAATAGTGAGCGAATTCATGACAAATGAAGTAGGTCAGTCCTGAGGAGTCTGCGGGTGGGCTCTGACCGTCGTTAGGCCCCACAGATATCACTACGTAGCGCTGACGCGCGTACCCTGGACCGGTACGCGGCGCCATTACCAGGTCTGCTGTTGTGATGGGGTCGCGTGCGCCGTAGCGAAGATTGAGATAGTTCGCACATTGTGAAGCAGTCCCGAGCATGCGCGCAGTCATTTCCGGCCGCGCACCGACGTCGTGTGTTCGCGCTTGCTCTTTCGCGGTGGTGCGGAGCGATCGAGAAGCAGCGAATGCGAAATCCGGGAGCGCCCGCGTGTTCGCGATCTCAACCGTGTCTCCGCGCACTTCTTGCGTACCGCTAGCGATGACGCGGTATCCTGGCGGTAGGACAACCCGCACACGGCCGGTCACCTCGTGAGTGAAATCAGCTACTACGGGGAACCAGAAGCTGTCGAGCCCGAGTTCGATCCATTCCGACGAGAGGCTGTTGATCCTGTCTTCGCTTAAGAGCAATCGTCCCGCGTACCTAAGACGAAGCTCCGTATCCGCAGCGCTGACGCGAGGTCGCAGATGCACGGTGAGGCGCGCTAATCCGCGATCCACGGTCGTTTCGAAGCGCTCAACGTCGCGGCCCGTCAGGGATGCAATGCCGACCCCGCTGTTGAGCAGCAGGACGACTGAATCTGCGCCTGGAGATCTCGCGAGACGGACGGTCCACGAGGCCCGAACGGTACCGCTGTCCGGATTTGCCGAAACAACGCCGTCATACACAGCGCGTGTGGGGCTCGGTGCGATCTCCGAGCGGAGGTGGGGAGTCGCCTGCCTACAGGAGAGCGACGAAAGGGCACCCGCGAGACCAACCGCTGCAAGAAGCCACGCGCACATCCAATCCTCAATAGGTTGTTTCGGACCTATACGAGCGGTGCCTTCACTGGGTTTCGATTCGTGAGTGAGAGGCGGGGGCGGCGGAAGAGAGTGTCTTCGGAGCGTTTGGGGAGATGGCCACTGCGAGCGCGCTCCGCACTGCCGGAAATGCCTTCCCGCGCTGCTAACTTCGCGTCTCGGCCTAACGCAAAGTTCTGCCGTGGAGTCTTGCAACAATGCAGCAGGCGAACGGCGTGAGGTAGCCGCGCTCATTGCGCAGCCCCGTCGGCAGCAGCGATCCGTTCGGTGGGGGAGACGGCGTCGGCTCAGAATCGCTCGGTAGTCACTGGCAACGCCCAGGTCGGACCCGTAAGCCCAAATCGCTCGAAGAGCGCGCGCGCCTCCTCTGTCGTCCACTTCGTCCAGTTCGGATCGAGATGACGACCGTACCACGCCCGAGCGAATGCCCAGACGTTCGAGAGTGGTTGTACATCACCGCGCGGGATCGCATGTCGGGTGCACCAGCGATCGACGGCGGCGGAAGAGTCGAAAAGCAGCATGCAGCTGCAGGTATACGTCACATTGTCCCACGCCTGTGTCATGGGAACAGGAAAGTGGACGACGTACTCCGGCGTGCTCACCGCACCGTTCTGAATCTGCACGGTGACCGTGGTGGCCTCTCCGCCCAACCTGGTCGTGATGCTGGCATCGGCCCCGAGCAGCGCAACGATGCCAAGGGAGCACCATGCGCAGTTCCCCCACCAGCCTCGGCCTTCACTTTCCACCCAGAATAGGGTGGGTGCCGCAGAGAACGGATGCATCGCCCAAATCTCCCCACTCGTCGGATGCAGCACGACCCCGTGATAGGCGGCGAGCGCCTGGAGTGCGTCGGCAACCACCGCTTCGTCGAGAGCAAACTGGCGACTCAGCTCCGCAATCGACGGCGCCGTACCGCGGTCCAGGAAGTGGCGTCCGATCGCCGCATGAAGCACACCATGAGTCAGGGACACTGCGCGCAATCCTGGTGGGTTGAGGTTTGTGACCTGCCGAACGCCTTACGTTCTGCTGCAGCGCATCAAACAACATGCGGCCGGACGGGCGACGTGCGCCAGCACGGCGACCGCCTGCCGCACACCGCACCGCGCTGTCAGCAGCAACGTTTCGTTATGGCCCCGCACGCGAGAGCCAGGTATCCGGATGACGATGCCCGTGAATGACGCCGACAATGCTGATCGTGCGCGGATAGAGCTTGAAATACACGGCGTATGGAAATCGCGGGAGCACGATTCGGCGTAATCGGCCATGCACCACCGGAAAGCACTCGGGGTCCTCCGCAATTTCACGAAATGCAGCGTCGACAACCGCAAGGAAGTCAGTGGCGGCTTGCGGTGAGCGCGCGCGATACCATTCAAAAGCCTCGTCGATCTCGGCGCGCGCTTGGACGCGGATAACTAGCGTGATGCTCAGCGTAGTCGCGCCTGCAGTTCATCGCGGAGCGCGTCCCAAGGGATGCCCGCATCCGGGTCCGCGTCGGCCTCCGCCTCGCGGCGCGCGAGCTCAGCCGTCAGCGCTGGCGACAGCGGTGCGGCCGCAGCGGGATCGAGACTATCCCACAGACGCCCCATAAGCACGATGCGCTCTTGGGCCGTGAGGGATTCGAGGGCGGCAGATCGGTCGACCATATGAATGAGGATGGCGAATTCGGCAAGATTCGGCAATGCCGGACTGCGTAGCCATAACGTGTGCTTCTGCTGCGGACACTCCAATAGAACGCGCGGGCGTAGCCCGCGCCATCCTTAGCGTGGCCGTCGGCAGCAAGCGTCGTTATGGCGCACGGACGATGCCCTGCGTCCGCAACCACGCCATCATTTCGTCCCACACGGGCGGTTGTGGCCTGCCGTCGGCGTCCCGGAGGAAGTGGTCGGCGTTCGGAAAGCTCACGACTGTGTGCGTCGGAGTGCCAGCACGCGCCAGCGAGTCCAGCACGCGGCGTGAGGCGAACGTCGGCACGCTCAGATCCCGGTCCCCGAGCAGCCAGAGGGTCGGGACCACGGTCTTCGCGAGCACGGGAGCAGGGTCGTACCCGCGACGCCCCGCATACGCGAACACCCGCGCTTCGAGCTCGCGTCGGTCGGTCACTTGGGCGGGCCGTGAGCCGTCACCCGAGAGATCGCTGTAGTACTGCTCGACGCCCGTGGAGACGGCGGGGCTGGCCAGCAGCACCTGAAAGCGCGGACGGTTCCGTGCGCGCTCCGCCGCGAGGGGAATGATCCACCCGGCCTGGCTCGCGCCGAAGAACCCGACGCGCGTGGCATCGACGCCGTCGGCGGCGCGGAGTGAATCGAGGGCGACGGCGGCGTCGCCGGCCAGCTGCATGAGGACGGCCTCCGCAGAGTCGCCCCACTGCCTCAGGAAGACGCCTGCCGAATGTCCTGTGCCACGCTTGTCGTACGTCAACACCGCGAACCCCATGCGCACGAGGGCCCGCATGTCGCCGCGGACATCGTCGCGGGTCAGCGGACCGGACCCGTGCACGATGACCACGGCCGGTACGGCGGCGCGTCGCCAGCGCGGCAGGGAGAGCGTTCCCTGCAGGACCACGCCGTCAGCGGCGCGCATGGCGACCGCGCGCTGCTGCATGTACAGCGGGCGACTCGGATGGAACGTGAGCAAGCCAGCTCCGAGCGCGATCACCAGTGCAGCAGCGATGGATGTCATTCGCATCTCAGACAGGCGGAGTCGTGAAGGGGGGCCTTATCGCGAACGGTGCGAGTCGCCATAACGATTGCGCTCTGCGGCAAACGCCCACCCAGAGGCAGGCGAGGCGTTTGCTCCGTCCGTTCGGGCTACAGCGGACGCCCCGCGCTCGCCACACCGATCCTCGCAGCGTTTGACCGCAGCAACGCAAGGTTAGGCGTCAGTCGGCACCTTCAGTATGCGCTCGACCTGTGCGCAATGCGCGAGATCGTGACCAGCAATGATGCGGATCATCGTGCGAAGTGACTCGGCACCGCGATCGCCGTGCACCCCCACCCGCTCCCAATCCGCCGCCGCGAGCCGACCATACAGCGTGAGGTGCCGTGCGCGCAGTGCCGCGAAGAGAACGAACGCCTGGTGTGCCTCGCTCTCCGCATACCGGCCGACGCTGGCCCAGCCCTCCTGATCAAAGCTGGCCAACGGCGGCGCCTCTTGCGTCAGGACCTGCCGGACTCGAAACCCAAACACGAGCTCGGCGTCGGCGAGATGTTCGATCACCGCCGCTACGGACCAACGGCCCGGCGCCTCCGGGCGCTGCAGCTCGGCGAGGGACCGACCACGCAGCGTAGCCTCGAGGCGAGGCACCGTTGCCGACAGAATCTCAAGCGGATCGCGCGTGCCGACGCGCGCCGCGATGGTGGCACTGAATGCGCGCCACCCATCGGCATCGCCGAGCGCCGGCGTCGGCAGCCGCTCTGGTGCGTGATCGGCTGTGCTCATCGGGTGGTTCGCGCGGGGCGGAGGGTCAGGCGTGCAGGGGGTCTGCGCATGCTCCGTCCGTGAATGGTGGTGGTCTGACGCCTAACGCCCAGTTCTGCCGCGGGGCCTCTTCATAATGCGACGGGCGAACGCAGTG
>CAZNZG010000257.1:0-5018 GCA_964577455.1 uncultured Gemmatimonas sp. | reverse complement strand
CGATACGCGACCGCGATACGCGACCGCGATACGCGACCGCGATACGCGACCGCGAAACGCGAAGCGACCACCGGGAGTGGCCGGTGGTCGCGTGGGTGCCGTGGTCAGACATGCGTGGATGCGGTGTCGCGCACCGGCGCGCCCCAGACCCCTGGCCGGTAGCGGAGCTGCACGCCGATGCCGTGCGCATGCCGGTCGAGGTGCTCGGCGGCGTTACCAGTGAGGCAGACCACCGACACATGGGTGGTGAGCGCCTGCTTCACCAGCACTTCCGCCAACTCGGCGTGTGCCTGCACGAACCGCTCGGTAACGGCAAGCCACGAGGCCGCACCCATGCGCAGCGCATACTGCACCCGAGGCGCACCGGTACTCGCCAGCCCGCCCTCCGCATCGTGCTCGACCAACTTCGCGACGGCCTGCAGATCCGCTTCGGCCTGCAACTCGGAGACCGTCCGGTCGGCGAGCACGCGGATCTCCGCCGGCGTGGAGTGGACATGCAGAGAGGCGGCGGCCTTCGCGCGCTCCTGAAGACGCACCGGAAGCCGGGCATGCAGCATGGCCGTCACCTCATGCGTCCCCCCCAGGACGACCCAGCTGTCCGTACCGGCCAGTCCCTCGACGGCTTGCGCGACATTCGCGAAGAGCCGATCACATGCGGTGCGGCGCCGCCGCTCCTCACGATCCGTTGCCACATCACCACGCGTACCGGTATGGAAGCCAGGGCGTGGTGGTGGCCCGAGATGCCGCTCATCCGACGAGTGCCGCTCGGCTTCCATGGTCGACAACGGTGTGAGCCCGTGTCGATCGATCGCGTACAACGCCACGTGACGCGTATCGGCGATCGCCACCACCGCTGTGGGGTGCCGGGGCAGCGCGAGGACGGCAGGCGCCAGTCGGGCGCCGATTTCCCAGGTGACCAGCTTCGGCAACACCACCGGAACGGTCTCGGTGTATTCCACGCCATTGGCGGTCACTACCGCCATGAGACCCGCGAACAGCTGCGAGGCGGGGAGCCGCTCGATCCATTCGTCGAGGTGCGCGATCGCCCGCGACAGATCCTCTCGCGACCGATGCGTGTCCTGCGCGTGTGCATCTGCCTCATGCTTGAGCCGATGCCGCAGCTCGACACGCCACTCGGCGCGCCGCGCAGGGTCCGTGGTGTCGTTGCACCAATACACTGTGAGCACGTTCACCCGCCGCAGCGAACGCTCCAGCTTTTCGAGTTGTTGAAGAGAAGGCATGGCCGTGGTCGTGAGAGGTATTCCCGGGCGCATTCATCGAGTGGAGCGGGCACGCACGTCGCGGATGGCGTCGCCGATACCCTCCTGCGTGCGCGGCACGGATGCGGCGTCGCCAAGGGGCCGCCGGGCCAGCAGGGCCGTTCCGGTCTTCCGCGCCGCGGCCAGTTCACGCGTGGCCTTCGCACCGAGTGCAATTCGCGCGTCCTTCGCCGCGCGCTCAAGATGGTCCACCGCCATCACGAGCTCTTCACCGGTTCTGAGTGTGTCCCGACGCGCCCAGACGATCGTACTCAGCGCATGATGCCGTTCGGCTTCGGCAAGATTCGCGGACACGAAGGCGCGCTCGAGCTCCCGCACCGTGACCGCGCTGGCCCCGTCCAGCCTGTCCGCCAGTGCCGAAAGCGACCGCTCGACGTCATCAAGCGTGACTCGCACCGCAGCGCTCGCGGTATCCGGGATCGCGTGGAAGTAGGCAGCCCCCTGTCGCAACGCCGAAGCCGCGCCCACCCGATCTTCCGTGGCGAACGCCGCACGCGCCTGGTCGAAGAAGTGCTGCGGCTCCGTTCGCTCCGCGAGTGTCCCGGCGAGCGAATCCCGCGGCGGGGTCATGCCGGTGGGCAATCCCACCGTGTCGGCCACCGCGAGCCCGGATGAGTCGTGCTCCGGTACACGATCCGTGTTCTTCCGGCAGCCCACGACGGCCAGAGCGACTGCAGCGAGGATGAGATGCCTGCGGGTGAACGACATGGGGTAGCCTCCGTCGTCGCGGCGATTGCCGCTGGGCGTGATGAGGACGAGTGCCCATGGATGCCGCCAATCACTGCCGGAAGGGCCGTCCGCTGGTACGTGCACGGGGACGATGACGCAGGGTGCGCGCACCCAGTATCAGACGGGATCCGACGCGATGTCCGGGATCGGACGAAGCGCCACGACGCGGCGTGGCCGGTCGTGGCCCCCGTCTTTCCGTCAGCGCCGCTTCTCCACCACGAATGGCATCGAGAGGTCACCGAGCACGGTCCCTCCCACCACTGCCACCCCGTCGTGAACGGCCACGATGCTGGCCCGGAACGTTGCCGAACCCGCGTCAGGATCGAGGGTACGGAAGTACAGGAACCCCGAGACCTGCCCGTCCGGCTCGAGCACGCCTTCGGGAAGCGCAAGCGCCAGCACCTCTACCGACGGGCGAATCGCTCGCGCGAAGTCGGTATGCCAGATCGCATAGTATCCCGGGTCGTAGAACAGGTAGGACCGGCGGTACACCGGAATCCCAGGGTAGAGCGGGGCGAAATACGGCGCCACGTAGAAGCGCCGGTACGCGAACGCCGGTGCAGGAAACGGGGAGAAGCCGACCGACAGCACCGGCGACAACAACTCTCCTTCCACGCGGAAGGGCGGCAATGCCGCGTACCGTCGACCATTGGCCGTCACCAGAGCGAAATCCCCGTAGCGGATACGGATCGTCGATCGGCTGCGGTTGTCGATCGTGACGCGCATGGGCTGCACATGTCCGAGAACAGATCGGGCTCCCTGCCATGCATCAGCCTGTACGGTCACCCGCACTCCATCGACCTCATCGACGACGATCGTACTGGCTCCGCCCACCGTGCGCGCCGTGGGAGCCGGCAGCAAGACCGCCGAGGCACAGCCGGTGACGACCGTCACCGTGAACAGCACTGCCGCGTGAACGAGAGACGAGGGCATACGACATGCCTCCAGGGCAACACCGTGAAAAGGGAATGGCCCCTCTGCACGGGCTTGCGCTCGCACAGAGGGGCCATTCGCTGGTGAACGTCATCCCGTGGGTTCGACGTCATCGGTCCGACAGGTTGCCCCTGTATGTCCGATGAACAGGGTGACGCTCTCCCCCCATGATGAACGGCTTCGCCATGGGGGTGTTGCCTTCGCAACAGCACAGCCGGGGCCAGCGACCTCCCGACAGGCTCTGCCACTCGAACAATGGCAGGGCGACCTTCCGCTCGGCGTCCCGGGAGAAGGCATCCGTTCACGCGATGCCGTGCATGAACGCAAGGGAACAGTAGGCGCATTGCGGATCGCCGCACATCGGCACGCATCCGACGAGATGTCGGCCGATTGCTGACGCGCCGGGCCTTGCCTCAGAGGTCAGATCACTGCGGTCTGGCTGTCCGTCGGATACCGACAGGAACTTCCCGCCGATGTCGCACCTTGCGGGCTCCACCCAGTCCAGGAGTTACCGATGAAGGCGATGAAGGCGATGGAGATCATGTCGAGCAACGTTCGAACCGCTACGCCGCTCATGACGGTTGGGGAGGCGGCGGGGATCATGCGCGACTTCGATGTGGGCTTCCTGCCGGTCGTGGATGAGAAGGACCGGAGCCGGTTGGTCGGTGTCGTAACCGATCGTGACCTCGTCACACGAGCGCTGGCCGTGGGCCGCGGCCTCGACACGAGCATCCGATTCGTCATGACAGTTCCACCCATTACGATCGCGGGCGAGGCCATGGATGTCCACGACGTGCTGAAGCTGATGGAACGTCATCAGGTTCGACGCGTACCCGTCGTCACGATCGATGGGCAGGTGCTGGGCGTGATCAGCCAGGGTGATCTGGCGCTCCGTATCGGGCCGTTCGAACCGACGGCCGTGGAGGAACTCCTCGAGCGTGTCTCCACCCCGTCATGGCTGCATCCATTCATGGAGAATGGTCCGCTGCGTCCACCGCGACTTGGCACCAGCCGGTGACACTGGTACTGCCGCGTGGATCATTCCTCGGTCGGATGGCAGACGAGAGGCAACCGACAGCTGAAGGCGGTGCCATGCCCCTCCACACTCGTGGCGTGGATCATGCCGCCATGGGCGGCGATGATCCCCTTGGTGATGGCCAGTCCGAACCCACTGCCGCTTCGCTGTGGATCGCGTCTGAGCGGGTGGCCACCGAGGAGATACTCGAGACGCTCGGCCGGAATGCCGGGACCGTGATCGATGACATCGATCGAAAGCATCCCGTCATGAATGGAGGCATCCACTCGCACAACGCCGTCGGGGGGACTCGCACGGAGGGCATTGGTGATGAGGTTGCCAACGGCCTGTGTGACTCGATCAGCATCGACGTGCACCGTGTGCTCTGCAACCGGGCCGTCGACTTGCAGATGGAGACCTGCGGCGTGCGCCGCCGGGGCGAAGAGGGTACGCAGCGACTCGAGTATTTCCCGCAGGCTTGTCGGATGGCAGTGGAGGACGAATCGCCCCGTTTCGAACGACATCAGCATGAGCATGTCACTGATGAGCCGTGTGCTCCAACTGGCGGCACCATCGATGACATCAGCCAGCTCGTGTACGTCACTGCTCCCTCGCTGAAGAGCGTGGGCGCAGGTACTGATCGTCAGCAACGGCGCGCGCAAATCGTGAGAGATGATTGCCAGTATCTCATCACAGCGCTGGCTGTCGGCGTTCGGCACCCGCTCCCGTTGCAGCGGTGGCGCCTCGACGAAGCGCTTGCGCTGTCGCCGGTCCGGTCCAACGTACTGCTCGACTTGCTCACCCCGTTGCATGGTACCTCCGACTGCATCACATGCCGTCTGTAGGGGAATCACATCTTGCGTATATTGGCAACCTGTCGAACTGTGCAGAGGTAAGTGGTAGAAAGTCAACCGCAGCGGTCCGTGCGCGTTTGGCAGAAGGACTGACAGTGTCTCCATTGGGACAGGTGCACCGCGTGCACCTCAGCCATTGCTCTGTACGGGAGTGCATCTATGCGGAAGCTGAACAACAACCAGCCGTCGCGGCTTGCGTCGTCTGAG
>CAZNZG010000256.1:0-5034 GCA_964577455.1 uncultured Gemmatimonas sp. | reverse complement strand
GCGCCAGCCGAGCTGCTCGAGTCGCCGTCTCCCATCCGGCGCCGCTGCAACTCCTGCATGCCGCGACGCAGTTCGTCCTGCAGTGCGAAGTACCGGGCACGCTGGACAGGAGAAAGGAAACGGGCGAGCTCCTTCTGCTCCTGCTCCTGCAGATCGAGACGACGACGTTCAAGCTTCGGCATTCGCTCCAGCAGCTCAGCCACACGGGCGTCGTTGGCGTTGTCACCCGCCAGCAGTTCATCCCGCATGGCGCGCCGCGCCGCCGTCTCTTCGGCACGCAGCGAGCGCCGCGCCGTCTCTGTTCGGCTCGCCACCTCTCGCAGCTTGCCCATCTGCTCCTCGTTCAGCTGCAGGCGCTGCTTCACCACCGCTTCGAGGCGCTGCTGAAAGCGCTGTTCGAGCATACCCCGTCGTGGATCATCGTCGCGCATGCCGCGCATGCCGCGCATCCCGCTCGGTGGCGGTGGCGGTGGCGCGCCCTGCGCTTCGGCACGCAGCGGCAGGCCCCCCAGGAGCAGCGCCGCCGAGCATACCATCGGAATGAGAGAACGACGCGTCACAGGCTGCTTCCTCCGGAAGTGGCGATGATCGGCACGCCCGGCAACGGTTCAGTGCTTGTGGCACCATCCCACTGCTCGAGACGATCGATCATGCGCTGGAGTTCGTCTTCGGTATAGTCGCCGAGATCGCCATACGAAATCGACACACCCGCTGCCGTCATGCGGGTACGAACGGCCACCGTCTCAGCGGTGTCGAACAGTGGTGCCGACGCCAGGCGCGCCCCACTGTCCGCGACGGCGCGGGTCTCGGTCACGGGGGGAATGGACACTATCCCGCGTCGCGCGACCAACAGCGACGTCCCGCCAGCGATGACCACCCCGAGCGTGGCCGCCATGCGCCACACCGACAGACCGAGAATGGTGCCGCGGGCCGGCCGCCGCTGCATGGACGGTGGGGGGCTGGCTGTTCCGGGACGGACGAGCACTGGACCAGCCTGCCCGTCCGTTTGAGCAGCAGGGTGAGCAGCGGGGCGAGCAGCGGGGCGGGCGACGGGCAGCGCGGCAACGATGCGCTGAACGTCGGGCACGGGTACCCGCGGACGCATGGCGCGCACGGTGCGCAGAACTTCCAGGTCATCGGCACATGACGGGCAACTCGCCACGTGAGCCGACACCCGAGCCATGGTGATGTCGTCGAGCGCGCCTGACACGAAGTCCGGCAGAAGATCCTGCAGCTCGGTGGTCGTGCACTCAGTCATCCAGATACTCCTTCACCGCGCGCATCGCGTTGTGATAGTGCACGCGGGCCGACCCCTCGGTGGATCCGAGGATCTCCGCGATCTCTTTGTAGCTTCGTCCTTCCTGCACCCGCAGCGTGAAGACGTCTCGCTGCATGCGGGTGAGTCGAGCCATGGCATTCGCCACGCGTTGCGCTGCTTCATCGGCCATCACCGCGTCGAGCGCATCGAAGCCGCTCACCGCGTGGGCATCGTCGATCTCCACCTGCTGACCGCGTCGCGCCTGAGCGCGCCGCCGGTCGATCACGAGACGCCGCTCGATGGTGAACAACCAGGTCCGCAGCGAGGCATCGGCTCGGAACGTGTCCATCGCCGAAAAAGCCCGGATGAACGTGTCCTGCACCACTTCGTCCACATCGTCGGTGACCCCCAGCCGTCCGGCGAAACGCGCAAGCGCTTCCGCGTGCCGCTCGACGATCGCCGTCGCGGCCCGCTGGTCGCCCGCCTTCCACTGTTCGATGAGGGCCCCGTCGAGCGAGGCGTCCTCCTGCTGGGTGGCATCGATCATGTGTACGTGAGAGTCATCCTCTTGGACGAGTATGCCGGTGGTTCGTTAAGGCGCCCCGCACGGATTGACCGCCCGTCGACAGGCCGGCAGCTTCCGCGCATGCCCCAGCCCATGGCCAATCCGTCGCAGAGACTTCCGGAGATCATCGCCCACCGCGGCGCCTCTCGGGACTGTCGGGAAAATACCCTCGCCGCCTTTGCCCGGGCCCTCGAACAGGGCGCCGATGGAATTGAACTCGATGTCCACGGTACGCGTGATGGGGTGCTGGTGGTCCATCACGACCCGGTAATCCCGGTGCGCCACGGTGACAGCTATGAGAGCGTAGCGATTCAGGATCTCACAGGCGCGGAGGTGGCAGCGGTCCGGCTGGCTACGGGCGACGCCATTCCCACGCTCGCCGAGGTGTTCGAGCTGGTGGGGGATCGCGCGACGGTCTATGTGGAGGTCAAGGCTGCGCACGTGGAGGCGATGGTGGCCGCGTTGCTGGACGCGTACCCCTCGGTGAACGCGGCCGTACACGCCTTCGATCACCGTGTGCCCGTCGGCGTACGGGCCATTCGACCGGGAACCTCGATCGGCCTGCTCAGCGCCTCCTACCCGCTCGATGTCCGCGGCGTGTTGTCGTGGTCGGACGCCCAGGCCTTCTGGCAGTACGCCGAGCTCATCGACGAGCCGCTCGTGAGCGCGGTGCACGAGGCCGGACTTCGCCTCATTGCGTGGACCGTGAACAGCACGCCCCACGCACGCCGGTTGGCGTCGTGGGGCGTGGATGCGCTCTGCACTGATGTACCGGGGGCGCTCAGAACGGCGCTGACGGCGGCGGTGGAGCGTCCCCACTCGGGGGCGTAGCCACCGGGGCGGTCGGCGTCGCCGCGCCGCCTGTGTCGGGAGCCCCGGCCGCGGCCGCAGCGGCCCTCGCGTTGGCAAGATCGGACTCGAGCTTGCGGGCTTCGGCATCCCGCGCCCGGAGCGCATCGATGAGACGCTGTCGCGCGTCGGCGGCGAGCTCGCCGCCAGCATCGGCCGCGCGGAACACCGCGTAGCCAAGGGCCTCGGCGGCCTTGTCGGCCTGTTCGCGTGCGCGGTAGGCGTCGAGGCGGAGCTTGCCCTCGTCGAACACCTCCTGCGCGGCCTTTCCGGCCTTGTCGATTCCTTGTCTGACTTTGTCCCAGAGTGCCACGACTACCTCCTCGTGAAGGGTGATTGCTGCAGAACCTACGTGGGAGGATGTGGCGCGGTTACAGGAGCGGACGAAAAAGGGGCAGGACACGTGATGTGCCCTGCCCCTCTCGCGGTGCGAAGCGGGTTACGCCTCGACCGTCTCCTCGACGTACTCGACCGGGACGACGTTGACCTTGTAGGCCTTCTTGTTCTTGTGCGCGAACTGCACGACGCCGTCGACGAGCGAGTAGATCGTGTAGTCGGTGCCCATGCCCACGTTGGCGCCCGGATGCCACTTGGTGCCGCACTGACGCAGGATGATGTTGCCGGCCGTCACGAACTCGCCACCGTACTTCTTGATGCCGCGGTACTTCGGGTTCGAATCGCGGCCGTTGCGTGAGGAGCCGACGCCCTTCTTATGTGCCATGACGAATACTCCAGTGAGGCAGCGCGCCCGGAGGGGTGCGCCGCCGGCGCTCAGCCGAGGGTGATGTCCTTGATGCGAACTTCCGTGAACTTCTGCCGGTGACCCTGCTTACGGGCATAGTTCTTACGGCGCTTGAACTTGAAGACGATGATCTTGTCTTCGAGGCCATGCTTCACGATCTCCGCCGTGACCTTGGCGCCGGAGAGCGTGGGCACGCCCAGGCGGACCTGCGAGCCGTCGGAGCCGAGGAGGACGTCGTTGAACTCGACGGCCGTGCCGGCTTCGCCCAGCAAGGAGGGAATCCGAAGGGTCTTGCCCGGCTCGGCGCGGAACTGCTTGCCGCCGGTGCGGATAATCGCGTAGCTCATGGTTCGTGATAGTAGAGTGCGTTCCAAACGTAGCCTAGAAGCTTACCAGACCACGGGTTAGCTGTCAACCGCCGCCGCCCAGATCGAATCCCGAGTCCGGGACCGTCCCATGCGGCCGCGGGAACGTCGTTCCCCGCGGTCGGTCGGCTGCTCAGGCGAGGGCGTACTGCTGCGTCACGTCCCGCTGGGCGCCCCGGACGACCAGCTTGATTTCGTCGGGCTTGAGCAGGGGGTCGTCGCGCAATTCGAGCGGGAAGCCGGCCAGCTTTTCCAGCCGTTTGACGAAGTCATGCTCCTGTTCCAACACATGGAGCGCCACCTCGGGGTGCAACCGGAGCGTCATCGGCTCGCGACGCCCTTCGGCCGCCATGCGGCGCACCGCGCGCTCGGTCCGGCGGACGATCGTTTCCGGCGTGAACACGCGCCCCGTGCCGCTGCAGGTGGGGCAGGCCTCGGTCATGCTCTGGTAGTGACTCTGACGCACCCGCTGGCGCGTCATTTCGATCAATCCCAGGTCCGAGACGGCAAACGCCTTGGTGCGGGCACGGTCGCGTCCGAGGTGCGTCCGCAACTCGTGCAGTACCTTGTCGCGATTCGACTGCGTCTCCATGTCGATGAAGTCACAGACGATGATGCCGCCGACGTCGCGCAAGCGAAGCTGGCGCGCAATCTCCCGGGCAGCCTCGGTGTTGGTCTTGAGAATCGTCTTTTCCGGATCGCGCTTGCCAGTGTAGCGCCCCGAATTCACGTCGATCGAGACGAGCGCCTCGGTTGGCTCGATGATCAGATAGCCGCCGCTCGGCAGATCGCACCGGCGCTTGAACAGATCGCGGATCTCCGTCTCGATCCCTTCCTTGTCGAAGAGGGGGACGGTGTCCTCGTACAGCTTCACCCGCTCGACGAGATCGGGGGCGATGCCCTGGAGATACTCGGTGATCTCGTTGAACACCTGCTTCGAGTCGACCGACACGCGCTCGACCTTCGCACTGAAGAGATCACGCACGAGCCCCCGCGTGACATTCGTCTCCCGATGCACGAGGGCGGGGGCGCGCAAGAACTGCGTCTTGCGCTTGATGCGCTTCCAGTTGTTGATGAGCGTGTTGAGTTCACGCTCGAACGTTTCCTTGGTGGCGTCTTCCGATACGGTGCGGACGATCACGCCACCCGCATCGTCCGGGAGCATTTCCCCGACCATCGCGCGCAAACGCTGGCGCTCCGACCGCTCGTCGATCTTCCGGCTTACGCCCACCTTGGAGGCAAAGGGCATGTACAC
>CAZNZG010000255.1:0-5039 GCA_964577455.1 uncultured Gemmatimonas sp. | reverse complement strand
GCATCTCTCCGAGGGGCTCATCATCGGGTCGGCGCGCCAGTACAATGTGGCTGTCAAGGTGGTGAGCGAAGAGTTGCCGCGCACGACGGGGATGGCGGTGCGCTTCACTATCGAACTGGTGTAGCGGCGGCGCGCATGCCGATCAGGGGGTGGGGCGCTGATACAGCCCCACCAACACCCCCTTGGCGCGCACGTGGCCAGCCATGGCGCGCACGACGGCTTCGCGTGTGGCGGCCGGCGACATGCCGGTAGCGGGTACGCTCAGCATCGTATCGAGCGCATACAGCTCGAAGAGATAGTGATGGGCCGGACCGGTAGGCGGCGCAGCGGGCCCCCGGTAGTAGGGGCCACTCACGCTGATCTGCCGCATGCCGTTCACCTGTTGCGCCCCACTGCCGACTCCCTCCGGCAGCGCGGTGGCCGTGCCGGGGATGTTCCACACCAGCCAGTGCAGGGTGTCATCGATACCGTCGGCCAGTGCGGCATCGGCGTCGTGCACGAGCAGCACGTAGCTGCGCACTGAATCCGGGGCGCCGCGCCACGAAAGCGCCGGCGAGACATCGCGGCCCGTTTGCGCATGGCGTGCCGGGATCATGCCGCCATCGGGGAACGATGCGCGGAGCGACATCACCCGCAGTGGCGTACGCGCCGGCGCACGTGGCGGCTGGGCAACCGGTGCTGCGGATGGAGCCACCGCACCACCCGTCACAGCCTGTCCGCGCGCCGTGCCCGGCACACAGGCCAGCACCCCGAGGGCCGCCCCGGTCATCAGACCGATCGTCGACGAGATCATCGGGCGACTCACTTGAACGACGCCGGTTGGGTGCGCCGCCATGCATTGTAGCGCGTGCGCAATGTCTTCACGGGATTGAGGTTCTCCCCTGGCTTGATGGCGTTCGGCCCCGGTTGGTCCGGCTGCGCGACGGTGAGATACATGGCGTATTTGCCGTTGTTGTGCGAATCGCCGCTGGTATCGTTGCGATTGGCCATGAGGATGTAGGCGATGTATGCGGTGCGCCCTTCGCAGGGGATGGCCGGCTTCGCGTTGTCGGCGGGGAGCGGTGGGCACACGCAGCGACTGTCACCGCCGTACTGGTCGGCCGTTTCGAGCGCGGCCATCACCCGATCGGTGAGTGCACCATCGGTGTGCAGAAAGGCGCGCACGGCATTCGGGATCACATCGCCCGTGCGGAGGATGTTGCCCTGAATCGAGTAGTAGATCTGCGTGCCGGGCACCTGCCCCTGCATGTCCTGCGTCACGTAGCCGTTCGCGAGCCCCGAGTGCCCCGCGTGGCGCCCCTGCAGGTCCACGATGCCGAACTGTCGCGACTGGAAGGCCGGATCGGCAGACAGCATCTCGATGATGCGCGCCGGATCGGTCCCCTTCTGCAGCTCACGATACACGAGCATCTGATTGGCATGTGTGCCATCGACGCCGGCCTGACAGGCGGCCACGCCTTTCCCGGGTACGATCACCGCCTGCACGCCCATGAGGAACGCATCGTCGCGATCCACGCAGGTGGCCGACGCGATCACCACGCGCCCCGTGGCCATGTCGACGGCGATCACCGACCAGGTGGCGTGCGCCGTGGTCGGCACCCCGGCGAGCAGCACGAGTGAGAACAGCACGGAACAGAGCCAGCGCATGGGCATCGCCTCGGGAGGGGGACAGGCGGACCGTCCGGCACGGAGCACTGGCGCTTGGCACCGGCGCGGGACGCTCCGGGAGATTTACGCCGCACGACGTATTCCGCCACCCGCGCGGGCGATGCAGACTCGTATCATGTCACCGCGGCCCTGCCACCCCACCCGATCGCGCCTGCTCTGCTGCGCAGCAGTACTGCTGGCGGTGCTCGCGCCGCTCTGTTCACACCCGAACACCGCGTACGGGCAGGCCACCACGCGACGCGTGCTGGTGAGCGATACCATCATCGGCGGCATCCCCTGCGCCCCAACGGGACGCGCCGCCGCGGAGTGGCACGCCAACGGTCGCCTGCTGGAGTGCCCCCTCTCGCGCGACACGAGGTTCCCGGGGCAGCGCCTCCCCGCGGGGACGTGGATCCTGCTGCGCGACACCGGCCTGCTATACGGTGCGTGGCTGCCGCACGACGCGCGGTTGTCGGGGCGCCTCTGCAAAGGAACCGGTTACAAGGGATGGAGTGTGCGGTTCCACCCCAACGGCTCGCTCGCGAGCTGCTATCTCCCCAGGGACACCATCGTGGACGGTGTCCCCTGCGTGAAGGGAAGCTTTCGGAACGAGATCCGGTATCGCGGGCGTACGCACGCCAACTTCAGCACCGACGGCCGCCTGCTCCGCTGCCAGCGCCCGGGCTGACGGTCAGTTGGTCCAGCTCGTGACGAGGCGGGCCCACGGGATCACCGCCGCCACCAGCACGAGCGTGATCGCGGTCCCCACCAACGCGCGGGTGCTCTTCACCTCGGCCTGCTCAGCCTTGCGCACCCGCACACTGGTGATGGTGGCCGCAACCACCGCCGCGAGCATGAGGGTGGGATGCTCCACGACGAGGCGGCGCAACGCGCTGTCCTTCATCGTTTCGCCCATCGTGGTGCGCGCGAGGGCAACGGTCGGGCTCACGAACCACAACGCCAGTCCTGCCACCAGCTGCAGATGCACGAGGAGGGTGAGGCGACGCACCCACGAGGTGTCGCCGGCATCCCACGCGCCCTTCCGCGTGGCTCCCTTCATCAGCACCATCGCCCCCACGCCGAGGACGAGCCAGGCCAACACGTTGTGCGCCGCAATCAGAAAACCGTACATCGATCCGCCTGTCTGTGGTTGATGCGGCTCACGGGCCGCCGTACTGAACGATGGTCGAACGGGGGAGTAATCGACAACGTGCCCGGCGGGCAGTCTGCAGAAAATCCGCGTGACGTCCGCAGAAAACCCGGCTACCGGGCCGCGCGGCGCAGGGTGTAGCGGAAGTCGCAGTGCGACGCGCCGCCCATGATCGTCTGCGTCCTGCTGAATTCGACGTCGCCGTTGAACCCCTCGATGAGGGCGGCGTCGCGGTTGCAGGAGAGGATCGCCCCGAGCTCCGGGATTCCCAGGGCCCGGTACATCTCGGCATACCGGCAGCGCGTCACGTTGAAGTCGAACCGTTCGTCGCTCTCCTCCAGGACATCGATCCGCAGCGCGTCGTCGGCAGTCCAGCGCTCGAGGGTGCCGGCGAAGTGCGCCAGCGAACAGCCCCCCACACTGTCGGCCAGCTGGGCGCCCTGCTGCTGGGCCAATCGCACGATCACGTCACGCGCGATCGCACGCACGCGCTCCGCCCCGAACTCGGCGCTCATCGCGTCGAGCAGCGGGGCGATCACGCGTGCCTCGATCAATCGCCGGCGCAACACGCCGATCGCATTCAGCTCGGCATCGGTGGGAAGACTCATGGCGTCGATTACTCCGGGGCGCCGGGACCGGGCTGCAACGTGTTGCCGCCGCCGCTGCTGATGCTCTTGAGCGCGAAATACACCACGCCGGTGAACGCGGCGGCGATCGCCGCCGCAAACCCGCCCGACCGTCGCTTGTCGATTCGGCGTTCCTGCGACCGGTCGATCGCGCGCAACGGCACGATGAGCTCACCCCGCTTCCAAGACAGCTCGTCACCGTCGCGCGTGATGACCATGTCGGGCTTGACCGCCACCGCCGTATCGGCAAGCGTGCGCACCACGCGCCCGTCGAGCTGCCGCAGCTCCATGCCGGCAGCATCCCGCACCATGCGCGCGCCCTCGTCGCTGAACAGCAACCGCACCTCGGCGCCCGCCGGTACGGATGTGGTCACCACCGGGTGATAGCGATAGCACGCCAGCGTGCTGCTGAGCGGCAGCGCCAACAGCAGCAGACGGAACGGACGACGGCGAGGGATGCGCATGCTGCACGATACCGCGGTGCCGGTCGCCGCGCGACCCGTAGGAGCCGCGCGGCGCGCCATGCGCCGTGGACGATCAGCGCGCGCTCGCCCTGGCGAGCGCGGCTTCGAACTTCACGCGGAGCGCGTCGTCAGTGCTGATGCGCGTCGGATCGGCCGTGAACTGGGCCTCGGTGTACCCCGCGCCCTTGAGCGCCGCAGCCCGGAGCCCGATGTAGCGCGTCCGGATCTCCGTCTGCACCTCACCCTTCTTGCTCCGTGGCTCCGCCAATTCGGCCTGCTCCTTGTCACGCATGCCGGCCAGCACGAGGTGCGCCCGCACGTAGCGCTCGATCAGCTGGGTCGTGGAGTCGACCACCGCCGCACCGGCGCCCGCCGGCGGCTGCGCCCCGAGCGGGGTGGCCGCGGCGAACGCGGAGGTGACGAAGACAAGAGCCGTGAACGGTCGGCGCATCGGTAGCGAGCGGGAGAAGGGGTGCGGGGCGTTCGGGAACCTGTTCCCCGACGGCGGCCACGTCAAATACCGGCGTGGGCCGTGGTCCTGTTTCGGAAACACGCCGACGCCCGCCCCCTCCGCCTCCGTGTGGGTTTTGCTTGCCAGTCGTCCCGCGGGGACGCAGCTTCTCCCTGTTGCGCGTTCCGTCGAGAAGTCCTTCGTGGTTTCACGTACCCGAGGTACGGCATGAAGACGATGTCCGCGCTGGCTGTGACGCTGTCCGTCGCCCTGCTGTCCCCTCCCCCCGGCGATGTGCGTCCCACGCTTCGCGCTGCAGTGACTGCGCCCGCAGTCGTCCCGCCCGCAGGCCTTCCTCCCACGCGCTCGTCGCCGCGCCCCGTTGCCCGCGGGGCGGTGCGTGCGGCCTCGGTGGACCGGGCGGCGGCAGCCACCCACGCGGTGCTGCCACGCCGTGCGCACGCCCCGGCACGCGTGGCCCCCGCCGCGCTCAACGGGGTCGTCAAGCAGTACTGCGGCCGCTGCCACAACGACACGATGAAGCGCGGCAATCTCACGCTGGCCTCCTTCGACGTGGGCTCGCCATTCGCGCGCGCCGACGTGGCCGAGCGCATGATCGCCAAGTTGCGCACGGGGATGATGCCGCCGGTGGGCTCGCCGCGCCCCACGGGTGATACGCTCGACGCACTCGTGCTGGAGCT
>CAZNZG010000254.1:0-5070 GCA_964577455.1 uncultured Gemmatimonas sp. | reverse complement strand
TGAACCGAAACGACCCCTGCCCCTGCGGCTCCGGCAAGAAGTACAAGAAGTGTCACGGCGGAGCGGTGCCCCCCGAGGCGGCCACGCTACCGGCGGCGGTGCGCACGAGCGTGCTGCGCGCCGAAGCGGCGATGCAGCGCAACCGGCGCATCACGCAGGAGATTCTCGACTGGGCCGATCGCCGGTTGGGGCCGGAGTGGATGGACGGCGCGTACGACGCGTGGGGGCTTGGCAGCGAGGAGGAACTCGCTCCCGAAGAGGGCGACCTGTTCACCACGTGGGCGGTGTATCACCACGTACCGCAGGCGAACGGCACCGCTGCCGCTCAGTGGCTCACCGCGCAGCGCGCACGGTTCGGCGCGCGCATCGACGCCGATACGGTGGCGCTGATCGACGCGCACACCAACGCCTCGCTGAACGTGTGGGACGTGATCGAGCCCGAGCCCGGCGTGGGCGTGAACCTGCGGGCGCGTATCTCCGCCGCAGGCAGCGACGCCGCCGAGCCGTACGTGTACGAAACCGACGCCAGCCACGACCTCGTGCCACCATACGCGGTCCTCGCCTACGTGATGCAGGTGGACGACGTGCACGTGTTCGGCGGCTTGCACGACGTGCCACTCGAACCACCCGAGCTCGACGCGGTGCTGCAGGCCCTGCAGGCAGGTGATACACTCCCCGCCATCCGGGTGCAGTGGTGGCGGGGCTGCGAGCGGTACTTCGATCGACTCGACGCTGAGGACTCAGCCGACGCTGCGACCGCCAGTGCAGCACCCGCCGACGACAGCGAGGACTCCCGTGCATAGACGCGACTTCGTGACCACCACCTCACTCGCGGCCGCCGCCATCGCGCTTCCGGGCGCCGCGCACGCCGACACCGAACCGACCGCACACGTCACCACCACGCCGATGACCACCACGACCACCGACACGCCGCGCGCCACCCGCAAGATCCTCATCGCCGGCGGCGGCTTCCGCACCAAGTTCATCGGCTACATGGCGCAGCTCACCGGCAAGACGCGCCCGCGCATCTGCTTCCTCCCCACGGCGAGCGCCGACAGCAAGGAGGCATCGCTCACCTTCTACGCGTCGTGTGCACCGCTCAACGTGGAGCCGTTCGTGCAGAACAGCTTCATCGAAAGCCTCTCGCAAACACAGGGGTGGGACGAGGTCCTGCTGAGCATGGACGCGATCGTGGTGAGCGGCGGCAACACGCTCAACCAGCAGGCGATCTGGAAGGCGCAGGGGATCGACGTGGTGCTGCGCGAAGCCTGGGACCGCGGCATCGTGCTCGGCGGCGCCAGCGCGGGTTCGCTCTGCTGGTTCGAGGAGGGCACCACCGACTCGCGCCCCAAGGCGCTGAGCATCGTGAAGTGCATGGGCTTCCTGAAGGGCAGCCACAGCCCGCATTACGATGCCGAAGCGGGACGGCGCCCGCTCTATCACAAGCTGATCGGCAGCGGCGAGATGCAGCCGGGATACGCCTGCGACAACGACGCGGGGATCTACTTCGAAGACAACGCGGTGAAGCGGGTGGTAGCGACTCGGGACAACGCGAAGTGCTACTACGTGAGTGTGACCGCGGGCAAAGTCACGGAGCGGGTGCTGGAGCCGGAGATGCTCTGAGATCTGGGAAGGGAGAGGTGAGCCGGAGACCTCAGCTGGAGGCGGAGATGGGGATAGCGGTGAGAGGTGATCAACGCAGACGGTGAGAGCTGAACCCACGCGTCAGTTCAGCTCTCACCGTCTGCGTTATTCCGCCTCACCGCTATCCGGGCTGACCTCTCCGCCTCAACCATCACCGCTCCCCCCTCAGATCTGAGGGCTGAGCGCTTGGCCGGGGTAGCGCATCCGTCCCTATTCCCTCATGTTGAAACCCGATGACCCTCGCCGCCCGCAGGCGGCCGGCTGCGCGTGGAGTGGTCCTCGACAAGTCCCTCGAGGAACTCCCGCTCTTCCGGCTGAGCGATTCCGCTGACGACGCGCCCGTCTCGTTCACCACCGAGAACGGCGGGCGCTGGCGTGTCATCCCCGCTCCCGGCGATCGGCTGCCGGGCACGTTCGATCAGGACGTGTACGTGGAGCTGCTGCACCGTTACCACGAGGCCGGCGCCCCGGCCGACGGAGCCGTCACCTTCACGCTGCACGCGTTCCTGCGCTCCATGGGGCGTCGCGCCGACGGGCGCACCTACGAGCAGCTGCGCGCGGCGCTCACCCGCCTCGAGCGCACCACCCTCGAAAGCACCGAGGGGGCGTACTGGTCCGCCCAGTCGGGCCCAGCCGACATCAGCTTCACCGTGCTCAGCACCGTCTCGGTCCAGCGCCGGCGCGTGGCCGACCGGGAGCAGCTGCACCTCTTCGGCAACCTCGCCGCCGGCGAGCCCGGCGACGCCCGGGTGACGCTCAGCGCCACCCTCCGCGCCAACCTTGCCGCCCGCCACGTGGTGACCCTCTCGGCCAGCCGCTACCACGCGCTGTCGAGCCCAGTGGCCCGCCGCCTCTATCGCATCCTCGAGGTGGCCCGCGCCGATGGCCGCCTGTCGTGGCGCATCCCTCTCGAGCGCCTGGCCGAGCAGCTGCCGCTCACCCAGCGCTACCCGTCGCACCTCTCGCGCGTGCTGCAGCCGGCGCACGAGATGCTGCTCAGCGCCGGCCTCGTCCGCGACATCGCCATCCGCCAGTACGAACGGCAATGGCACGTGGACTATGTGCTGGGGTCCCGGCCGCGCGAAGAGGGGTAACGGCCCGGAGGTCGGAGTTCCGGGTCGGACAGGCTTGGAGGTCGGGGGTCCGAAACCGCATCCGGATGGGCGGACGCCACGGTGCGGGGGCGAGATCGCGCTGCGAATCCACTGGCGATGGCGCCTCCCCGGCCAGCGGCCGGCCGTGGTGTGTCCCCCCACCCCGTGGCGTCCGCCCATCCGATCGCCGTGTCCCGCATCCGACCTCCATGCCCGTCGGAAGTCTGACCATCCGGACCCTTGGCCGGAACGCTGGCTCTCCCCGTGCGTATGTTGAGAGGTAGCTTTTCCGGTTCCTTCTTCGCGAGACCCGCATGACCCGTAATCGCAAGGCCGTTCTGGCCAGCCTCGTCCTCGTTCCCCTGCTCGCCTCGGGCTTTGCCCTGCAGGCGCGGGCCACACGTGGCGGGGCCCAACTCCTCGACCAGGTGCTGACCTTCGTCGCCCTGCGGTACGTGGATACGCTCGACGCGCAGCAGCTGTACGAAAAGGCCGCGCGCGGGCTCGTGAAGGAACTCAACGACCCCTACACCGAGCTCTTCACCCCGAAGCAGCTCGCCGAGTTCTCCATGAACACCAACGGCCGCTACGCGGGCGTGGGGATGGAGATCTCCAAGATCGGCGACTACGTGACCGTGAACAAAGTCTTCCCCAACTCACCGGCTGAGGGCGGCGGGGTGCAGGAAGGCGACAAGATCATGATCATCGACACCGTCAACGCGCGCGGCTTCAACACGCAGCAGGTGCAGAAGTACCTGCTGGGCCCCGTGGGTTCGCCGGTGAACGTCACCTTCGGTCGTCCGGGGGTGCCGCAGCCGATCAAGATGAGCTTCAAGCGCGCGCAGATTCAGGTGCCCGCGGTGCCCTACAGCATGATGCTCGACGACCGCACCGGGTACGTACCGCTCACGCGTTTCTCCGAGCAGACCACGAGCGATATTGCCGCCTCGGTGAGCGCGCTCCGCAAGCGTGGGGCGAAGGGTGTGATCATCGACCTGCGCGGCAACCCCGGCGGCATTCTCGAGGAGGCGTTCAGCATGTCGAACCTCTTCCTCCCCAAGGGCATGGAGCTGCTGTCGGTGCGCGGCCGCGGCGACTTCCAGCGCTTCGTGAGCGAGGAAGACCCCCTGGCGCCCGACGTGCCGCTGGTCGTCCTCGTGGACGGCGGGTCGGCCTCGGCCAGTGAGATCGTGGCCGGTGCGCTGCAGGACTACGACCGCGCCCTGGTGCTGGGCACGACCAGCTTCGGCAAGGGGCTCGTGCAGTCGGTGTACAACCTCGACGGCGGGTACGCGCTCAAGATCACGACGGGCAAGTGGTACACGCCGTCGGGCCGCTCCATTCAGAAGGAGCGCAAGATCAACGCGAACGGCGAGTTCGCGGAAGTGATGCCCGACAGCATGGAGACCGACTCCGTGCGCAAGGCGCGCCCCGTGTACAAGAGCGCGGGCGGCCGCACGGTGTACGGTGGCGGTGCCATCACCCCCGACGTGATCGTGCAGCCCGATACGCTCTCGAGCCCGGAGCAGGCGCTCCGTCGGGCGCTTGCCCCGTACGGGCAGAAGTACTTCGGGCACGTGGCCGCGGTGGCGGAGCTGCAGAAGGGGAAGGTGAAGCCCGACTTCGCGGTCGACCCGTCGTGGCGTGACGAGGTGTACAAGCGTCTCCTCGCCGACACCGTGAAGATCGACAAGGCGGTGTGGGACGCGGGTGCCACCGACGTGGACCGCGCCATCGAGGAGCGCGTGGCCAAGATCGCCTTCGGCGACACGCTGGTGCGCCGTCGTAGCCTCAAGGACGACAACCAGTTGCGTCGCGCCATGGAGATCATGCGCAGGGGCGCCACGCAGAAGGATCTCTTCACGGCGGCGGCGGCGATGCCGCAGACCACCAAGCCTGGCGTGGCGCGGCGGTCGGGGGAGTAGTCCGTCCCGCCTGGCGGTAGAACAGCTCGTCGGCCCCCCCCGACGAGCTGTTTCATTTGCCGATCCGCAGAAATCCGTATTGCCGCCCGGCGCTCGAAGGGATACGGTTCGCGGCATGAACCGAGCCCCTCTTTCTCGCCTTGCCCTTGCCGCCGCCGCCGCGGCACTGACCGCCTGCAGCAGCTCCTCCCCGTCGGGCGCGCCCGCGGCCCAGCCGCTCCGTCGCGCGATCGCCTCCGACACCGGCGAGTCGCACATTGCCAACCTCGTGCAGCTCACGGACGGCGGTGAGAACGCCGAGGCGTATTTCAGCGCCGACGGCAAGTACATCACCTTCCAGAGCACGCGCGACGGCCGCAGCTGCGATCAGCAGTACGTGATGCGTGCCGATGGCAGCGGGCTCACCA
>CAZNZG010000253.1:0-5095 GCA_964577455.1 uncultured Gemmatimonas sp. | reverse complement strand
CCACGTATCCCGACGGACAGGCCGCGTCGCTCTACGGGCAGTATCCGCCACTCGTGAACGCGAGCCGCGCGCCGGGCGAGTGGCAGAGCTACGACATCACCTATCGCCGCCCGCGTTTCTCGGCGACGGGCAGGCTGCTGTCGCCGGCGACCTTCACGGTCATCCACAACGGCGTGCTCGTACAGGACCACCGCGCACTGATCGGCCCGACGGCCAACGGCTCGCGCCCGCCATACGAGAAGCACGAGGATCGCCTGCCGCTGATGCTGCAGGATCACGATCACCCCGTGCGCTTCCGCAACGTGTGGCTGCGCCATCTCGAGCCGCGCCCGGACGAAACGGTGCAGTACCGCACGCCGCAGGGCGACGTGTTCCGCTCGCAGCGCACCACCCCCGCCATCACCGGTATCATCACCGCGGCCCGCACCGCCGTCGGCAACGAGTGGGGCAACGTGAACAAGGTCGTCGCGCTCGGCGTGGCACAGTCGGGGGCGCGGCAGTTCCGTGAAGCGATCACGACCTTCACGCGCGGTCTGCAGACACTGCCTCCCATTGCGCCGCCTCGCGATGTGGCCATGCTGCTGCGCTGGCGCGGACACCGGTATCTGTCGGTCCGCGAGTTCGCGAAGGCCGACGCGGATCTCACGCGTGGCCTCGCCCTCGACAGCACCAACTACGGCGTACTCTTTCACCTCGGCGTGTTGCGCTTTCTGCAGGGGCGCCATGCCGACGCGGCTGCGCTCTTCACGCGTGCCCAACCGCTGGCCCCCGATGGCGGCGAACGGGCCGGCAGCACGGACTGGCTGTGGATGTCGCTCGCACGCGCCGGCCGCCTCGCCGACGCCAATGCCATGCTTGCGAAACGTATCGACCAGCAGGCCGATCCCAAGCCCGCACCGCCGGGCTACGCGTACGTGTCGCGTCTCAGGCTCTATCGCGGCGAGATCTCCCCCGAGCAGCTCATTACCGACGACGAAACGGACGACGTGAATATCTCCACGCTCGCCTACGGCCTCGGTAACTGGTACCTCGTGCAAGGCGACACCGCCAACGCCCGCAAGGCGTGGGAACGCGCGATCAACAGCGGTGGCTGGCCCGGGTTCGGCTTCAACGTGGCCGAGGCGGAGCTGCGGCGACTCTCCGCTGCAAAAGCTCGGCGCTAGGAAGCGCTCGGGCTCCGCTGGCTTCCGCGGTAAAGCGGGCCCCGTCGGTTACCGCGGAACCCAGCGGATCACACGGAAACGCACGGCAACAGCAGTCAACAACAAGTGACCGCAGAACGCGGCCGCCCCGCTACGCACTCGGCCCGGGCACGGCACAACCCGCGCGTTCCCGCGGTACCCGCTCGGTTCCGTGGTAACCCCGAGCCCCGCTGGCTACCGCGGAACCCAGCGGATCACACGGAACCGCGCGGCATCAGCAGCCAACAACAAGTGACCGCAGAACGCGGCCGCCCCGCGTCGCGCTCCGCCCCGTACACCGCACAACCCGCGCGTTCCCGCGGTACCCGCTCGGTTCCGTGGTAAACCCGAGCCCCGTCGGTTATCTCGGAACCCAGCGGATCACACGGAAACGCGCAGAAGCAGCCGTTCGCCATACATCGATCAGGCGCGCAACGAAACGATGACACTGTGCACCGGCGTTCGTGACATCATCTAGCCATGACACTGCTACATGAGGAGCTCACGCGGGAAATCGTTTCCACCTACTACGAGATTTACAACGTGGTGGGCTGCGGATTTCTCGAATCCGTCTACGCCGCCGCGTTTCGCGCCGAGCTGTAGTTGCGCGGCATCGCCCACGAGAGCGAACGCCGGTTTCCCGTGCACTACAAGGGCCGGCGCCTCGCAGAGTTCCGCGCCGATCTCGTGGTCGCGGGCAAGGTCATCGTCGAGCTCAAGGCAGCCGACAAGATCGTGCCGGCCCATGAGGCGCAGCTGTTGAACTATCTGCGCGCATCGAGGCTGCAGGTCGGCTTCGTTTTCAATTTTGCGCACAAACCCGAAATGCGACGCCTCATCTGGACGGGGCGCACCGGAACGCTGGACCTCGAGCCGTTGCCCGCGGTTACCCCAGCCACTCCTTGAACAGCTTCTCGTCCACCCCCACGCACAGCTTGTTCTGCATGCGCACGAGTGGCTGCTTCAGCAGGTAGGGCTCGTCCACCAGGATGCTCAGCCACTTCTCCTCGCCGTAGATCGCCGTCCGCAATCCCAGTTCGGCGAACCGCTTGCTCTCGCGGTCCAGAATCGCGTCCACGCCGAACTTCTGGGTGAAGCGCTTCAACTCACCGAGCGACGCGGCCCGTTCGGCAAGATCCACGAAATGCGTCTTCACCCGACGCTCCGCAAAAAAGCGGAGCGCCTTGCGCGTATCGGCGCTTTTCTTCGTTCCGAAAACCTGGACCTGCAGATCGGCTGGCGGCATGTCGGGGGTACAGAGTGGTGGCTCGCGAAGGGCAATGAAACATGAACGCTTTTGTCGGCGTACAAAATGTGCGATTTCCCGCAGGCGATCGAATCGCGGTCGCATGCACCCTCTCGCGCCACACGAGGCCAATGATATTCTCCCTGTCCCTCCCTCGAGTCACCCCCCGGCATCGGTGGCTCTCCCCGATCGCAGTCGCCGCGCTTTCGCTGGCGGTAGCCCCGGTCAGGGCCCAGGCCCCTGGCGCCAGACCAGCGGCGAAGCCGGTCGCCAAAGCCGCCGGTGCGGGTGCCCGTAGCGCGGCCGAGAAGATCACGACGGTCGAAGGCATCACCGAGTATCGCCTGCCCAACGGTCTCAAGGTGCTGCTCTTCCCGGACCCGTCGCGTCCCACGGTCACGGTGAACATCACGTATCTCGTGGGCAGCCGCCACGAGGGCTACGGGGAAACCGGCATGGCGCACCTGCTCGAACACCTCGTGTTCAAGGGCAGCACGCGGCACAAGGATATCCCCAAAGAGTTGAGCGAGCGTGGCGCGCGCCCCAACGGCACTACCTGGTACGACCGCACCAACTACTTCGAAACCGTGGCCGCCACCGACGACAATCTCGCGTGGGCGCTCGATCTCGAAGCCGATCGCATGGTGAACTCCTTCATTGCCAAGAAGGATCTCGACAGCGAGTTCAGTGTGGTGCGCAATGAATTCGAGATTGGCGAGAACAGCCCGAGCGGCGTGCTGCTGGAGCGCATCATGTCCACCGCCTTCCTCTGGCACAATTACGGCAAGAGCACCATCGGAGCCCGCAGCGACGTGGAGGGGGTGCCCATCGAGCGCCTCAAGGCGTTCTACCAGCGCTATTACCAGCCCGACAATGCCGTATTGGTGGTGGCCGGCAAGTTCGATGAGGCGAAGACACTGCGGCTCATCGAACAGAAGTTCGGCGCCATCCCCAAGCCGGTCCGCTCGCTCGCCAGGGGCAACCTGCTCTATCCCACCTACACGCGTGATCCCGTGCAGGACGGCGAACGCGTGGTCACGCTCAAGCGCGTGGGTGACGAGCAGCTCGTGGGCGTGGCATACCACGTGCCGGCGCTCGCGCACCAGGACAACCCCGCCGTGCAGGTGCTCGCCGGCGTGCTCGGTGATCGCCCCAACGGCCGTCTCTACAAGGCGCTCGTGGAGAGCAAGCTCGCTGCTGGTGCCAGCGCCTTCACCTTCGACCTGCGCGAACCGGGGCTGCTGCTCGGCCAGGCCAATCTGCGTCTCGAGCAGAACCTCGACACCGCCCGGGCCGTGATGCTGCGCACGATCGACGACGTGGTGTCCCAATCGCCGTCGGACGACGAAGTCAATCGCGTGAAGGCGACGCTGCTCAAGCAGATCGAACAGTTGCTCGCCGACCCCGATCAGGTGGGGCTCACCCTCACCGAATACGAAGCGTCGGGTGACTGGCGCCTCTTCTTCCTCACGCGTGATCGCATCGAAAAGGTCACCGCCGCCGACGTACAGCGCGTGGCCAAGGCCTACCTCAAGCCCGACAATCGCACGGTGGGGCTCTTCATCCCCACGAAGACGCCTGATCGCGCCGAGATCCCCGAGGCGCCCAACGCCGGTGAGCTGCTCGCCGGGTACCGCGGGCGCGCGGCGGTGGCCAGCGGCGAAGTATTCGACGCCACCCCGGTCAACCTCGACAAGCGCACGCGTCGCGTGAAGTTGCCCAACGGCATGTGGCTCTCGCTGCTTCCCAAGAGCACGCGCGGTGCCAATATCTTCGGCGATCTCACGCTGCGGCATGGTTCACTGGAAACGCTGCAGAACCGCGCGGTGGCGGGGCAACTCGCCGGTGCGATGTACAGCCGTGGCACGACCGTACGTTCACGGCAGGCGCTCAAGGACACACTCGACAAGCTCAAGGCCACGGTGCAGCTGAGCAACTCCGGCACGGCCACCTCGGGGAACATACAGGTGAAGCGCGAGAATCTCGTGCCCACGCTGCGCCTGCTCGCCGAAATGGTGCAGAAGCCCGCGTTCGACAGCACCGAGTTCGAACAGCTGCGCACACAGCAGCTGGCCGCCATCGAGGCGGGGAAGAGCGAACCGCAGGCCATTGCCCTGACCGCCTTCCAGCGCAAGCTGCGGCCGCTCCCCAAGGGGCACCCCGAGTACACCCCCACCATCGACGAGTCGATCGAGACGCTCAAGCGCATCACCCGCGATGATCTCGTGAAGTATCAGGCCGACTTCGGGGGCGCGCAGGCCGGCGACCTCGCCCTCGTGGGCGACTTCGACCCGGACAGCGTGATCACGCTGGCGCGCGAGCTGTTCGGCAGCTGGACGGCGAAGACACCGTGGAAGCCGCTGCCGCGCCAGTTTGCAGCCACCGATAGCGGTTCGACGGTGTTCGAAACGCCCGACAAGCAGAATGCCATGCTGCTCGCGGGACAGACCTTCCAGCTCAGCGACAGCGATCCCGACTACGCGGCCATGGTCGTGGGCGCACAGATCATGGGCGGCGGCTTCCTCAAGAGTCGCATGGCCAACCGCATGCGCCAGACCGACGGCGTGAGCTACGCCGTGGGGTCGCAGTTCCAGGCGCGCCCGGTCGACAAGGACGCGGTGGCGTTCACCTTCGCGCTCTATGCGCCGCAGAACGTGGACAAGGTGGT
>CAZNZG010000252.1:0-5111 GCA_964577455.1 uncultured Gemmatimonas sp. | reverse complement strand
GAAGAGCCACTCCGCATGATCGTGCAGAATGCGGGCGGCGAAGGCTCCATCGTGATCGAGAAGATCCGCACCGCGAAGGAGACGAGCTTCGGCTACAACGCCCTCACGGATACGTACGAAGACCTCGTGCAGGCCGGCGTCATCGACCCGACCAAGGTCACCCGTACCGCCCTCCAGAACTCGGCCTCGATCGCCGGTCTGCTCCTCACGACCGAAGCGCTCATCGTCGAGAAGAAGGAAGACAAGCCGGCGGCTCCGGCCGGCGGCCCGGGCATGGGCGGCATGTACTGAGCCTCGCGCTCCGCAGGAAACACGACGGGCGTCTCGCAAGAGACGCCCGTTTTGTCTGTCCGGTCGTGCGGATTGTCCGCACCGCCACGCCTCGGTTCAGGGCAGGGGAACCATGCGGAACTCCAGCAGCGAGGAGAGCCGCTCCGCTGCCGGCCGTTGCGACACCGGACCGCCAATGCCCAGCCGAAGGGCGACCTCGGTCCCGCCGGTCGGGCCCGGCCCGCTGGCAATCGACTGCCATTCACCGGTGAGCGTGAGCTCCACGCCGTCGTACGGCAACCACGAAACGGGGGCCGACAGCGACGGCAGCGCGCGCACCTGCAGCTGCCACCGGTGATTGGCGCGCGCCGTCACCGTGCTGTATACGCACGTGAGCGGTTGGCAGCGCTCGGTGGCGCGCTCGGCGAAGAGCGGTTGTCCGGGATCGAGCCTGAACATCGCGCCAATCACCACCGACGCCATCGACTCCACCGGGGTGGGATGCGCTGCCACCACGCGCGGCGGCTGCGCCTCCACTCGCGCCGGCGTGATCGATGCACCCAGCAACAGACAGACCGCAGCACAGGCGCTGTGCCCACAATGCGTCGCCGGACCGCGCGTCATGGCGCCGTGATCATGAAGGTCATCGGCAGTGCGCAATTGGCATCGGCCACCGGACCGTCGCTGAGCCAGTTCAGCGCGACCCGCAGGAAGACGGACTGCGTCTGACCGGCAGTAAAGCTGCTGCCGCTCATGGTCGTGGTTGGTGTCACGGCCAGTGGCGTTTGCCGATTGGCGCTCGTCGTTCCCCACCGAATCGCCGATGACGGTGTGCCGACACATTGCGACGACATCGTGCTGCTGTTTGCCTGCACCGTGACACGCCATGGTGCATTCGATTGCGCCGTGAGCGTGATCGAACCCGCCGCGTTGAACGCCCCTGCTTCATAGTCCGCAGCCGTCAGGGTGCCGCTTGCTGGTGCCATCGCAAACGTACTCCCCGGCGTCACGACCAGGCGGCGCACGGGTTGGATGACCGATCCGATCGACAGATGCATGCGACAGTCGCCATTGCGATTCCCACCGGTGTCGCAGGTGCCGGGGGCAGCGATCGACCCCTGCGCCTGCGCGGCCGACGGCACACCACTGGCCAACAGGCCAACGATGAGGCAGGAGACAAGGGGAGAAACCAGTCGACGCATCACGGCTCAGGGACGACCGAGCGGCGACGAGGTTTTGCTTCGCATCGACTCCCGTCCATGCGTTGCCGGGATCGTGCGCTTGAGCGTCGGGCGACCGCGCGAACCTGCACGCGGGTCGCGCGGAATACCTGCCGGCTCGAGCCGCACGGGCGTGGCCCCCGGTGAGAACGAGCGCACACGCAACGGTCGGGCGCGCAGCGCGACCTCCACCGGTGCGAGCGACTCCGTACCATCCACCACCACCACGGGTTCACTCCCGTCCATGGACAGTGGCTCCTCGAGCGGCGTGGCATCCACGCCGATGGCATAGCGGCCCACCGGTAACGCATCGAGCACGAAACGACCATCGCTGTTCGCACGCGCATACCACATCGCGCCACTGCTGTCGCGCGCAAATACGACCGCCCGCGAGAGTTCGTCGCGCGAAACGCGTGCCGAGTCGGCAGCGGACAGACGCAGCGAAACGTGGAGCGGCTGCATGACCCGCAGCGCCAGCTCTCTGCCTGGTTCGATGCGGTGCGTGGCGGCCACGAGTCCGGTGGGAATCGAGCGCACGTCAACCGACTGCTCGCGATCCTGACAGCTGAAGCGGCCATGCTTGTCGGTCAGCACGCGCTGAGCGCCGCATTTCACGATCACGCCCACCACGCCGGCTTCTCCCCGGTCGAAACGGCCATTGCCATTTTCGTCGCGGAAGATCCGGCTGCGCGCGGCGGTAAACAGGCGAGGCAGCATGGTGGTCCGATCCACCCGCAGGGTGTAGAGCAGGGGGCGTCGCTCCCCGGTGCCCATCATCGCGAGGAATGGATTGCGCTCGGCGGCCAACGTGATCCGCATACCGATCGGTAGCTCCAGGCTCGCCGCGGTACGTGCCGACCAGAACGCGCCGCCGATGCGTCCCACCTGCATGCGCTGCACCTCCCCCTCGAGGAACAGCGGCACGCGCATGACGGGCTGCACGCGATCGATGCGCAGTTGCATCGACTGCTGCGACGGCATGAGCCCCGACGGGCCGGAGAATTGCTGGTGATTCCAGTTGGCCTGCAGGACACCGCGGCCAAGGTAGCGCATCGCCGTCAGGGAATGATCCAGCCGCCACTGGCGGCTGTCCTGCGCACCGAATAGCGAGGCGGCGTCGGCGCTGGAGCTGACGGCCCCTGTACCGATCTCCGTGAGACGGCGATCGATGCGCGCCAGTGTCGAGCGCGCGATCAGCGACGTGCCGAGCACCGCGCTCGAAAGCACGCCGCCGCCGGAGAGCTCCGTGTTGGCGAGCCGATTCGAGGCAACCGACGACTGGAACTGCAGCCCGCGGACCTCGAGCCCCAGTGTGCCGAGGCGGGGAATCGCCATGCCGGGGGTGACGAACCACCCACGGTTGTGTGCCGCACCGAGCAGCGGGTTGTCATCGCGCTGCAGCCAGCCGCCACCGGAGAGATACGCACGCGTGCCCAGCGACCGCGACGCACTGAGCGTGATGTCGTCCACGGCACGGGCGAATGCCCGTGATCCTCCGGGCGCATGCAGTACGCGCAGATCGAAGGTCGAACGCTGGCCCACGTGATGCAGGCCGGTGGCGATGCCCAGTCCACGGCCGGCCTGATATTCACGCCAGGCGACTTCCGTGAGCCACTGACGCTCGCCCGCCGTGCCCACGGTAAGGCGAAGCCCCAGTGCGTCGAGTGAACGACGGCTGATGGGATCATCGAGCCGGGCGGCAAAAACGCTGGGGCGCGCATGCCGTGTGGCTACCCCGAGTTCGGCGCCGCGATAGAGGCCGGGGCCACGCGCGGTGAGCGAGGCGATGTTGGACAGGGCCAACGGATTGAGCTGATAGCCGCGCAGCCAGAGGCGGCGTGATGCGAGCTGTCCGATCACGCCCACCCCCGCCAGCTGTTGGCCGGCAAGTTCGGGCATGGTGCCGTACGTGGCGCCACCGCTCAGCTGCAGGCGCGGATGGGTCAGCTCCAGGGTCGGCGGGGTGGTGAGCATCCCGGTGCGCGCGAGCAGCAGCCCCGAGCTCACGCCGTGCATGGCCGTTCCCGAGTACGCGAGGCGCCCGCTGATCCGCAGCGAGTCACCGAGATTCCCCGAAAGGTTCAGCGCATAGCCCGTGGCCGCCTCCAGCCCGTCACCACGGCCAGTCGCCATCGATGTTGTCATCTGCACGCCGTTGCCGGCATCGGCCACACCGGCCATCACGTCCACCTGCACCTGTTCCACCTGCGTGGTGCCATCGGCCCGCGTCAGCGACAGCGGCACCATGATCACGCCGCTCGAGGCATTCCGCGGCACGTGCAGACGGACCGACACATCATGTGAGGTACCTGCCGGCACCTGATCCTGCTGCGCCGACGGGCGTGCCCCGGCGCGGGAATCGTGGCGGATCGCCACGCGCCAGCCTGTGGGCGGAAGCACGCGCAATGCAGGGCGTTCGTCCACGTTGCCGTCATTCTGCACGCGCACGGTCAACGATGTCCACGCACCGCGTGTGGCCACCACCGACGGCGCACTCAGGCTCATCGCCAGCTTGTGCATGACGGGCACCTCGAGGGTGATCACCGCGCGCGCGGTCACCGTGCCCACGGTGAACTCCACCGTCCCGCCAAGTGACTGGCCCGCTGGGGCACGGCGCGACACCTGCACGGCCAGGACCAGCACGGAGTCCTTCGCCGGATCGATCGTGCCGGTGCGCTTGCCGATGACCTGTACGTGACGGCCAGGGGTAACGTCGAAGCGTGCCGCACGACGGGTCATGACGGCGTCCCAGCGAACGGCGGCCGGCACGGGAATCCGTACCACGCTGATGCCTTCACTGTCCTCTGTCACCGAGATGACAGCGCGCGCCGAATCGGCCCCCGGACGCACGGGGCCGACGAGCAACCGCGAGGTGGCCAGGCTCGTGGCACCGGGCATCGCGGGAAATTGGCCCCGAGTGAACGGTGGCCACCGATTCCCCGGCGCCAGCAGCCCCGAGGGACAGGCCAGGGCCACGCATGCCCCCAGCACGGCACGAACCAGGACGGCACGAACCAGCACGGCTCAGCCTTGACGCAGGCGGAACCGAATCTCCGGCGCCGACGCACCGTGGGGCGTCGTCGCCGGATTCCAGCTCAATGGACGACAGACCCACACCGTGTAGGCGGCGGGTCCACTCGTCACGGCAATGACCGGGGCTCGAGACGATTGCGCCGAGTTCACACCGGTAAGATCAATGGGGCAATCAGCAAGAGATGTGGGTGCCGATGCTCCGACACGCACACGCAATCCATTCGACGGCTGATTCGCCGCCGCCATGGTGAGTTCGCACGGGGGGCGACCGCACTTGATCACCGCCACCGCGAAGGAGCCCAACACCGACACGCCCGCGGCGAAATCACCGCCGTCCGGCGTCGGCTTTGCGCTGCTGAAGCTCACGCTCATGCAGCTGTTGGTCGTGCCGGACGCGCACGTCTGCGCTGCCGCGGTGTCTGGCCGAAGCCCACACGCCAGCACCAGCAGCGCAATGACGCGGCCGATGTGGCCTGCGCGGGCATCGCCGCGGCGGCACATGGTTACTTCACCTCGTGTGTGTACATCCCGGCGGCGATGTCGCTGCCGCCGTAATCCACCACACTGATCAGCACGTACTTCCCCGTG
>CAZNZG010000251.1:0-5114 GCA_964577455.1 uncultured Gemmatimonas sp. | reverse complement strand
CGTCCACCGTGCAGGCGGGGCTGGCCTTGGCAGCGACCGAGCGCCCGGACCTGATCGTCCTCGATCTTGGCCTTCCGGATGGAGACGGCCGTACGGTCTGTCACGCGCTGCGGGCGTCGGGCGCGGTCCCCATTCTGGTGCTGTCAGCCCGTGGGCGCGATACCGACAAGGCGGAACTCCTCGACGGCGGTGCCGACGATTATCTCACGAAGCCATTCAGTACCATCGAGCTTCGCGCACGCATGCGCGCACAGTTGCGACGTGCCCGTCTTGCCGGTCCCCAGCGGGATCACGACGCATACGTAACCGGCGGGTTGGTGATCGATTTCGAAGGGCGCATCGTGGCGCGCGACGGGATCGAGGTACACCTGACCCCGACGGAATGGTCGCTGCTCAAGGCACTCTCCGCTGATGCAGGTCGCACCGTGACGCACGGGCAGCTGTTCTCCCGCGTCTGGGGACGGGAGTACGGCGATGCGCAGAAGTATCTGCGCGTGTACATCGCGCAGCTTCGCCGCAAGATCGAGCAGGATCCGCTACGCCCCGCACTGATCATCACGGAGCCCGGCGTTGGCTACCGGTTCGCGTCGCCGAGGGATGCCTGATGGGTCGGCCGCACGCGCGTGGCGCTACCGTGCGGAACGGCATCCTGCTCGGGGCGCTGCTCCTGGCCGCCGTCACCACGCTCCTGGTACGCTATCGGACACTGCTGGGGGCCGTACACGTCGCCCTGCTGTATCTGGTGATCGTCCTCGTCGTGAGTGCCCGCCACGGGCGCGTGGCCGGTATGGTCATCTCGGCACTCGCCTTTCTCGTCTTCAACTTCTTTTCCATCCCACCGTATCATACGCTGGCGATCGGCAATCCACTCGATTGGCTCGTCCTGTTGGTGTTTCTTGCCACGGCGCTGACGTCGGCCGAACTGCTGCATCGTGCCCGCCGCGAGTCGGCCCTTCGGGAAGCCGCGAGGGTGAAGGACGAGTTGCTGGCGGCCGTATCACACGACATCCGGACGCCGCTCACCAGTATCCGGGCCATGGCCCACGAGATCGCACACGACGGTGACGAACGCGGGCTCGTCATCGAGGAAGAGAGCATCCGGCTGGCGCAATTCGTCGAGGACATGCTCGACCTGTCCCGATTGCGGGCGGGAGGGTTGCCCGTTGCCTCCGCCATCAATGCCGCCGATGATGTGGTGGGCGCTGCGCTGCAGCGGGTGGCGGGGATTGCCGCCGGCCGGGAGATCGTGGCGCGCGTGGAGGGGGAGCCACTGCTCGCAGGGCGCTTCGACTTTACCCACACGCTCCGGATCGTCGCCAATCTTCTGGAGAACGCGATCAAGTACTCGCCGCGTGATGCCGCCGTGGAGTTGGCCGTACGACGCGAGGGCGACCGTTTGCTGTTCGTGGTCGCGGACCGCGGTCCCGGTTTGCCTCCCGGTGAAGAGGAGGCGGTATTCTCGGCCTTCTATCGTCCCCGACACGCCGTACCCGACGCACGGAGCGCCGGGCTCGGGCTCGCACTGGCGCGGGGGTTGTCCGAGCTCCAGCAGGGCGCACTGCGGTACGAACCGCGGCCCGGTGGCGGCAGCGTGTTCACGCTGTCGCTACCGGCCGTGGATCTGCACGACGAACTGTCCGTGCTCTGATCAGCTCATCAACTCGGCGAGGTGTGTGCCGAGATTCGCCCTCGCCACGGCCACCGACAGCTCCCCCTTGTCGATGCGCGCCAGCAGCGCACGCTGCGCGAGGTAATCCTTGTTCACGATGCCGGCCTTGCTCTGCAGCATCCGCCACGACTTGCGGCGCTCCACCGCGAAGAGCACCATCTGCCGCGTGACCGCGTAGTACCTGAACGCGCCGTTGCGCTCGACTTTGATATAGCAGCCGAAGTTGGGGATGAAGCTACGCTGCGATTCGTCGAACACGCGGCGGTACGTCACGTCGTCCTGCGTGACGAAGTACAGCTGGTCGTGCATGGGGGTGAGGGTGGCCGCCTCCGCCTCGCTGATCTGCTTGAGATGCTTGCGGAAGCGCCCTTCCGTGAGCGCCCAGTGCGCCACCCCGAAGGTGTAGGCCTCGCCGTTGCTGGCGTACTTGGTGTGCCACCAGTCGCGGTCGATGCTCGGGTTGCCCTTGAGGTCGAACGCCTCCTGCACGGTCTCGCCCTTGCGCGGGTTGAACACGAACTCGGGTACCCCGCGCGCGTCACGCACCATACTCGCCTGATCGGCGCTCATGTTGTCGCCCACCCCGTGCTCGGGCTGGCAGGTGGTGTAGCACTGGTAGAAGGCGGTACCGCGGTACTCGAGACCGTCCAGCATGGCCTTGTACATGCGCGGTGCATTCGCCACCGATACCTGCGCCACGAACGGTGAGCCGTGCCCGCTCGTGAACGCCTCGGCCACGTTCTTCTTTTCCGTGAGCTTGCCCTGCGATGCCACGCCGAACTGGTTCATGTCGTAGCCGCCCAGCATCGTGGAGGAGTCCGAGTTCTGTCCGCCGGTGTTGGAATACACCTGCGTGTCGAGCATCAGCATCTTCACGTTGGGACGGTTCTGCAGCATTACCTTGGACACGTTCTGGAAGCCGATGTCGCCCAGCGCGCCGTCGCCGCCCACTACCCACACCTTGGGCAGTTCGCGCACCTCCTGATCGGTCATGAGGGTGTCGTCGAGGTGCGTGAGGTGGAAATAGTCTTCCTCACTCATCACGCCGTTCGTGCGGCCAAGCAGCGCATCGGACAGGCGCTCCGGCGCCACTGAACGACGGGCATGCTCCACGATCACCGACTCGGCCATCAGCCACGAGATCGTCGCGCCGTCCTGGAAAAGGGAGTTCATCCAGGGATAGGCGTGCGGATTGGCCGGGGGCGTGGAGCCGTACACGGTATTGCAGCCGGTGCTGGCGCCCATCATCATGACCGACATGCCGTTGGCGCGGCGCCCGTCGATCGCCTGCAGATCACGGTGATTGAAGGCGTCCTGGCGCAGGACCGCCACGAGTCCGCCTACGATCTGTTCGTCGGTGATCGGCCCGTGCGTCGCCTCGTACGCACCGATGCGCGTGGCGGTGTCCTGGTCGTTCTCGCCACCGAGGCCCATGACGATGTGGATGAACGCCGTGCGGAAGCGGGCATAGTCGGCCACGTCGGCGGCCTGGAGGGTGGCAAGGCGCGTGACACCGCTCGCCTCCAGCTGATCAGCCTTCGCGGTCAGGCGCTCGGCCTTCTTGTGGTACAGCGGGCGCATGTACGCTTCCGTGATGCTGGCAATCGAGCGCAATACGCTCTTCTCGCCACAGCCGGCGCAGGCGCCGTCACCGCTCACCAGTGCCTCGTAGTTGCGTCGCACCATGAGGTGATTGCGCAGCGTGGCGTCCTTCGAGCTGGTGATGTCGTCGTCGTGGTAGAGCCCGAGGTACTTCTGCGGCGTGTCCGGCAACAGGCGCGAGAACACCTGCGCCGTGGTGAGCTCGGCGTTGAGCTCCTCCGTCTCGCGCGTCATGCGCAGCGCGTCGTGATCGCCGCACACCTGCACGCACTCGCCGCACCCCTTGCAGAGGTCCGACACGAAGATCGAGAAGAGCCCACCCTGACCTGGGGTCTTCGCTTCGACCGTACGGAAGATCGCCGGCACGTTGCTGTAGGCCAGCGGGAGCTTGTCGATGATGCCGGTGAACTCTGCGCGTGACACGTCCGAGACGCCGGTGATGGCCGCCACCTCCTCGCGCACGATCGTCTTGAATGGCACGCCGCTCTTGGCCTTCACCGATTCGTTCATGCGGGCGCGCGCACGCACCTCGAGGTCGGGGAGCGCGGCCAGAAGGGTCTGCCGATCGCCCCCATCACGCACGTAGTTCACCACCGCCGTGCGCAGCACGGTGCCGACTTCCTGCGCCGTATTGGGAAGCGCGGTGTCGGGGCACACGGAGATGCACTCCATGCACTGCGTGCAGTTCTCGGGTACGTACACCGGCGTTTCGCGGCGTGCCACGTACTTGGACTGCGTGGCGCCCGTGGCGGCGGCCATGATGCCCACCGACGCGAGAGCACTCGCCGGCTGGTGATAGCCCAGCCCGGCGCGGAACTCGCTGTCGAATTTTTCGCGCGTCTTGAGCGGCGAGCGGGAAAGCTGCGTGGTGGGCATGGCGAGCCCGCCGCTGCCACAGGAGCCGCACCCCGCCGTGGGGGGGAAGGCATGGTCGCCGAGCGGCGCGAGCAGTGGGTTGCGCATGCTCGAGCGGTCCGGGTCGTCCTTGCGGCCACGTGTGATCTCGACGGCGCGCGAGAACCCTTCGTTCATGACCGTCATGTTCGACTCCACCACGGCGTCACCGAAGCGGGCGAACTTCTTCACGTACTGCTTGTGGACGATCTGCTGGAACTGCTCGGGTGTGAGGTGGTAGCGATCGAGGAACGGCGACACCCGGAAGAACGCGCCAAGGAATGCATTGCCCTGCATACGGAGCTGGAGCTCCGTCTGGTTGGTGGCCTTCCGAGCGATGTCGAAGCCGGGAAGGATGTACACCTTGATGTCGTTGTCGAGGATGAACTCGCGGTGCGCGGCGGGAATGCGCTGCCACGCGGAGTCGGGGCTTTCGCTCGACTCCCACACCAGCACGCCCCCGCGCTTGAGCCCTTCGAGCGGGTTGGTGTGCGTGAAGGCCTTGGGGTCGCAGCAGAGCACCACGTCCACGTGGTTGAGCTCGCAGTTCACCTTGATCTGCGAGGGGGCCACGGTGAGGTAGTAATTGGTGGGGGCTCCCTTCTTCTCCGACCCGTACTTGGGATTGGCCATCACGAAGAGCTTGTCCTCGAGGATGCCCTCATCGTCGTACGTGGGATCCTGCTCGGCGAGGTACTGCCCGAGGTCGCCGATGATGGCACCCAGGTTCTTGCCGGTCGTGATCATCCCCCAGCCGCCGATGGAGTGGAAGCGCACGGCGATGGCGCCTTCCGGCAGCAGGCTGGGTGTGTCCCTGCTGATCACGGCGTACGGATGCTGTACGCCCAGCACGAAGAACGTTTCGCCGTCATCGGCGGTGCGGCCGTCGGTGCGGGCCGACACCCCGGTGGCGAACTCGTAGGCGCCGATGATGTGCTCTGGGCGGAAG
>CAZNZG010000250.1:0-5125 GCA_964577455.1 uncultured Gemmatimonas sp. | reverse complement strand
AAGGTCCCGTCGCTCTCGCTGCAGGGGCGGCCCGAGGTGGCCATCGCCTGGAAGAACGTGGTGGCCGCCCTCCGCGGCGGGTCGTGGAAGACCCAACTGATCTCCTTCGTGGTCGGGCTCGCCGCACTCGCCGTGGCCACGCGCTCGGCGTCCGAAAAGGCGGCCGATGCCTTCGTGGGCGTCACCATCGGCTGGGGCGCGATGCTGCTCTTCATCGGGCCGCTCTGGATGCGCTTCGACCTGCGGCTCGACCTGCCGCGGCTCACGGTGCTCAAGACCTATCCCCTCGCGGGCTGGCGCATCGTGACGGCCGAGATCGCCGCCGTCACGCTGCTGCACTCCATCACGGTGTGGTCGCTCATGACGGTACCCATCGCCATGTTCGTGCAGGACCCCCAGGTCTACCTCGACAGTGGCGTGACGATCCCCATTCTTGCATCAGTGGTGGTGGGGGTGCCCGCGTTCAACGCGCTCATGTTCACCATCCAGAACGGCATGGCACTGCTCTTTCCGGCCTGGGTGCGTCTCGGTACCGAAGCCCGTGGCTTCGAAACCATGGGGCAGAACCTGCTCACCACGGGCGCTACCACCCTCGTGGCCGCCGTGGCACTGGTCTTTCCCATCGGGGTGGGCGGGCTGGTCCTCTGGCTGACCAATGACTGGGGCGGCTGGTCGGTGCTGGTGGCCACCGTGCTCGCGAGCGCCGTCATCGCGTTGGAACTCTGGCCCGTGCTGCATTGGTTGGGCTCGGTCTTCGAACAGACCGACGTGACCGAGGTGGGAAGTCCGACCTGAGGCGCCCCGCCCACAGGTCCCCTTCCGGGGCGGCGCTCCGGTGCCTAACCTGCGAAGAGTACCGCTGTCCCGATCGCCTTCAGTGAGCCTTGCCGATGTCCGCCGACGAATTCGATCCCACCGACGACGCCTCCTCTCCGGACGAGGGTGATGAAGCCCGCCCGGCGGTCTTCGTGACCACGCGGGAACCCGTGACGGTGAGTGTCGCGCAGCTCGACGACCCGCGCGCGCCGGACTCGTCGGCACTCGCGGCCTACATCGATGGCCGCATGGTCGCACGCAGCGCCATGCCCGCCGAGGCGATCGCGCGGCTCATGGACCTCCACCTCTTCGACGAGCCCGTGCCACTCGGTCTCTTCGCCTACGAAGAGGCGCCGGGGCTGCAGTGCCGCCTGTTCGCGCTCGTGCCCCGCTCGCTGCTCGAGGCGGAGGCACACAACGCCGAACCGTGGAAGGAGAGCGTCCCCAGCTACGAAGCCTCCATCGGCGCGGATGACGACGATGAGGAGGATGACGACGAGGACGGTGACGAGGGCGAAGAAGCGCCCTTCGAGACGATCCTGCTCGGGCACATCGTGCGCTTCGCCAAGGATCGCCGGCATCCGGACGACCTCGCCGCTGAAGCGGTCGACATTCTGCAGCGCATCATCCATGGCGCCGAGCCGCTGGAAGACGCGGACCGCAAGGCGATCGACGATCTGCTCGGGTCGCTGTAAGGCGCGCTACGGCCGCGCGGCGTCGATCGCCTCGGCATCGGCGCCGCGTACGGCGACCTCCAACACTGGTACCCCCGGCAGCTCCCCCGCGGCGCCGCTCATGGCGCCGAGTTTGCGCGCACTCACCAGCACCCGCGATTCGAGGCTGCCGACCGCGCGATTGTAAGCCGTGACCGCGCGCTGCAGCCCACGCCCCATCTCGGTGAGCTGCTCGTCGAACACGGTCAGCCGCTCGTGCAGTTCACGCCCCAGCGCGGCCACCTGCGCGGCGTCTTCGGCCACCTTCTCCTGACGCCAGCCGTATGCCGCCGCCTTGAGCAGCGCGATCAGCGTGGTGGGCGTGGCCAGCAGCACCCGCTCACCGAGTGCGGCCTCGAGCAACGACGGATCGGCATCGAGCGCGGCGGCAAAGAACACCTCACCGGGCAGGAACAGCACCACGAAATCCGGCGCGTCGGTGAACTGCGCCCAGTACTTCTTGGCGCTCAGCTTCTGCACATGCGCACGCACCTGAGCCGCATGCTCCGCCAGGCGCGCGGTGCGCGTGCGTTCGTCGGGGGCAGCCATCGACTCGAGATACGCCGCCAGCGGCGCCTTGGCGTCCACCACCAGCTGCCGGTCCCCCGGCAACCGCACCACCAGATCCGGGCGCTGTACCCCCTCGTCACCGCGCACCGTGACCTGCGGCTCGAAGTCGCAGTAGGCGAGCATCCCCGCCAACTCACACACCCGGCGCAGCTGCAGTTCCCCCCACTGCCCGCGCACCGTGGGCGCCCGCAGCGCCTGCGACAGCTGCTGCGTTTCGCGGCGCAGCGATTCCCCCGACAGCACCACCGCGTCGAGCCGCTCGCCGATCTGCCCCGCCACCTGTGCCTGCGCCCGTCCCAGTTGTGCCAGCACGTCGTCGTAGCGCGCCAGCGTGTCGCGAATGGGCGCGAGCAGCTCCGCCACGTTCCCGTGCCGCGCCGTGAGCGCCGCTTCCGCCTCGTGACGGGCGAGCTGTTCGCGGAGCGTCGTCTCCGTCGCGCGGGCGCGCGCCTCGCTCTCCGCCACGCTCACGCTCACGGCACGCGCCGTCTCCGCCTGCGCGAGGCGCCGCATGACCACAGCCGTCACCAGCGCGCCCGCTATCGCGCACGCCAGCGCGCCACCACTCAACCAGAACACCGAAACGTCAGGGCTCATGCTGGTAAACTACACGGCGCACTGACAATGACTGACAATGACTGCCGGTGACCGACCGTGACCGACATCGACCAGCTGTCACACCGGAAACAGCCCCTCGATCGAGAGGTACCGCTCCCCCGTGTCGTAGCAGAACGTGAGCACCCGGGCGCCGGCCGGCATCTCCGCGGCCTGCTGCGCCACGGCCGCGAGTGAGGCACCGCTCGAGATCCCCACGAATAGCCCCTCCTCACGCGCGGCACGCTGCGCGAAGGCAAAGGCGTCGTCCTCGCTTACCTGCACAGTGCCGTTGAGCGTATCGAGATGCAGGTTGCCCGGAATGAAGCCGGCGCCCACGCCCTGAATGCGGTGCGGGCTCGGCGTCCCGCCACTGATCACGGCACTCTTGACCGGCTCCACCGCAAAGGTCTGCAACGCGGGCCAGTGCCGTTTGAGCACCTCGCTCACCGCCGTGAGATGTCCGCCGGTCCCCACGCCCGTGATGAGGTAGTCGAGCCCCTCGGGGAAGTCGTCGAGGATTTCGCGGGCGGTCGTGTCGGCGTGCGCGGCAATGTTGGACGGATTGTCGAACTGCGACGGCATCCACGCGTTCGGCGTCTGCGCCACCAGCTCCTGCGCGCGCGCGATCGCGCCCTTCATCCCCAGTTCGCGCGGCGTGAGATCGAAGGTGGCCCCGTACGCAGCCATGATGCGCCGGCGTTCGATCGACATGGACTCCGGCATCACCAGAACGAGGCGATACCCCTTCACCGCCGCCACCATCGCCAGCCCGATACCGGTGTTCCCCGAGGTGGGCTCGATGATCACACTGTCTTGCGTGAGCGCTCCATACCGTTCGGCATCCTCGATCATGCGCAGTGCGATCCGGTCCTTGATGCTGCCACCGGGATTGGCGCGCTCGAGTTTCATCCACACCTCGAGCTTCGCATCGAAGAGCCGCTGCATGCGCACATGCGGCGTGCGTCCGATCGTGTCGAGAATGCTCTGCACCTTCATGGCGACCGCCCGATACGAGTGAATGTTTCAGCCACGCCCAACCTGCCCGCCGACACTCAGATGTGAAACTCGAGGCCGTCGTCTCCACCGCGCCGCTCCACACGACTGCTGAACTGTACCACCGAGCGCGGCGGCACCGAGCTCGTCAACCACACGTTGCCGCCGATCACCGAACCCTCGCCCACGTGCGTGCTGCCCCCGAGAATCGTTGCGTTGGCATAGATCACCACATGATCGCCGATCGTGGGATGCCGTTTGCGGTTCGCGAGCGTCTTGCTCACGGCGAGCGCCCCCAGGGTGACGCCCTGATAGATCCGTACCTTGTCCCCGATCTCGCTCGTTTCGCCGATGACCACGCCCGTACCATGATCGATCGCAAACCCGCGGCCGATCCGCGCACCAGGATGAATATCGATACCGGTTTCCCGGTGCGACCATTCCGACAGCACGCGCGGAAAGAGCGGGACCTCGAGCAAATACAACTCGTGGGCCACCCGGTGCACGGCAATCGCGAGAAAACCGGGATAGGCAATGATCACCTCCTCGAGGCTCCCTGCAGCGGGATCACCCTCGGTGATTGCCTGCGCATCGAGCACCAGTGCCTCGTGCACCCACGGCAGCCGCGCAAGAAATGCCTGCACGATCGACTCGGCATCATCCACGAGACTCGTGATGGCGGCCCGTAACAGCGCTTCCAGCTGCGCCGCTTCTTCGTCCACACCGTCGGCACCCAGGCGCGACGGATGTGCGAACTGCGGAAACAGCAGGCTCAGAGTGCGAAAGGCGAACTCTTCGGCCAGAGCACGAAGCGGACGGGGTGCATCGCAGGCGACACGCTCCGCCTTGCGCGCCGCGAGAAACGCCACCCACTCGCGGGGTGCGCGAACATCCGCGGGCGTGCTCACAGACGCTCCAACGCCGAGACGTGCGGGGCCGCCGCGCGCGTGACGTAGCACTGCATGCCGATCGGCCACAGCCCCGCCTTTCGCATGACGCCCCGGTACCTGGTGGCCGGCTTTGGCGCCGGCCAGTCGGTATCCCCCTCGAATGCATCCTCGCGGGTGAACAGCTCGAGGTACGCCACGCCCCCGGTGCGACGCGCCACCTGCGCCACGCCACGGGTGAGCTGCGCCGGCGTGAGATAATTGAGCATGCCGCAGCACACCACCAGATCGTACTGCGCCCGCAGCGGCAGCGTATCGAGCGATTCGATGCCACCAAGCCGAATGTTGCGCGCCCGACCGTATCGCTCCACGGCGTAGGCGCTGGGGTCCACGCCGGCGTAATGCAGTCGAGGCCGATGCGCATGCAGCGCATCCCGCCACTGCCCTTCCCCGCACCCCACGTCGAGTACGCTCCGCACCGGTCGCCCCAGCACGAACTCGGCGGTGGACAGCACAAAGGCCACCTGCCGGGCGAGCTCCACCGGTGAC
>CAZNZG010000249.1:0-5148 GCA_964577455.1 uncultured Gemmatimonas sp. | reverse complement strand
TCCTGCAGCTCACAGTCGCCATTGGCCGCACAGGTGAGGCAGTCGAGCGGGTGATCGGAGATGTAGAGCTCCATCACGTTGCGACGCACGCGCGCCAGTTTCGGCGTTTGGGTACGCACCACCATGCCGTGGTCGACCGGTGTCGTGCACGAGGCCGGTAGGCCGCGGCGGCCGTCGATCTCGACCAGGCACAGTCGGCACGAGCCGAAGGCCTTGAGCGAGTCGGTGGCGCAGAGCTTGGCGATACGCACACCCGCGGCACCGGCGGCCTGCATGATGGACGTGCCGGGTGGCACGCTCACCTCCATGCCGTCGATGGTCAGGTGAACGGAACGGTCGCGGTCGATCATGCGGGCACCTCCGTTGCCGCTCGCCCCGTGGGCGCGAGCAGATCGGCGGAAAAATGAGTCATCACGCTGCGTACCGGCATGGGGGTAAGGCCACCCAGGGCACACAGCGAGCCCAGCTCCATCGTTTCGCACAACTCCTCGAGTAGCTGCCACTGCTTGCGCGAATCCTCGCGGCGCCGAAGGCGCTGGATGACCTCCACCCCACGCGTGGAGCCGATACGGCATGGCGTACACTTCCCGCACGACTCGTGCGCACAGAACGCCATGGCAAACTCGGCCTGCGCCGCCATGTCCACGGTGTCGTCGAAGCAGACGAGGCCGCCATGGCCCAGCATTGCCCCTATGGCTGCGAATGATTCGTAGGCGAGCGGCGTGTCCCACTGCGAGGCCGGCAGATAGGCTCCGAGCGGTCCGCCCACCTGAATGGCGCGCAGCGGACGACCGCTGCGGGTGCCGCCACCATACGTTTCCACGAGCGTGCGCAGCGGCATGCCGAAGGGCACTTCGATCAGGCCGCCGCGCTGGATATTGCCCCCCAGCTGAAAGGGCATCGTACCCGTGGAGCGCTCGTGCCCAAACGAGGCGTAGTACGCGCCGGTGCGGGCGAGGACGTCGGTCACGGCGCAGAGCGTGAGCACATTGTTGACAACGGTGGGACGGCCGAACAGCCCGGAGAGCGCAGGAACCGGTGGCTTGGCGCGCACCATCCCGCGCTTTCCCTCCAGGCTTTCGAGCAGCGCCGTTTCCTCGCCGCAGATGTAAGCGCCGGCACCCACGAACAGCGACAGGTGGAAGGCCGTGTCGGAACCCAGCACCCGATCCCCAAGCAGTCCGGCCGCATAGGCGTGGCGGATGGCGGTGCCGAGCACCTGTACGGCGTGCGGGTACTCCGACCGCAGATACACGATCCCCCGTGATGCGCCCACGGCACGGCCGGCGATGATCATCCCCTCGATCAGCTGATACGGGTCGGACTCGATCAGCAGGCGATCGGCGAAGGTCCCGGAGTCTCCCTCGTCGGCGTTGCAGACGATGTACTTGTCGGGCCCCTCGGCGAGGCGCACCGTATTCCACTTGAGCCCGGCGGGAAACGCCGCACCGCCGCGCCCGCGCAAACCCGAAGCCGTCACTTCCTGCACGATCGCTTCCGGTGAGCGCTGGAGGGCCTGCGAAAGACCGCGCAGCCCACCATGCGCCTCGTAATCCTCGAGCGACAAGGGATCGATCAGACCAGCCCGCCGGAACGTGAGACGATGCTGGCTCGCAAACCATGGATGCGCATCCACCAGGCCGATGCACGCCGGATGCTCGCCACTGGGCACGCCGGCGGCGAAGAGCGCGGGAACCTGTTCGGCCGACACGTTCGCGAAACCGATCCGCCCGGTGGGCGTGGCAATTTCGACCAACGGCTCCATCCATGCGGCCCCACGAGAGCCATTCCGCACGATCTGCAGATCCAGCCCGGCACGAACACCATGGGCGGCAATGGCGCGTGCCACGGCATCGGCGCCCATGCTGCGGGCGGCCGTGTCGTTGGGCACGTACACGCGTGCGTCGGGCATGTCGGTGCTCATGCGTCGATCGCCTCCGCGAGCACGGCGTCGAAGCGGGCGGGCGTCACGCTGCCGAAGATGTCATTGCCCACGCGCATGGCTGGACCGAGGGCGCAGTTGCCGAAGCAGTAGGCGGCCTCGAGATGCACCCGGCCATCGGCCGTGGTTTGCCCCAGGGCCACGCCAAGCCGCTCGCACGCATGGGCCGCCAGCTCGCGGCATCCGGTGGCCTGGCAGGCTTCGGCCATGCACAGTTGTATCACCGTGTTCCCAACCGGCGCTTCGCGGAAGTCGTGGTAGAAAGTGACCACGCCGTAGACGTCGGCCCGCGACAGGTTGAAGGCCTGCGCGAGATACCGGATGGCGGGTTGGGAGATGTACCCCATTGCCGACTGGACCCGCTGCAAGGTGGGCAGCAGGTGCTCGGCGTCGGGAGGGGTACCGGCGAGCAGCGCATCGAGCAGCGCCAGCTCATCGGGTGGTGGGAGAGTCATGGGGCCCCGCAGCCGGGGAGAGTGCAACAACGGGGAAAGCACGACGGCCCGCCGCACTCCGTGCGACAGGCCGTCGGCAGACAGCGATCAGCGATAGCGGTCCATCAGTTTGTCGAGCGCCGACTTGCCGGGACAGAGCTGCTCGAAGGGGAGATCGACGAGCGGCGTCTGCGGCGTGCGGAGATAGTCGTGCATGTCGCGGCCATTCTCGTCGACGAACAGCAGCCCCGTGGCGATCTCGCCGCGCCCCTGACAGGCCCGCACATGGGCGTAGGCCGATTCGCGGTTGGTGGGATCGTAGTCGGGCGCGGTGGCCCGAAGACGAACGGATGCACCGTCGTGCATCACCACGGTGCGCACTTCTTCGTGCGTGTCCGCCACGGTGATCTCGCGTTGCAGCGGTACGAAGTCGGCGTGTACCGCCTCCACCTCATGCTCACGCGTGAACGCGTAGCTCTTGGTGGAGCCCTCGTGGTCGTTGAAGCTCACGCAGGGGGAGATCACGTCGATGATGGCGAACCCCTTGTGCGACAGGCCGGCCTTGATGATCGGTACGAGTTGTTTCTTGTCGCCGGAGAACGAACGGGCCACGAAGGTGGCGCCGAGTGTGAGGGCCAGCAGTACGGGATCGATCGGCGACTGCTCGTTGGCCTCGCCCTTCTTGGAGAGCGATCCCACGTCGGCCGATGCGGAGAACTGCCCCTTGGTGAGGCCGTACACGCCGTTGTTCTCGAGCATGTACAGCATGTTCACGTTGCGCCGGATCGCGTGCGACAGCTGCCCGAGGCCGATCGACAGAGAGTCGCCGTCTCCCGACACCCCGATGTAGGTGAGCCCGCGATTGGCGGCCGACGCCCCCGAGGTCACCGAGGGCATGCGGCCGTGCACCGAATTGAAGCCGTGCGACTGCTTCATGAAGTACGCCGTGGTCTTCGAGGAGCAGCCGATGCCGCTCATCTTGCCCACACGGTGCGGTTCGAGATTCAGCTCCCATCCGGCCTGCACGATGGCGGCGGTCACGGAGTCGTGGCCACACCCCGCGCAGAGCGTGGACATTGCGCCTTCGTAGTCGCGCAACGTGAGGCCGAGCTCATTGGTGCGCGAGCTCGGATGCCGGACAGGAGGCTTGGCAATGGAGGTCATGCGGACACCTTGGCCTGAGTGGAAACCTGGGCGACAACGGCATCCACCACGACTTTGGCGGTGAGCGGCATGCCGCCGTAATCAAGCACGGAGATCATGTCGTCACGCGGGATGCCGAGTTCGATGGCGAGCAGCGCACGCAACTGGGCGTCGCGGTTCTGCTCGATCACGAAGGTCTTTTCGTGCCGATCGAAGAACTCCTTGACCTCGTTGCCGAAGGGGAAGGCGCGGATGCGCATGACGTCGACGAGGATTCCCCGGGCGCGCAGCATGTCGGCTGCCTCGCGCACGGCGGCATCACAGCCGCCGATCGTCACCAGACCGATCTCCGCCCCTTCCTGCAGGGTGAAGGCCGGCTTGGGCATCACCGTGGCCGCGTGTGCGAACTTGCGCTTGAGGCGATCCACCAGCTCCTGGTACGCGTCGGAGTCCTCGGTGTAGGCGGCGTGCTTGTCATGGCCGGAGCCGCGCACGAAGTAGGCGCCCTTGCCACCCACACCGGGCAGTGTGCGTGCCGCAATGCCGTCACCGTCCACGTCGAGGTAGCGCGAGAACTTCTGGATCTTCTCGAGTGCCGCCGCATCGAGCACCTTGCCGCGATCGGGACGATAGCTGTCGTCCCACGTGAAGCGCTTGACCATCCAGTCATTCATGCCGATGTCGAGGTCGGTGGCCACGAACACCGGCGTCTGGAAGCGCTCGGCGAGGTCGAAACTCTGCACCGACATCTCGAACGCCTCCCCGGGATTGCAGGGGAAGAGAATGAGATGCTTCGTGTCGCCGTGGGACGCGTAGGCCAGCGACATCAGGTCGGCCTGCTGGGTGCGCGTGGGCATGCCCGTGGCGGGCCCGCAGCGCTGCACGTCGAAGAAGACCGCGGGGATATCGGTGTAGTACGCCAGGCCGATGAACTCCTGCATGAGCGAGATGCCGGGCCCCGACGTGTTGGTGAAGGCGCGCGCGCCCGCCCAGCCGGCACCGATGATGATGCCGGCAGCGGCGAGTTCATCCTCCGCCTGCAGAATGGCGTAGTGGTGCGCGCCGGTCTCCTTGTCCACGCGGAACTTGTCGCAGAACGCCTTGAACTGCTCCATCAGTGCCGTGGCTGGCGTGATGGGATACCACGCCCCCACGGTGGCGCCGGCGTAGACCGCTCCGAGGGCGCACGCCGTGTTGCCATCGATGAGGATGGAGTCGCCGGTGGCATCCATCTTCTCGAGATGGAAGGGGAGGGGGCAGGCGAAGTTCGCCTTGGCGTAGTCGTAGCCGAGGCGGATGGCCCTGTGGTTGCTGTCGAGGAGCTTGGGCTTCTTGCCGTACTTCTCGGCGAGCATGCCGCCCACCACATCCATGTCGATGTTGAGCAGTGCGGCCAAGGCGCCGGCGTACACGATGTTGCGGAGCAGGGTGCGGTCGCGATCGCCCTGGAAGTTCTCCACGCACATACGGCCGAACGGAATGCCGAGGATGGTGATCCCTTCGCGCACCAGATCCGGTTCGAGCGGCCACGACGAGTCGTACACGAGGAAGCCACCCGGGCGCACCGTGGCCACGTCCTTCGCGTACGTCGCCGGATTGAGCGCCACCACGAGATCCACTTCGCTCGGG
>CAZNZG010000248.1:0-5189 GCA_964577455.1 uncultured Gemmatimonas sp. | reverse complement strand
GAGCATCAGCGCCACCGCCGCCGCGACCGCCAGCGAGCTCGCGAGCCCCGCCCCTGCCACCCCCAGCGGCGTGCCGGTCCCCCACCCCGCGCTCAGCACCGGCGCGAGCACGATGTTCATCACCACCGTCACGATCTGCACCAGCATCGTGGGCTTCACGATCCCGGTTCCACGCAGCGCCGCCCCCATGGAGACGAGCGCGAACTGCAGCCCCAACCCCGGCAGATACCAGCGCAGATAGGAGAGCCCTGCCTCACGTGCGGCGGCGTCCGCGCTCACGGTGTGCATGTACGGGCCGACCAGCAGCGCCCCGCCGAGCAGGGTGACGAGTGCGCATACGAAGGCCCACACCACACTCTGGTTGAAGACCAGGTTCGCGTCGTCGCGGTCCTTGCGCCCCACCGCGTTGGCGATGAGCGGCATCGTCCCCACACCCAGCACCTGAGTAAGCGCCATGACGATGAACTGCACGTTGCCCGCCGCACTCACCCCCGCCACCGCCGCATCCCCGAGCCGCGTGACGAACCAGAGATCCACCAGGTAGTACATCGTCTGGAAGATCATCCCGAGCGCCATGGGCAGGGCGAGGCGCACGAGGTGCCGGGGAATGGAGCCGGTGGTGAGATCACGCATGGCACTACGATGCACCCGCAAAGGGCATCGCGTAATGCGCGGCGTCATGCCTGGCGAAGCGCCTGGCGCAGAGCATGGCAGAGAGTATGGCGCACGGCAGAACACCGACCGATCGCCCAGTTGCCGGAAGCGGTTCCGTTCTGCTGATTTCCGCTCATGCGCCTACGCTCCTTCCTGCCGGCGGCCACGCTCGCCGCCCTGCCCCTTGTGGGGTGCCAACCGAACGCCGACGACAAGCCGATCATCGGTCTCATCACCAAGACCGAGACCAACCCGTTCTTCGTGAAAATGAAGGAGGGGGCCGAGCAGGCGGCCAACGCCAGCGGCGCCACCCTGCTCGCCGGCGCCGGCCGCAGCGACGGCGACAACGCCGGCCAGGTGGCGGCCATCGAGAACCAGCTCGCGGCAGGGGCCAAGGTCATCCTGCTCACCGCCAGCGACGCCAAGGCGATCGTTCCCACGGTGAAGAAGGCACGGGAGAACGGCGCCCTCGTGATCGCGCTCGACAGCCCCACCGACCCGGTCGATGCCACCGACGGCTTCTTCGGTACCGACAATTACCGGGCGGGTGAACTGATCGGGGCCTACGCCAAGGCGCGGCTCGCAGGTGCGCCGGCGCGCATCGTGACGATCGATCTCATCCCCGGCCACCCCACCGGCGCGCAGCGCCACAACGGCTTCCTGCAGGGCATGGGGCTCGCGTCCAACGACCGCACCAGCAACGAGCTTGCCCTACCCGCCGACGTGGTATGCCACGGCGACAGCGTGGGCGATCAGGCCAAGGCGCAGACCGTCATGGAGAACTGCCTGCAGAGCGCGCCGACCGTGAACGTGGTGTACGCCATCAACGAGCCCAGCGCGGCCGGTGCGTACAACGCGCTCCAGAAGGCCGGTCGCGAGAAGGACGTGTTCATCGTCACCGTCGACGGCGGATGTCGCGGTGTGGCGGATGTGGCCGCCGGCAAGTTCGCCGCGACGGCCCAGCAGTATCCGCTCCGCATGGCGGAACTCGGGGTGCAGGCCGCCCTCGAGTTCATCCGCAGCGGCAAGAAGCCGAGCGGTTTCACCGATACGGGGGTGGCGCTGGTGTCGGGGCAGCCGGTCGCGGGCGTGCAGAGCCTCTCGGTCGACGAAGGCACCGCCCGCTGCTGGGGCACCAAGTGACCGTACAGCAGCAGGCGCGCAGGCTCGCGACCTTCGGGCCCGTCATCGCCCTGCTGCTGGCCTGTCTCTTCTTTGCGGCACAGTCCCCGCGCTTCCTCACCCCCGAGAACTTCTCCCTCATCACGCAGCAGGTGATGGTGGTGGGCGTTCTGGCCATCGGGCAGACGCTCGTGATTCTCACCGCCGGCATCGACCTGTCGTGCGGCATGGTCATGGCACTCGGCAGCATGGCGATGACGCTGCTCGCGTCGCGCGCGGGCCTCTCTCCCGCCATGGCGGTGGCCGCAGGACTTGGCGTGACCACCGTGGCGGGCGTGGTGAATGGCCTGCTGGTCACGCGCATCAAGCTGCCGCCGTTCATTGTCACGCTTGGCACGATGAACATCGCCTTCGCGCTCACGCAGATCATCTCGAAGGCGCAGAGCGTGACGGAACTGCCGCCGCTGCTCACCGCCCTCGGCAACACCGTGCGCATCGCCGGCACGCCCATCGCGTTCGGGGCGCTGTTCATGGTGGCCCTGTATACACTCGCGTGGTGGCTGCTCCGTGAAACCGCGGGCGGCCGACACGTGTACGCCGTGGGCAACAACCGCGAGGCGGCGCGACTCTCCGGGATCAATACCGAACGGGTCCTGCTGTCCGTGTACGCGCTGGCGGGGCTCTGCTACGGAGTGGCCGCGCTGCTCACGGTCGCGCGTACCGGTGTGGGCGATCCACAGGCCGGGCAAACGGAAAACCTCGACACGGTCACCGCCGTGGTATTGGGCGGCACGAGTCTCTTCGGTGGGCGCGGGGTCATCACCGGCTCGCTGATCGGCGCCCTGATCGTGGGCGTGTTCCGCAATGGCCTCACGCTCATGGGCGTCTCGTCGGTGTATCAGATCCTCGTCACGGGGATGCTGGTCATCCTCGCCGTGGCCACCGACCAGTGGTCGCGGAGGGCGTCATGAGCGTGGCGTCGAACGCGCCGGTCGTGCTGCAGGCCCGCGATCTGCGCAAGCAGTACGGCCAGGTGGTGGCGCTCGACGGCGCCGACTTCGACGTGCGCGCCGGAGAGATCCTCGCCGTGATCGGCGACAATGGCGCGGGCAAGTCGTCGCTCATCAAGGCACTGTCTGGCGCACTCGTCCCCGACAGCGGCACGATCGACCTCGACGGCAAGCGCGTGCACTTCACGTCGCCAGCCGATGCGCGTGCGGCGGGGATCGAAACGGTGTACCAGGACCTCGCGCTCGCGCCGGCCATGAGCATCGCCGACAACCTGTTTCTGGGGCGCGAGCTCCGTCGCCCCGGGGCGCTGGGCACACTGCTCCGCTGGATCGACCGCCCGCGCATGCAGCAGCAGGCGGCGGAGTCGCTCGCCGCGCTTGGCGTGAACGTGCGCTCCATCACGCAGGCGGTGGAGACACTCTCCGGTGGCCAGCGTCAGGGGATCGCCGTGGCCCGCAGCGCCGCCTTCGCGCGGCACGTGGTGATCCTCGACGAACCCACCGCCGCCCTCGGCGTACGCGAAAGCGGCATGGTGCTCGATCTCATCCAGCGGGTACGCGATCGCGGGCTGTCGGTGGTGCTGATCAGCCACAACATGCCGCACGTATTCCAGCTGGCGGATCGCATTCACATTCAGCGGCTCGGCCGGCGCGTGGCCCTCGTGGACACGGCCTCGATCACCATGACCGATGCAGTGGCGGTCATGACGGGCGGGGCGTCAGCGTAGCGCCGCTCCCCGACGAGCCTGCCCAGCCGGTTGCCGCAATCCATTCACCGCGGCAACTTCGCTGGAGCACGAAGCAGCACTCCCACCTCCCGCCCTGCCCATGCGCCGCCTCGCCTATCTCGCCGCGCTCTGCGCCGCGTCTGTCTCCGCGCTGCACGCCCAGTCGTCGCCCACCATGCCCGCGGTGAACGACAAGCCCAATCCCTACACCACCGTGGAAGGGTGGGCCAAGCTTCCTGACGGCCGCACCTGGGGCTCCACGAGTGCCGTGGCCATCGACAAGGACGGCAAGCACATCTGGGTGGCCGAGCGGTGCAGCGTGAACAACTGCGCCGGCTCCACCCTCGCGCCGGTGCTCAAGTTCGACCAGAGCGGCAAGCTGGTCGCCTCATTCGGTGCGGGGATGATTCTCTCGCCACACGGCATCCACGTGGACCGTGACGGCAACATCTGGGTGGTGGATTGCGCCTGCACGCTGGGCGCCACGCAGGCGCCCGCGGGCAAGGGGCACCAGATCCACAAGTTCAGCCCCAGCGGCTCGTATCTCATGTCGCTGGGCAAGCCCGGCGGCGGGCGTGACACGGCCTTCTTCTGGCAGCCCAACGCGATCGTCACCGCCAGCAACGGCGACATTTACGTGGCCGAGGGGCATTCGTCGCGTGCTGGCGCGAATGCGCGCGTGTTCGTATTCGACAAGAACGGCGGCCTCAAGAAGACCTGGGGTACCTGGGGCAAGGGCGAAGGGCAGCTCGACCAGCCGCATGCGCTGGCGTTCGACAGCAAGGGGCGGCTTTTCATCGGCGACCGCGGCAACGATCGCATTGTCATCGTGGACAAGGATTTCAAGATCCTCGACACGTGGTATCAGTTCAGCCGTCCCAGCGGCATCTGGATCGACAAGAACGACATGATCTACGTGGCCGACTCGGAGAGCGGCTCGGTGAACCCGCCACACGGCGCGTGGACGCGCGGCATCCGTATTGGCAGCGCGAAGACGGGAGAGGTGACCGCATTCATTCCCGACCCCGAAACGAAGCCCGCCAACACCAGCAGCGCCGAAGGGGTCGCTGTCGATGCGGCGGGCAACATCTACGGTGCTGAAGTGGGTCAGAAGGCGCTCAAGCGATACGAGCGGAAGCGGTAAGGCGGGCTGAGATCGCGTGTTCGGCAGGGAGTTTTCAGTGGTCAGTGAAAGTTTCCAGCCATCAGTCTGACCCGACGCGAAACCTCGCACCAAGCTGCACGGTCGCCATCGGCGACCACTCGTGATTCGTCGTCGATGGAGCGCCGTTCGCCGGACGGTACTCCATCGACAGGCGGGTCCAATTGAACGTGGACGAGAGCACCACGTGGCGCAGGAGCACCATCGACGCCTGCACGCCGGCGTGGGGTGCCCATTGTCGTGGATCGTCGCTTGTGCCCGGCGCATAACCGCTGCGGCCGGTCATCATTCCAGCGAGCACCACGCCTTCGAGTTGCGCGAAGCGGTTGCCTATGCGCGCGCCTGCACCGAGTCCGACGCGCGTTGCGCCCTCGAGGCGGAGTCCGCCGACCGTCGTGCCGTTCGGCAATGATTGCGGAAGACACAGCACGTCGCCGCCGCCGCTGCCGCTCAGGTGATCGAGTGAGAGTTGCGGAAAGAAGCGTCGCGTGCCCTGCACGTCGACGCTGTAGG
>CAZNZG010000247.1:0-5197 GCA_964577455.1 uncultured Gemmatimonas sp. | reverse complement strand
GCCAGTTCCTTCTTGGTCTTGCCGGTCTTCACGTTCGTCGCGCCGGTGATGCGCGTGACGTAGCGGCTTTCGAAGACGGCCGCCATCGGCTTGATGCCCTTGAGGAAATCGGCGATCGGCTCGATGTCGTCCTTCACGAGCACACCGGCCTTGGTGGCGGCGGTGTAGGCGTCATCCGGGATGGGATCCCAGGCGCCGAACACGATGTCGTCGAGCGCCGCGAGCGGCACGAAGTCCTTGATGAGCGGGCTGCGATTGTCCGTGCGCTTGCCAAGGCGAATGGTGGCCATCTGCGTGAGCGAACCGATGGGCACCGAAAGGCCGCGGCGCACGCGCTCGACACCGGCGATGAAAGTCGTCGCCACGGCGCCGAGGCCCGGCGTGAAGATGGCGAGCTTGCCCGTGGCCGGGGCGATGTTCGCGGGGGTCCCGCGGGTCGAGTCGGACACTGCGTTTATTCTCCAGGAGAGGAAGTTGTCGGAGCAGCCGTGGTGATGCGATGCACGTAGGCCATGCGCTGAAAGAAGGTGATCCAGGCGGTCACCATCAGCAGCGTGACGATACCGGCGAGCACCCATCCATGCAGGGCCAGACCGAAGAAGGCCTGTGGTGCGGACAGGAGCGTGATGCGCTCGGGGCGTTGCAGCACCCCCACGCGCGCCGAGAACCCGAGCCCCTCGGCGCGTGCATTGGTGTACGACGTGAGGAACGTCGCGATGAGCGCCAACGTGGACACGATGACCATGCCCTGATTGGCGTGTTCCGGGTGCGTGGCGTAGAACACCACGAGCCCGCCCAGCAGAAACCCGTCAGCGACCCGATCGAGCGTGGAGTCGTAGAAGGCCCCGAACGCCGAGGTGGTTCCCGTGCGGCGCGCCACGGTGCCGTCGAGCACGTCGAACAGCGCGGTGAGCCCGAGGAACCAGCCGCCGATGCTGATATGCCCCGTCGCGAAGATGACACCCGCCGTACAGGTGCAGACGGTGCCGATCGTCGTGATGGTGTTGGGACGCACACGCTTTGCGACCAGCCAGTCTGCCACGGGGGCAATGACTCGCAGGTAACCGTTCGCAGTGGCGTTCCACAAAGCTTTCATCAGGGGGACAGTGACTGGACCCGGCGGAGTGCAGTGCTGGCGCGGCCGGACGGTCCGCCCGGCCCATGGCCGGGTTCGGAACCAGCCTGCGAAAGCTAGAACTCCCCCTCAGTCAGCGGTAGAGATGAAAGCGACGGGCGTCCTTTTCGAAGGCCACCACGGACGGGAGGAGGCGATCGAGGATGGCATCCGGATCCGCCCCGCCGATGAGCGCTTCCCGCATGCGGGTCGAGCCCATCCGCAAATCGAAACCGGGCGCGGTGATGCGGAGGGAGTCGGCGTGGGCCCGGTTGAGCGCCCAGAGGATCGCGGCGCCCAGCCGTGCGGGCTGGACGCGCTCCCGATCGGTGACCTCGAGGCGGATCCCCGGGATGCTTCGTCCGGCGTACTTGTTGTCGCCGGGCTTGTCGGGGGTAAAGCGTTCGGCGCGGAACTTCACACCGGTCAGACTGAGATCCTCGAGGAGCCGCACCACGCTGTCGGTGTTGAGCCAGGGCGCCCCGAAGCGCTGGAATGGCTGGTCCGTGCCCCGCCCGACCGACACGTTGCTCGCCTCGAAGGGTACGAGCGCCGGATAGAGCAATGCCGATGTGATGTTGGGCATGTTGGGCGACGGCTTCACCCACGGCAGGTCGGTGTTGTCGAACCACATGGCGCGCCGCCAATTACGCATGGGGATGACGGTGAGCCGTGCGCCCAGCTTGAGATTGGCGTGGAACAGCCGCGCCAGTTCCCCCATGGTCAGCCCGTGACGAAGCGGCGAAGGGTAGATCGCGAAGCCATTGGTCTTTCCCGTATCGGTGGGATAGGCGGCGTTGGCAAGCGCCGAATCGAGCAGGGGGCCTTCGGTGAAGGCGCCGCTGATGGGATTGGGCCGATCGAGCACGAGCACCGGGATCCCACGCCGTTCGGCGGCCTGCATGCTGTACAGGACCACCCCGACGTAGGTCCAGGTTCGGGTACCGATGTCCTGCAGGTCCACCACGATCACGTCGACATCCTGCAGGAGGCTGTCGGCGGGGGCCATCGTGCGGCGCTTGTAGAGGGAGTGGACGGTCAGCCCGGTGCGCGTGTCCTTCTCGTCTTCGAGCCCCTCGCGGTCGAGGGTGCCAAGCGCGCCGTGCTCGGGGGCGAAGAGTTTCACGAGCTTCACGCCTGCACGCTGGGCACGCAGGTCGCTGAAGAGCAGATCGACGGTACGGCGCCCCTTTTCGTCGACGCCGGTCTGGTTGGTCACGAGCGCCACGCGCTTGCCGGCCACGAGCTTGATGCTATCGTCCAGCAACACGGTGATGCCGGGGCGGACCTTGCGATCCAGCGTGCGGCCACGCATACCAACGCCAGCGGGCTCGTCTGCCCCGTCGTCGGGCATGGGACCGCTGTCGGGTCGTCCGCCCCCCGCACAGGCGAGGGTCGCGAGACTCATTCCCAATGCCGTCCAGATCCGCAGCGTCTTGAAGGCCTTCACGCGTTTATCTCCGAAGGTTATCGGGCGCAGCACCCTGCGCCGTCCTGACACTCGCCAACACATGACCCACCGGATGCCCCACCCCCGACGCGCCGTGTTCGCGGTTCCTACGCTCAAGCTACACGCGTGGGGCGGCGTTGGGATGATCCGCCGCACCGCGGTGTTGGCGGCGGCGGTGCTGGCCAGCGGATGTCTGTGGCGGGGGAACCCGCCCGCCCCTCTCGCGCCACGGGCGTCGGTGAGCAGTGCGACGGCCGCGGTCGTTCTCGACAGCGTGCGTCGGGTGCTGGATCGCGGCGTGGCAGGCGGAGCGTTCCCCGGCGCGTATGCCGTGGTGGGCACCCGGAGTGGCATCGTCGCCGAGTACGGGGCGGGACAACTGGACCGGAACGATCCGACCCGCCCCACCAATCGCACGGTGTGGGATCTCGCCTCACTGACGAAGGTCATCGGCACCACCAGCGCCATTCTGCAACTCGTGGGCAGCGGGCGGGTGGCGCTCGACACCCCGGTGGTGCGCTACCTGCCTGAGTGGAAGGCTGCCGGTGCGGAGCGCGTGACCGTCCGCCATCTGCTCACCCACTCGGGCGGACTCCCCGCGTGGCGCGCCCTGTACAAGGAGGCGGCCGATCGCGACGACGCGCGCCGTCAGGTGTTCGCCACGGCGCCCGACACCGTGCCCGGGGTCCGGATGGTGTACAGTGACCTCGGATTCATCCTGCTTGGCACGCTGGTCGAGCGCGTGACCGGCGAGTCGCTCGACGCATACGATGCGCGCCACGTGTTCGGGCCGCTGGGGATGCGGGATACCCGGTACCTTCCCCCCGACTCCTGGCGCGCCCGTACGGCCCCCACGGAAATCGACCCGTGGCGCAACCGCCACCTGCGTGGTGAAGTGCACGACGAGAACGCCTCGATGCTGGGCGGGGTCTCGGGGCACGCCGGCCTGTTCTCGACCGCGCACGACCTCGCGCGGTTTGCGCGGATGTACTTGAACGGCGGCGCACTCGACGGCGTGCGGGTGTTCGACAGCAGTACGGTGACCGTCTTCACGCGCGCCCAGCAGCCGGCGCTGTCGCACCGCGCTCTCGGGTGGGAAACGCCCAATTCCCGCAACAGCGCCGGCGTACAGCTGTCGGCATCGGCCTTCGGCCACACCGGTTTCACGGGGACGTCGATCTGGATGGACCCCTCCCGCGACCTGTTCGTGGTGTTGCTCACCAACCGGGTGAACCCCACGCGCCAGAGCAGCGGCATTGGCGGCATTCGCACGGCGCTGGCCGACGCGGTGGCGAGTGTCCTGGCCCCGACGGCCGGCACCGGCCGATGACCGCGGGCCCCCGTACCACCGCGAGGGATCTCTGGCGGGCGCCGCGGGTTTCTTGCAAGGGGAGTATTCCTCTCGCTATTTTTTCAGGAGCACGCACTGACACCACCAGTGGGACCGATCGCGAGGGCGATCGGACTGCGGCGGTGCAGTCATTCTGGTCCGGCAGCGCGCCGGCCCTTTCGGAGGACGAGTATGAGCACGATGCAGCAGCCGGACATCATGGTGATCCTCACGCCTGTGGCCGCAGGCGAAGTGCGCAAGTTCATGGACGCCGAGGGCGTGACGCCCGAGCAGGGTGGTCTCCGCGTGTCGGTGATGCCCGGCGGGTGCAGCGGCTTCAAGTACGGTCTCGTGATCGAGGACAAGTCGGCGGACGACGACGTGATCATCGAGCTCGAGGGCATCAAGGTGTTCGTGGATCCGTTCTCGGCGCAGTACCTCAGCGGCACGACGATCGACTACGTGTCGTCGATGCAGGGCTCGGGCTTCACGTTCAAGAATCCGAACAGCACGGGCGGCTGCGGCTGCGGCAGCTCGTTCTCGGCCTGATTCACCCGATCGCCCCCCGGGCGATCACTCTTCACACTCCCCGTTTCCATGTCATTGGCCTCCGGATCCCCGGCGGCCCCTGACGTATCGCAGGCCCGCGTGCTCGAATCGAGCGCCGGGCCTGTGCGCGTTGGGGGATCGCCTTTCGTGCATGCCGGCGTCACCGGCACCGCCCGCGAACGCATTCCCACCGTCATCATCGACGAGCACAGCGCCATGGCGCGCGTGGTCGCCGGCCGCATTGCCACCCTCATGCGGGCCCGTGCCGCCGAGGGGCGCCCGATCGTGCTGGGGCTGGCCACCGGCTCCACGCCGATCGGCGTGTACCGGGAGCTTATCCGCCTGCACCGCGACGAAGGGCTGAGCTTCCGCCATGTGATCTCGTTCAACCTGGACGAGTACTACCCGATGCAGGCGGACAGCATCCACTCGTATCATCGGTTCATGTGGGAGAATCTCTTCTCGCACGTGGACATCGATCCGGCCAACGTGCACATCCCCGACGGCACGCTGGATCGTGCCGATGTGGAACGCGCCTGCGCTGCGTACGAGGCGGCGATCGTGGCCGCGGGCGGCATCGACTTCCAGCTGCTCGGCATCGGCAAGACCGGCCACATCGGTTTCAACGAACCCGGCTCCGGTGAGCAGAGCCGCACGCGCCTCGTGCACCTCGACTCCATCACGCGGCGCGATGCGGCGGCGGACTTCTTCGGTGAGGAGAACGTGCCGCGCGAGGCGCTCACGATGGGCATCG
>CAZNZG010000246.1:0-5220 GCA_964577455.1 uncultured Gemmatimonas sp. | reverse complement strand
CCATTCCAACCGTCGCCGCCCCGGTCTCAGCCGGCGCACGGCATCGCTCCTGACCGCTCTGTCCCTGGTGTTGGCACCGGCGGTTGGGGCGCAGTCGTCACCGCCGCCCAAGCCGCCGAAGTTGCCGCCGGGGATGGAGGGGAAGGGCAAGCTGGTCCCGGCCACGGTGCCCGACAGCGTGCTGGCCACGATGCCGCGCACGATCAAGATGCCCACCACCGATGCGGGCTTCTTCGAGCAGCGTGACGAACGGGCCCGCAACGCTCTCGCGTTTCTCGACTGTCTCGAGCGCACCCTGGCCGCGTCGCGGGCGGGCGCGCTCGGTGCGGTTCCAGCGGGGGCCTCGATCGTGTGCCTCGAGGAAAAAAGCGAATGGCGCGGCGTCGTGGCCGAGGCCGCAACCGGCCGCCCCGGGATTGCCGTGCGCGCCCAGCTGGCGATGCGTAGCGGCGGGACCATCGTATCGAGCGCGATCGATACCACCAAGGTGGCGGCTGTCATGGGGGGGATGCGGCGTGGCGTGGACGCGAAGCTGCCCGGCGTGGGGGTGACCCCCTTCATGCCGGTCGTGGTCCCCTACGCCACGTTCGTGGAAGTGCTCTTCCTGCCGGTGCCGGGAAATCTCTCGCGTCTCTACGCCGGCGGTGATTCCGTCATCCAGATGGCGGTCGACGGCAGCCGTGAGCTGGGCCACTCGCGCAACGCGCCCACGCTCACCCCCATTACGGTCCGCACCGAGCGGCCCGGCGAGGGACGCTTCACGAGCATTGAAGCGAAGCTGCCGCTGGTGAGCGAGCTGGTGGCCGCACGCGCGCTGCTGGCGCAGTACCGCATGGTGCGTATCGACACCAAGAGTTACCTGTTCACGCTCACGCGCTCACGCGACGTCGGCAGTCTCCGCCCTTCTGGGACCTGGACCATCACGCCACGCTGACGGCGCGATGGCCGGCCGTACGTCGGAACTCCCCCTCCCGTTCACGATGATCCCACTGCTGCGTGCGGCAACCCCGGCCGACGTCCCCACGATTCGCGAGCTGATCGAGGGGCTCGCGGACTACGAAAAGCTCCGGCACGAGTGCCACGCGACCGATGCGTTGCTGCACGAGGCGCTCTTCGGCCCGCGCCCCCATGCCGAAGTGATCCTGGCCGAGTGGGAAGGGCAGGTGGCTGGGTTCGCGCTGTTCTTCCACAATTTTTCGACCTTCCTTGCGCGTCCGGGGATCTACCTCGAAGATCTCTTCGTGCGGCCGGCATACCGCGGCCACGGCATCGGCAAGGCGCTGCTGCAGCATCTCGCCCGACTGGCCGTGGAGCGGGCGTGCGGCCGTCTGGAATGGTCGGTACTGGACTGGAACGTCGACGCCATCGGCTTCTACGAGAAGCTCGGCGCGCGCGCGCAGGATGAGTGGACCGTTTACCGCGTCACGGGCGAGGCCCTGACGCAACTCGCTTCGGGAGAGCCCTGACATGTTCGAACAGAATGGAAAGACGCCCACGCGCCGCGACGTGCTGCGCCTGCTCGCGGCCGGTGTGGCCGGGAGTTCACTGCTCCCCACCATGGCGAGGGCTGGCATCGTGACGGGCGATCATGCGGACGTTCCGCGCATCGAGCGCATGGGGTTGCAGCTCTACACCGTGCGCAACGCCCTGCAGAAAGACATCGAAGGCACGATCGCCGCGATCGCGAAGGCCGGCATCACGGAGCTCGAGTTCTTCAATCCGTTCGGCAAGGACGTGGCGTGGTGGAATGCGCTGCTCAAGCAGCACGGCCTCACCGCGCCGTCGTCGCACGAGGCGCTCCCCAAGACCGACAGCGACTGGACGCCGATCTTCGACCGCGCCAATGGCATGGGGCACAAGTTGGTCGTGGTGCCGTACGTGGGCGACGACTACCGCGGCTCGAAGGCCAATTGGCAGCGGCTCGCCGATCGCCTCAATGCGGGCGCCACGCTCGCCAAGGCCGCCGGCCTGCAATTCGCCTATCACAACCACGACTTCGAGTTCGCGCCGGTGGACGGCACGACGGGCTACGAGATTCTCAGCACGCAGACCGATCCGAATCTCGTGAAGCTCGAGCTCGATCTGTATTGGACGGTCAAAGCCGGTCAGGATCCGCTGGCGATCATGAAGCGCTGGCCCAATCGCATCGTGGCGGTGCACGTGAAGGACGCAGGCCCTGCGCCCGAGCGAAAGATGACTGAAGTCGGCGCCGGCACCATCGACTTCAAGACCATCCTCGCCACGGGACGCAAGCAGGGGCTGCGTCACTGGTTCATCGAGCATGACAATCCCACCGATCCCATCGCTTCCATCACGGCCAGCGCGGCCGCGTTGAAGAAGCTCTGATACAGGAGCCCGTCGCGTGACCCTTCGTTCGAAAGTCGCTCCGCAGTACGATGTGATCGTGGTGGGCTCGGGTGCTGGTGGCGGCATGGCCGCCTACCAGCTGTCGGTGCAGGGGCTCAAGGTGCTCCTGCTCGAAGCCGGTCGTGATTACGACCCGGTGACCGTGACGCCGATGTTCCAGACGCCCATGGACGCGCCGCTGCGTGGCAGCGGCAACGCCGACAAGCCGTTCGGTTTCTACGACGCCACGGTGGACGGCGGCTGGCGCGTGCCCGGTGAGCCGTTCACCACGGCGCCTGGTTCGAACTTCCAGTGGTGGCGGGCGCGCATGCTGGGCGGCCGCACCAATCACTGGGGGCGCATCTCGCTGCGCATGGGCCCCTACGATTTCAAGCCCAAGTCGCGCGACGGCCTCGGTGAAGACTGGCCGATGACGTACGAGACGATGGCGCCGTACTACGACAAGACCGAGTTGCTGATCGGCGTGTACGGTGGTGATGACGATCTCGAGAACACACCGCGTTCGTCGCCGGGCGTCTTGCAGCCGCCGCCGGCGGCGCGCACGTACGAACTGCTCACGAAGCAGGCGTGCGATCATCTCAAGATCCCGGTCATCCCGGCCCATCGTGCGGTGCTCACGCAGCGGCAGGACTCGGCGCGGTTGCCGCAGAAGCTGCACCCCGGCAACCGGCTGGCGCAGCGCGTGCTGCGTGACAGCATGAACTCGCGCATGGCGTGCTTCTACGCCACCGACTGCGGGCGCGGCTGCTCCATCAAGGCCAACTTCCAGAGCACCACGGTGCTCATCCCGCCCGCCATGGCCACCGGCAACGTCACACTCATCACCGACGCCATGGTGCGTGAGGTGACGGTGGACAAGCAGGGGCGGGCGAGCGGCGTGCACTACATCGACAAGCTCACGCGCGTGGATCATCACGTGACCGCCAAGGTGGTGGTGCTGGCGGCCAGTGCGTGCGAAACGTCGCGCATCATGCTCAACTCGAAGAGCGCCCTCTTCCCCAACGGCATTGCCAATGGCAGTGGCGTGGTGGGCAAGTACCTCATGGATACGGTGGGCGCCGGTCTGTCGGCGCAGATTCCGCGTCTCGAGGGACTGCCGCCGATCAACGAGGACGGGACCGCCGGCATTCACATGTACATGCCGTGGTGGCTGTACGGTGATCAGGCCGCGGGGAAGATGAACTTCGCGCGCGGCTATCACATCGAATTCGGCGGCGGTCGCAACATGCCGGGCCCCGGCATCTTCGGCGGGCTCGAATCGTTCACCGGCGGCGCCTACGGCAAGAAGTTCAAGGAAGAGGCGCGTCGCTACTACGGCTCGTTCATGTACTTCGACGGCCGCGGCGAGATGATCCCCAACGAGGACTCGTACTGCGAGATCGATCCGGTCGCGGTCGACCAGTGGGGCATCCCGGTACTGCGCTTCCACTGGAAGTGGTCGGAGCACGAGATCAATCAGGCCGCGCACATGCACAAGACGTTTGCCGAAATCATCGACAAGATGGGTGGCAAGGTGCAGGGGACGGTGCAAACGGACGGCAACAAGGCAATCGCTGCCGGTGGATCGATCATCCACGAAGTGGGCACCGTGCGCATGGGGACCGATCCGAAGAAGTCGGTGCTCAACGAGTTCGGTCAGGCGTGGGAGGTGAAGAACCTGTTCGTGACCGATGGTGCCACGTTCGTGAGCAATGCCGACAAGAACCCCACGCTGTCGATCCTCGCGCTCGCGTGGCGCAGCTGTGATTACCTGGTCGACGAACTGAAGAAGGGGAGCATCTGATGCGCGACGAAACGAACAACGCCGGCGGCGTGGGTCGCCGCGATGCGCTCAAGGTCATGGCCGCGGCAGCGGTGGTACCGATGCTTCCCGATGCTGCCACCGCCGCCCCGGCGCCGGTGAGTCGTGACCCGCTGCCACTGCTCGACGACCAGCAGCGCCCCGTGAAGCGCAAGGGACCGCGCGGCACGCCGAGTGATCCGGTGCTGCAGGTGGCGAAAGCCGACTGGCCCATGAAGCTCTCGCTGCGCGAACTCACCACGCTGGCTGCGCTGTGCGACATGATCATCCCCGCCGACGACAAGAGTCCGTCGGCATCGGCGGTGGGCGCGCCGGGGTACATCAACGAATGGGCCAGCCGGCCCGGCGGTGATGCCTCACTGGTGCGCGTGCGCGGTGGGCTGGCGTGGCTCGATCGTGAGAGTCAGGCGCGCTTCGGCAAGCGGTTCCACCTCGCCACCAACGCGCAGCGCACGCAGATCTGCGACGATATCTGCTATCTGCCGAAGGCGAAGCCGGAGCATCAGTTCGCCGCGCAGTTCTTCGACACGATCCGCGACCAGACGGCCACCGCGTTTTACACGACGCCGCAGGGCTGGAAGGACCTTGGCTACATCGGCAATGTGGCAATCCCGAAGTTCGAGGGGCCGAACGCGGCGGTGAGGAAGCAGCTTGGACTTGGCTGACTGGTCGTGGGCGTAGCGGTCGCAGCGGTCGCGGCGGTCTGGGTCAGAGTCGGGGTCTAACGGCCACCGCAGTCGCGGGAACGGCCACGACGGTCGGGGATGGGGTCGCGGTACCGCCACCACGGTCTGGGTACCGCCACCACGGTCGGGGTACCGCCACGACGGTCGGGGTCTCACGGCGGTCGGGGGTTGGGCTCTGGGGGCGCGGCGCTTTGCTGGCGCGGTCGTGGTCGGGGTCGTGGTCGTGGTCACCCCAACCCCGGTCCCGGACGCCGACCGTAAGTAGACCCCGACTGCGGTGGCAGGGCCCCGACCGCTGTGGCGGGACCCCCCCCGCGGTGGCAGTACCGCGACCCCACCCCCGCCCGTCGTGGCCCGTCCCCCGCC
>CAZNZG010000245.1:0-5240 GCA_964577455.1 uncultured Gemmatimonas sp. | reverse complement strand
GGGTTCCCGGCCGAGGTGATCGATGCGTTCGTGCAGGCGACGGGGCGTCCGGTGATCGCCAACACGGTCGCCAGCGGCACGGCGGTCATTGCCGATTATGCCGCGGAGCAGCAGCGGACCGGTGCGTGGATCGTGTACACCAGCGCCGACTCTGTCTTCCAGGTGGCGGCCCACGAGGAGTGGATCCCCCTCGATGAGCTGTATCGGGCCTGTGAGGCGGCCCGCCGTCAGCTGGTGGCCCCGCACGATGTGTCGCGCGTCATTGCCCGGCCGTTCACGGGCGCTGCCGGGGCATGGAAGCGGACCGCCAACCGGCGCGATTACTCCATCGAGCCCCCGGGCATCACCCTGCTGGACGTGCTCGAAGCGGCCGGCGTTCCCCGCGCTGGCGTGGGGAAGGTCGACGACCTCTTTGCCGGCCGTGGCATCCGGAGCCACCATACGCATGACAACGCCGAAGGGGTGGAGGCCATCAATCGGTGGCTGGATACGGCGCCGCGTGGGTTCTGCTTCGCCAACTTGGTAGATTTCGACCAGCAATACGGCCATCGCAACGATGTGCCGGGTTTCGCGGGGGCGCTCGAGGCGTTCGATCGGGCGCTCCCTTCACTGCTTGCTGGCCTCCGGGAGGACGACCTGCTGTTCATTACCGCCGATCATGGCAACGATCCCACCACGCCATCCACCGACCATGCGCGCGAGCGTGTGCCGTTGCTGGTCGCGGGGGCGCGTGTGCGAGGCGGCGCGTTGGGCACGCGGGATACGTTCTCCGACCTCGGGGCCTCCGTAGCCGACTGGTTCGGTCAGTCGTGGCGCGGCCGCGGCCGTTCCTTCCTTCCCGAGCTGTTGCACGCGTGAGCGCACTGCCTCCCCAACATCAGCATCTGCGCGAAGCGGCCGACGCCGCCCGCGGCAACGCGTGGGCGCCCTATTCGAACTTTCCCGTCGGGGCAGCTCTCGAGGCGGCCGACGGGCGGATCTTCGTCGGCTGCAACGTGGAGAACGCGTCCTACCCGGCCGGCACCTGTGCCGAACGGGTCGCCTTGGGTACGGCCGTGGCAGCCGGCGCCCGTCAGTTCACGCGCGTGGTAATCACGTCGCAGCAGCACGATCCCACGCCACCGTGCGGGATCTGTCGTCAGGCGCTGGTGGAATTCGCCCCGGCGCTGGAAGTCTTCGCCGTGACGCCCGATGGGCGCACGGCTCGCTGGTCGCTGGCCGAGCTGTTGCCGGCACCGTTCACGCCTGCTTCGCTCGAGAATGTCTGAGCGCGTTCGTTGGTCGTGGTCGCGTTTACGCGCCCCGGTACTCCTGCTGACCCTTGTCACCTCATCGCTGGTGGCGGCGGCCTGCACCGAAAATCTCGATGGCGGTGCGGCTTGTCCGTCGCTCTGCCCCGAGCAGTCGGAGCAGTTCCGTGACACCACGTTCGAGGCTGTCGCCCTCGACACGTCGTTGGGTGGCTTCCCCTCGCTCGGCCTGTCGGCCACGATGCTGCTGGCCAACCGTCCGGACACCATCGTCACGCGCAACATTCTGCGCTTCGACAAGCTGATCACTTCGTTCAACCCGAACGGCACCGGCGCCCTCGATTCGATCACCACGGTCGACTCGGTGTTCCTGCGTCTGCCGCTCGACACGAGCGGTCGCCGCGGAACCATGCCGGTGACCGTGCAGGTCTACGATGTGGATACCACCGCGAGCGACACGGTGCCCGCGGTGCTGCGGTCGCTCTTCCGCCCCGATCGCCTGCTGGGCACCCTCACGGTCACCCCGTTCACGACCGGCGACACGATCAGAGTACCGCTCAGCAAGACGGCGGTCGCTGCGAAGATCGCCGCCAAGGCACGGCTGCGGCTCGGGCTGCGTCTGGCGAATGGCACGGGCCAGCTGCGCCCGCGGTCGTTCACGTTCGGTGCGGGGTCGGCCACCGTGGAGTACGATCCCGCGAACGACACCACGTACCGGCCCATCACGGTGGCCACCGCCACCACGATCGTCGGCGCGACCCCCGATGTGAATCTCGCGTACACGGTCTACTCGCTGACCGATGTGGGTTCCCCGCCGCTGACCGCCAATACGCTGCTGGTGGGAGGCTACCCGGCCTATCGCACCTACATGCGTTTCAGCGTGCCGGCCCGCATCACCGACTCCAGCACGATCGTGCGCGCCGATCTGATCCTCACGCAGCAGCGCAGCCGCTTCGGCAACGCCAACGATACCGTGGCGGTGCTGCCGATCGTGCCGACCACCACGTCGGCCGTCTCGGATCTGCGCCGAATTCTCGATCTTGCCGCCGAAGGGCGCTTCGCCGGCGTGGACAGCACGCGGCTGGTGCCGAGCGACAGCGGCGCACGCACCATCAACGTGCTGGCACTCGCGCGCAATTGGCGGAACCTGCCGGCCAACGTGCCGCGCGCACTCGCCTTCCGCATCAGTCAGGAGGGCGCGCAGCCCGCCGAGCTGCGGTTCTTCAACAGCAAGGCGGCAGCCGGACTCCGCCCCAGGCTGCGCATCACGTACCTCCCGAAGTCGGAGTTCGTCCTGCCATGATGCGCCTGTCTTCGTCTCGCCGTACCGTCCTCGCCGTCGCCTCGGCGCTGCTGGCCGGCAGCGCCTCCGCAGGCGCGCAGGGCACGCTTGGCGCACTCGGCTTCGGCTATCCGGTCAATGGGGTGAGCACACGCGCCGCGGGCACGGCCGGCGCGCTCTCCGAGTTCGATGCGCTCACGCCCATCAACCCATCGGCGATCGGCGGCCTCTCCCGCACCGTGCTCAGCGCACAGGCTGAGCCCGAGTATCGCACGCTCTCGAGCGGCAGTATCCGTGAACGGACCACCTCGCAGCGCGTACCGCTGATCATGCTCGTGCTCCCCGCGCGCCGCGGTTTCGCGGTGTCATTGAGCGCACGAGGGTTCCTGGATCGTTCGTACACCACCCTCACGACCGGCTCCGCCGTGGTCGACGGACGCACGTTGCCCACGAGCGAGAAGCTCGAGATGCGCGGCGCCATCGGCGACATGCGCGCCGCGGTGGGGTGGCAGATCAACCCGCGGTTCCGTGTGGGTGTCGGCGGCCACATCTTCACCGGGGAGCATCAGGCGACCCGCCAGCGTCGCTTTGCCGACACGCTGCTGTTCGGCGGCACGCTCGACACCTCCAAGGTCACCTACTTCGGGACCGCGCTCTCGTTCGGCGGGGAGATGCAGCTGATCAAGGGGCTGGCGGCCACGCTGTCGTACCGCATGGGCAATGACTTCGATGCCCGCATTCGCGACACCACGCGCGCCACCGGTGCGGTGCCGGCGCGTCTCGGTGCTGCCGTGCGCTACGATGGAATCCCGGGCGCCGTGTTCACCGCCGGTTACGAGCAGGTCACGTGGTCGGATATGCAGCCCATGGCCTCGTCGCGTACCACCGCCCACGACGCTGCCAACGTCTATGGGGGAGCCGAAATCGCCGGGCCTCGCTTCCGAGGGTATCCGGTCATGCTGCGCGTTGGGTACGCGCGCAACGATTTGCCGTTCAGCAACACGGCCGAAATCGTCAAGGAGTCGCGGGTGGGCGGCGGCGTGGGCGTGCCGATTGCACGTGATGCGGCCTCGATCGATTTCTCGCTGCAGCGAGCCAACCGTTCCCTCGCGGGAAGCACGGCCACCGAGCGCGCGTGGCTGCTCGGCCTTGGCATCCAGATCCGTCCCTGAGAGTATCGCCGCATGATTGAGGAGCTTCCCGTGACGTCGGCGCCCAAGCCCACTGTCTACATCGAGACCTACGGCTGCCAGATGAACGTGGCCGACTCGGAGCTCATGTACGGCAAGCTGGCCGCGCATGGGTACGAGCCGGTCGATGTTCCCGATGGCGCCGACGTGATTCTCGTGAACACCTGTGCCATCCGAGAGAACGCCGAGACACGCGTGATCGGGCGGCTCGGTGAGCTGCGGCGTTTCATGAAGCCCGAGACGATCGTGGGCGTTACCGGCTGCATGGCGCAGCGTCTCGGGCCCCGGGTACTCGATCAGGCGAAGCACGTGTCGCTGGTGGTTGGCCCCGACGGCTATCGGGCCCTCCCCTCTTTGCTCGACGGGGCACGCAAGGGCGAGAAGTTCACGGCCACCGACTTCGATCTCGAAGAACACTACGAGGACGTGGTGGCCCGTCGTTTCGAGGGCGTCAAGGCGTGGATCCCGGTGCAGCGTGGCTGTGACTATCGCTGCACGTACTGCATCGTGCCCACCACACGCGGCCCGGAACGCAGCCGCAAACTCCCCGATGTCGTGCGCGAAGTACACCAGGTCGTGGAGCAGGGGCTCACCGAAGTGGTGCTCCTCGGGCAGACGGTCAACTCGTACAACGACGGTACCCACGATTTTGCGGACCTGCTGCGTGCGGTCGGCGCCGTCGACGGGATCCGGCGCGTGCGCTATACCAGCCCGCACCCGAACGACTTCAGCGACCGGGTGATTGCGGCCATGGCCGAGGTGCCCACCGTCTGTGAGCACATCCATCTGCCCATGCAGAGCGGCTCGACCAGCATGCTCAAGCGCATGCTGCGTCGCTACTCGCGCGAAGACTACCTCGAGTGTGTGGCACGCATGCGTGCGGCCATCCCCGGACTGGCGCTCACCACCGACATCATCGTGGGGTTCCCCGGCGAAACCGACGAGGAGTTCGAGGATACGCTCTCGCTGTGCCGTGAAGTCCGCTTCGACGATGCATTCATGTTCAAGTTCTCGCCGCGCGAGGGGACGCCTGCCACACGCATGCCCCCCGAGTGGACCATTCCCGATGCCGTCGTGGCCGAGCGTTTCGAACGACTGGTGCGCACCGTGCGTGGCATCTCGCGCGAGAACAACCTCTCGCGACTCGGAGACACCGTCGAGGTGCTGGTGGAGAAGGTCGCGCGCGACGGCGAGCTGCTGCAGGCCCGCTCGCGCGACTTCAAGACGATCATGGTGCCCGCCGACGCGGCGAAGATCGGTGACTACCTCGTGGTGCAACTGACCGGCACCACGGGCGCCACATTCACCGGAACGCCGGTGACTGACCGCAAGGAACGCGCACCGCTCCCCATGATGGCGGGGTAGCGGTCGGCGCCGGCGCGGCCGTGTGGGTGGACCGGTATGCGTCGTCGTGACCATACGCGCGTAATCACGATGACAGTGCGGCGGCATGCTTCAGCAAGACTGGGGCATGCCGTTGCTCATTCATGCCGTGCTGTGGTGGCTGCTGGGGCTCTA
>CAZNZG010000244.1:0-5284 GCA_964577455.1 uncultured Gemmatimonas sp. | reverse complement strand
GTCTGTCGGTTGCCGTTCACATCGAGGCTGTCGAACTGGGCATCCACATAGCCGAAGGTGAAGAACGGCGCGAACTGGCTGTTCACCTGCGCGCGTACGCTCCCTTCGAATCCGTTGGCGCTGGCACTGCCCGCGTCCAGCGTCTCTGTCACCACTCCGTTGGCGGTGAGCCGCGTGATCGACGTCTGGAAGTTGCGGTAGTCGTACGAGAAAGCGCTGGCGTCGAATTGCACGCGCCCCTCGGCGAACTGTCCCTTGAGGCCAGCCTCGGTGCTGTAGACGCGCTCGTCGCTCAGTGTGCGGACCACCGCGGCGTTGACCTGCACCACGTTGGGGCGACGCCCCTTGGCGTAGCTGACGTAGCCGAGGAACCCCTTGCCGAAGTCGTAGCTGGCGATGCCACGGCCTACGGCAGACCGGAACGCCCCCGTTCCCGTCTTTCGGCCGTTCGTGGGAGCAAAGAGGTTGTTCGGGCGCGCGCCAAGGATCGCGCCCAGCGAGCCCGGCGTGCTGCTGTTCTGCACCTCATAGCCGTTGTTCACGTCTTCGTACGTGCCGCGCAGGCCGGCGGTAAGGCTCAGCTTCGCGACCTTGTACGTGGCATCGGCGAATACCTCGGCCGCACGCGTCTCCCCGAAGTTCTGGTATTGCTCCAGGTGATTTGTCTTGAACGGTTGGCCCGTGAGCGGATTGGTCGCCACCGCCAGATTGGCCTCACCGTCGGACCGGACGAGTGGAATGAAGGGTACGCCGGCACCTCCGAGCAGGGGCGAGAGCAGTGCGAACAGACTGCGTTCGTCGGTCTGGTAGGGTACGCGCTGTGAGCCTCGTTCCCAGAAACCACTCATCCCGGCGAAACCGCTGAGTCGGCCGCCGCGATCATAGGCGAGGCGAAACTCTTGGCTTGCCTGGGTGCCTTCGGCGATTTCACTGAACTGGAGTGCCGATGCGGCCGTACCGTCTGCGTCGAAGGCTTCGTCGCTGTAGAATCGGCGACCGGCCGTGATACTGGTGAAGCGTAGCGCGTTCGATAGCTGCTGGTTCCAGAGCAGCGTGAGGCCACCGACCTGCCGGTTGATGCCGAGCGTGTCTCCACCGCTGAGAGTGGCGCGCCCGAACGGTGTGCGGTCACCGCCCGCCGGTGCGTAGACAAGGCTCTTGAACGACGTCCCCGGCGAGTCATCATGCTGGAAGTTGGCAATCAGATCCACCGTGGCCGACGCGGCGGGCAGCCAGCGCAGCGATGCACGAACAGCGGCGGTCTGCTTGCCGTTGAGCGTACCACCCGCATTGTTTTCGATAAAGCCATCACGCTTGTTGTAGATCGCTGCCACGCGGCCGAACACCTTGCCGTCAACGAGTGGCCGATTCACCATGCCGTTCGCGTAGATCTCGTTGTAGCTACCGCTGCCGACCGTCATCATGGCCTCGCGACGATCTCCAGCCTTGTTCTGGATTACATGCACGGCACCGATTTGCGCCCCTCGTCCGAACAGCGTACCCTGCGGTCCCTTAAGCACTTCCACACGCTCGAGGTCGAACAGCTCCACCACCGAGCCGCGCGACTTGCTGATTGACACGCCATCCTGGAACACCGAGACGCGCGGTTCCACGTAGCTCGTCCCGTCGTCTGAGGTGATGCCGCGGATCACGAAACCCGGATTGTTCGGGCTCTGCAATTGCACGTTCAGGCCAGGGACATACGCCGACAGCTGATCGAACTGCTGAATGCTCTGCTTCTCCAGGAACTCGGTGGTGTATGCGGTGATCGCGGCCGGTACTTCGAGAAGCGACTCGGTCCGCTTGTTGGCAGTGATGGCGACTTGCTGGAGCGTTGCCGCCGACCGTCGAAGACGAAAATCGGCGCGCAGCGGACCTGCTGTCGGTGAGAGCTGCAGGCTGTCGGGAAGCAGGCCGATACCGCGTACCACGACCCACACGGGCCCCTCAGCAGCGGTGGCAAGCTGGAAGCGGCCGGAGGCGTCGGTCTGGGTACGGTCACTACGACCGCTGACGGTGACAATGGCGCCTTCGACGGGGCGGGCGCCATCCTGCGTCACGACGGTGCCACGGAGCACGGCACCGGACTGCGCGTGCGCGATGGCAGGAAGGCACATGGCCAGCGCGATGCGAAGGGGTTTCGACATGATGCGGAGGATACGGGAGGTGCCACCGGCCGACGGGGACGGTGAGCGATCACCCGGGACGACTGTCACGGGTCTTCTGCACGAAGCCTCTCAACCGTCACGTTCCCTCTCGTGCGCGGTCGCATCGCCGCTACAGCTTCGGCACGTCCATGTAACAAGGTGTCCGGTGCTAACTTCCGACGGTGTATCTGTCGAATATCCGGTACTCTACCCGCCCATCGCATGCGCGTTCTCGTTTACGATACCCACAGCTACGATCGTACCTTTCTCGAGCAGGCCAACGCCGGCCGTCACGTGCTCGAGTTCACGGCCGCACAGCTCGATGCGCACACGGTGACGCTGGCGCACGGCTTCGACGCCGTCTGTCTGTTCGTGAATGACCGTGCCGATGCGTCGGTGATGGCCCGCTTCGCGGACGGTGGCGTGCGCTGCATCGTGCAGCGCTCCACGGGCTTCAACAATCTCGATCTGGACGCAGCGGCCGCGCACGGCATCACCTGCATGCGGGTGCGCAGCTACTCGCCGTACTCGGTGGCCGAGTTCGCGGTGGGGCTGCTGCAGACGCTCAACCGGCGTATCCATCGGGCTTGGAATCGCACGCGCGAGCACAACTTCCGGCTGGCCGGCCTGCTGGGGCGCGACATACACGGCCGTACCGTGGGCGTAGTGGGGACGGGCAGGATCGGCGCGATCTTCGCCCGCATCATGCGGGGGTTCGGGTGCCCCGTGCTGGCGCATGATGTGCAAGAGCAGCCGGAGCTGGTGGCGCTCGGTGTGCGCTACGTGCCGCTGGATGAGTTGCTGCGTACGTCGGAAATCGTGTCACTGCACGTACCGCTCACGCCGGACACCCATCATCTCCTCAACGCCGACACGATCGCCACCATGCGCCCCGGCGTGACGATCATCAATACCAGTCGCGGTGGTCTCATCGACACCCCCGCCTTGGTGGCGGCCATCGAATCACACCACGTGGGGGCTGTGGCGCTCGACGTGTACGAGGAGGAAGAGGGGAAGTTCTTCCGCGATCTGTCGGATACGGTGCTGCAGGACGAAACACTCACGCGCCTGCTTGCCTTCCCCAACGTGCTGCTCACCAGCCATCAGGCGTTCTTCACGGAGGAGGCCATGACCACGATCGCCCAAACGACGATCGGCAATCTCGACGACTTCGCCGCCGGGCATCGCAACGACAACGTGCTGGGGTAGCGCTCCGCCACGCGTCGTTCAGCGCAGGAAACGGCGCGCCACCTGTTCGAGACGGTCGTCGCCCGCCTTTTCCGCTTCGGCGAGGATCACTTCCACGTACGGGCGCAGCGCCGGTTCACCCCAGTAGTACCCGGTGGCGCGTTCGGCCAGCTGCGTTTCTCCCACGCGCGCGGCTTCGAGCATCGCGCGCGCCGCGGCCCGGTCGTAATCCGGGTCGTCCTTGGCGGGCAGATCGTAGTGGCGGCGGGGCATCTCCCCTTCCGCATCGTCCCGCAGAAATGCCATCGACATCGCGTGCTCCGTGGAGGTGGGGGCGCCGCGGTCGTGCGCCCCGAATTGCTGCAACCTAGTGCGGCAGGGGGGGCGCCTGCACCCGCGGGGTAGGCACTACATTGCAGCGATGACCGACGAGAGCACGCCCGAATCCGGCATACCTGCCCCGCGCCCGGCGAATCCCCTGCACGGGGTGACCCTCAAGGCGATGATCGAGCATCTGGTGGAGCGCTACGGCTGGGATGGGCTCGGCGATCGCATCACCATCAACTGCTTCACACACGATCCCAGCGTGAACTCCTCGCTCAAGTTTCTCCGCAAGACGCCCTGGGCGCGCGCAAAGGTCGAGTCGCTCTACCTGCACTCGGTGGCGCATCCGCGGAAGAGCAAGCCGCGCCCCGACGACGCGCCCTGAACGGCCCACGGCCGGTCGCTAGATTTCGCCGCTCATGCTCGAACGCCTGCTCATTCTGCTCCTCACAGTGCTCCCCAAGCACGCCCTCAGTCGCGGGGCGGGCTGGATAGCCGGTCGTACCGTGCCGGTGGCGATGCGGGGCGCCGTGTACCGCGGCTACAGCCGGATCTTCGGGGCCAAGCCGGAGGAGGCCGCGCTGCCACTCGAGGCGTACCCCAGCATCAACGCCTTCTTCACGCGCGAGCTCAAGCCCGGGCTTCGGCCGCTCGCGCCGAACGCCATCGTGAGCCCCGTCGATGCCGCGGTCGGGGCGTATGGTGTCGTGGCGCACGATACGCTCGTACAGGCCAAGGGGCGCACCTATTCGCTCGCCGCCCTGCTGGGCAGCACGGCGCTCGCCGAGCGGTTCGATGGTGGCACGTATACCACGCTCTACCTGTCGCCCAAGGACTATCATCGTATTCACGTGCCGATGGCGGGGGCGATCACCAGCGCCACGTACATTCCCGGTGAACTGTGGCCAGTGAACGCAGCGGCGGTCACGCACGTGGCGGATCTGTTCGCAGTCAACGAACGCATCGTGATCATGCTCGAGCCCGCGAGCGGTGGGCTCATGGCCGTTGTGCCGGTCGGCGCCACGATGGTGGGCATGACGCGGCTCGTCTTCGACGACCTGCACACCAACGCACGCCGCCGGGACATCCAGGCGCGACGCTACGATCCGCCCGTGCGCATGCAGGTCGGCGATCAGCTGGGGCATTTCGAGTTCGGTAGCACCGTGGTGCTCGTCTGCTCACCCGATGCCGGCACCATCGAACCGCTGCCGCTCGGCGCCCCCGTGCGCGTGGGGCAGCGTATCGGGGCGCTGCCATCCGCGACGTGACTGATCACCACCCACGCGTGGGCGTGGCCGTCATCGTGTGCCGCGGCACGCGTGTGCTGCTGGGGAAGCGGCGCAGTGCCACGCACGGCGATGGCGTGTGGCAGTTCCCTGGCGGACACCTCGAGTGGGGCGAGGCCGTCGACGACTGTGCGCGGCGCGAAGCGCTCGAGGAAACCGGGCTGTCCGTGCAGATCGAAGGCGCCGGTCCGTGGACCAACGATTTCTTCGAGGCGGAACAGCGACACTACGTGACGCTGTTCATGCTGGCGCGCAGCGAACAGGGCGAGCCCGTCGTGCGCGAGCCGGACAAGTGCGAGGAGTGGCAGTGGTTCGCGTGGGACGCGCTCCCCGCACCGC
>CAZNZG010000243.1:0-5299 GCA_964577455.1 uncultured Gemmatimonas sp. | reverse complement strand
ATCTGCTCCGCGACCGACTTGACGATGCCGGCGTTGGTGTTGAGCAGATCGTCGCGGGTCATGCCCGGCTTGCGCGCGATGCCAGCCGTGATGACGACGATGTCCGACCCTGCCGTCTCCTCGTACCCGTTGGTGCCGATGACGCGGGTGTCGAAGCCCTCAACCGGGGCCGACTCCCACTGATCGAGGCCCTTCCCCTGCGGGATGCCCTCGACGACGTCCACCATCACCACCGTGCGACCGAGCGACTTTTCGGCGATGCGTTGCGCCGTGGTGGCGCCCACATTGCCCGCGCCAACGACCGTGATCTTGTTGACCATGTTGTGCCGGATCTCCGAACGGCTATCGAAGCAGAACTGCGACGTGAGTTGAAAGACCGTCGCACCGCGCCAGCGAAAACCGAGTTTGCCGGTTATCTGCGGTGGACGCTCAGGGAGTGTCGTTTTGGCAACATAGAGCGGTGCACCAACGCGAGCAATGCGGACGCGCCAGTCCGATCGCGGAAGTCAGCGGGAATAGCCGTTCCGTCCCCGCCGATGGTCAGCCGCCGACTTCGCTGAGCGCCCGCAGGCCGCCCACGCGCATCTGAAGCAGCGCATGCTCCTTGGGCTTTTCCGCCAGCGCGCGTTCGAACAGCGGGCGCAATGGCTCCCCACGCCGGAGCGCCTCGCGGAGGACCACCTCATGATCGCCGAACAGGCATGTCCGCAGGCGGCCGTCCGCGGTCAGACGCACCCGGTTGCAGCTTTCGCAATAGGTGTGGGTCATCGGGGTGATCACGCCGATCGTGCCGGGGGCCCCCGCCAGACGGTAATACACCGCCGGGCCGTTGCCCCTGGCCGGCCCGGAATCCGCCTCGAGCGGGCCGATGGCGCGGACCCGCGTGAGCACCTCGTCGCTGGGCACCACGTGTTCCCACGTGAGCTCGCGCAGTTCGCCCACCGGCATGAGCTCGATGAAGCGCACGTGCCACGGATGCACACGGGTGAGAGCGGCGAAGTCGGCGATCTCGTCGTCGTTGATGCCGCGCATCACCACCACGTTGATCTTGATGGGACCGATGCCGGCCTGTTGCGCCGCCAGCGCACTTTGTACGAGATCGAACCCGAGATCACGACGTGCGATCGCCACCACCCGTTCCGGCCGGAGCGAGTCGGCGCTGATGTTCACGCGATCGAGCCCGGCCTCGGCGAGCGCGGGCGACAGCTGCGGCAGCCGGACACCGTTCGTGGACAGCGCGATGTCCTCGATGCCGGGCACTGCCTTGAGCATACGGATCAGCGTCGGCAGTTCCGGGCGAATCGTGGGCTCACCGCCAGTGATCCGCAGCCGCTTGAGGCCAAGCGGCGCAAGCTGACGAACGACCTCGGCGATCTCCTCGTACCGGAGGATCTCCTGCTTCGGGAGCCAGGGGAGCCCCTCGACGGGCATGCAGTACTGGCACCGGAAGTTGCACCGGTCGGTGATCGAAATGCGCAGGTACTCGATGCGGCGGCCGAATTGATCGAGCATCACCCGGCCCCGTTCACTGGCTTCGTGGGATCCACCCACGCGCGTTCCCCGTCCACGTAGTGCTCCCGTTTCCAGATCGGCACGCGCTGCTTGAGCGACTCAATGATCGCGCGCGCGCCGTCGAGTGCCGGTCCGCGGTGCGCGTGGGCCGCAACGATCGCCACACTCACCTCGCCGATCGCCAGCGTGCCGATGCGATGTTCGATTGCCACGCGCAATCCGGGCGTCCTGTCGCACACGTCGCGCGCCACGGCGGCCAATTCGCGCGCCGCCATGGCCTCGTATGCCTCGTAGTCCATTCCCGACACGGGACGCCCATCGTTGAGGTCGCGGACGGTACCGAGGAAGATCGAAAGCGCGCCCACCCCGGCCGCCTGCGCCACACCGATGAGGCGGGGCAGATCGATGGGATCGGTGGTAATCGCCGAATGCAGCACCCCCGCCGACGGGGCGTCGGGCCACGACCCATCGGGCGTGACGGGCCGTGTCATGTCAGCCACCGGCCACCGGCGGGATCAACGCCACCTCGTCGTGCGGGTGCACAACGGAGTCGAGCGTGGCGTAGGCCTGATTGATCGCCACGAGCGGCCTCGCCGGCAGACGGTCGCCTCCGGGGAGGTCGCGCATGGCCCGGACCACCTCACTGACCGCACAGGGAGTGGCGACCGAGACATCGAGGTGCCGCGACCCGAAGGCGTCGGCGTAGGAGGCGAAAAGGAGGACGGAGACGCTCATGACCCTAGCAAGATAGCGACGGGGCGGGAATTCGGTTCCGTGCCGCGAGCCAATTCCGCGAACGTGTGCGACGATCCCGCCGGTGCCCACCTACACGACACCCCGCGTCCATCGTGAGGACGCGGGGTGTCGGTAGCACCGTGTCGGGGCCGCCAGAGTGCCTTACGCGTCGCCCATGTCGTCGGCGTCGTCGTCGTCGAGCAGGTGGGCCTCGATACCGGCCACCATGGCCCGCAACTCCTTGCTGGGCTTGAAGACGGGGACGGGACGCGCCGATACCTCGACCGGCGAGCCGGTGCGCGGGTTGCGGGCCATCCGTGTCTTGCGCTGTCGGATCTTGAAGGTCCCGAAGCCACGGACTTCGATGTTCTTCTGCTCCTGGAGCGCTTCCTTTATGGCATCGAGGAAGGCATCCACGACACGCGCGCAGTCCTTCTTGGAGATGGTCGGACCGGCGGTTCGGGCGATGCGAGCCGTGACGTTCTCGACCAGATCGGCTTTGGTCATGTTGCGGGCGGAGAGATTCGGAGCAGAAACGCCACGAGCACCAAGCCACGGCCCGGTGCCCGCGAAGCATTGCGACAGCGAACGTATGGCCTTAGTGCTTATCAGTCAAGCGTTTGGGCCATCTCACCCACGTCGGGTTCTCAAGGCCGTGAGAAACTGATCGAACAACGGCACGGCGTCATGCGGTCCCGGAGCGGCCTCCGGATGGTACTGGACCGCAAAGACCGGCAACGTCCGGTGCTTGAGCCCCTCGACGGTCCCGTCGTTGAGATTGATGTGCGTGACCGCCAGCTCGGGGGCACCCTCGACTCCCTCCGGGCTTCCCACCACCGCGAAGCCGTGATTCTGGGAGGTGATCAGCACCTGCCCCGTGGCCAGATCCTTGACCGGCTGATTCCCGCCGCGGTGGCCGAAGGGCATCTTGGCCGTGCGTCCTCCGAAGCTGATGCCAAGCAACTGATGCCCGAGACAAATGCCAAACATCGGCACCTGCTGCTCGGCGATCTGCCGGATGGCGGCCGGAGCGTACGTCACGGCTTCGGGGTCGCCGGGGCCGTTGGACAGGAACACGCCGTCGGGGTTCATGGCCAGCACCTCGTTGGCCGGTGTGTCCGACGGAACGACCGTGACCCGGATGCCGTGCGCATCGAGAAGGCGCAGAATGTTGCGCTTGATGCCGAAGTCGTAGGCAACGACGTGAAACGGGGCGTCAGCCTTGCCCCATGAGTACGGTTCCCGGGTGGACACCACCGAGGCAAGGTCGAGACCGGCCATGCTCGGACAGGCGTCGAGTGCCGCCAGCGCGTCCTTCGTGGGCGCCTCGCCGAGACCGATCACGCCGCGCATGACACCCACGCTGCGGAGGTGCTTGGTGAGTCGACGGGTATCGACTTCGGTCAGCACCGGAACGTTGCCGGTGGCAAGCCACTCGGGGAGACTGCTCGTGGCGCGCCAGTTGGAATACGTGAGCGACAGCTCACGGCAGACCACGCCGGCAACCTGCGGGCGAGCCGACTCCGGATCCTCGGTATTGACCCCGTAGTTGCCGATCTGCGGCGCCGTCATGACGACGATCTGGCCGCGGAACGAGGGATCCGAGAACGTTTCCTGATAACCGGTCATGTTCGTGGTGAACACGACTTCGGCGACCGTGGGGAGCGTGGGGCCGACGAGACGGCCGAGAAAAAGGGTTCCGTCCTCGAGGAGGAGGAACCCCTTGGGCGACTGGCTGTTCACCGCGCGCTTACTGCTTGGGAGCGGCTGGTGCCGCGGGCGCGGCCTGCTGCGTGAGCGGGGCGGCCGGTGCCGCGGTGCCGCTGCCCGTGCTCGGAGCCGCCGGCGCGCTGGCCGGCGCCGCGAGCTTGTCGAGCACCGACTTGGGCGCCGAGGCCCGCGTGGACATGATCTGCAGGATGAACGCGAGGCCCAGGAAGATCCCGCCACACCACCACGACGCCTTCGTGAGGAGGTTGCCGGCCTGACGCGTGCCGATCACGGAGTCCGACGACGAGCTCGCACCGCCGAAGCTGGCAGCGAGGCCACCGCCCTTGCCCGACTGGAGCAGAACGGCCACGGCAAGAACCACGGCGTCGAGAATGAGCAGGGTCAGCAGAAACGTGTACATGTCGCGGAGACGGAAATCCGTGGGGGTGGGCGGCGGAGAATCCGCCGCGCCGTTCAACTGTAGCCTCGTAAAATCACCTGCCGCGCCTCGGCGGGCAAGTCCTTCCGGCAGCGGGAGTTGCGGTCAGGCCCTGACGATGCTGGCCCAACTGTCGGCATCCAGCGACGCGCCGCCGACCAAGAGCCCGTCCACATCGGCCGCCGCCAGCAGCTGGCTGGCGTTGCCGCGGTTCACCGAACCGCCGTACAGGATCGGGATGCTCGTGGCCATCTTCTCCCCCACCCGCGAGATCAAGGCGCGGCGGAGCACCCCGTGGATCTCACTCGCATCCTCGGGAGTGGCAGTGCGGCCGGTCCCGATGGCCCACACGGGTTCATACGCCAGCATGATCGATCCGATCTGCTGATCATCGAGCTCCGCGAGTCCTGCCGCGAGCTGCCGTTCCACCACCTCGGCCGTGCGTCCGGCCTCCCGCTCCGCGAGGGTCTCACCCACGCACAGCATGGGAATCAGCCGGGCCTGCGAGATCAGCGCCATCTTCTTCGTGGTCTGCTCGTCCGACTCGCCGAACACGTGGCGACGTTCCGAGTGCCCCACCAGCACCACTCGCGCTCCCACGTCGCGCGCCATCAGCACGGAGTTCTCGCCGGTATACGCACCTTGCGCCTCGGCGTGCACGTTCTGCACACCCACCCAGATTTCCGGGCGTTCGCGCAGTCCCTCGACCACCGTCGTGATCGTGATGGCCGACGGAAAGAACACCACCGTGCGATCGTTGAACTTGGGCGCCTGCGCAAGGAAGCGCTGCAGGAACGCCCGCGCATCGGTGGGACCGTGATTGAGCTTCCAGTTGGCCGCGATGACCGGCTTGAGATACATGTCTGATCCGATGAATGAGGGTCAGCGCGCGTCGAGCGCGCT